>JAJEBU010000150.1 GCA_022822375.1 Dehalococcoidia bacterium
CCGCTCGTGGCCTTCAGCGGAACGGTCCACGATCCGGACACGGGTGAAGATTTCACCGAGCCAGGCATGAACCTCGATGTCGTGACCGGCAAACCGATCGGTGAGTCGGCGCTGCCTGCGCGGTTCGCCTCGTCCGACTACAACGTCCTGCTCGTGGCCGAGAAGTACCAGACCGGCTTCGATCAGCCGCTCCTCCAGGCGATGTACGTCGACAAGCGGCTCGACGGCGTGCAGGCGGTGCAGACGCTCTCTCGCCTGAATCGAACCGCCGCTGGCAAGCAGCCGCCGTTCGTTCTCGACTTCGTCAACGACCCCGAGGACATTCGCAAGGCATTCAAGCCGTACTACGACCAAACCCAGTTGCTGGAGGAATCCGATCCATACCGCCTGGAGGAACTGAAACACGAGCTCGATCAGACGCAGGTCTACCATTGGAGCGAAATCGAGGCGTTCGCGCAAGCCTTCTTCAGGGCAGGGCCCGGCGGGGTGAAGAGCATCCATGCCCAACTGGAAAGCCTGCTCCAGCCCATTGTCGAACGATTCCGCGAGTTGGACGACGAGGGACAGAAAGAGTTTCGCGACCGCTTGCAGGCGTTCGTGAATCTCTACTCCTTCCTCAGTCAGATCATTCCCTACGGCGACCGCGATTACGAGCGACTCTCCGCATTCGGCCGCTCCCTGCTCCCGCATGTGCGTCCGGACAGAGCGGAGATCATTGACATCGGAGCCGACGTGGAGCTTGAGTTCTACCGACTCGCCCAAAAGTCCTCAGGAGCGATCTCCGTGGCTGAGGGAGCCACCGAGTACGTGGCCAGCCCGACCGAAGTCGGAACCGCCGATCCAGAGGAGGCACGGGCGCCACTATCGGAGATCATCGACAACCTCAATGAACGGTTCGGGACGGAGTTCAAGGAATCGGACCGGTTGTACTTCGAGCAGATCAAGGAGAGTGCACTTGAGAAGGAGGCAATTCGCCAGACAGCTCTGGCGAATTCGCTCGAGAATTTCAAGCTCGTGATCAGCCCGCAGATTCATCACCTCATGTACGAGCGGATGAGCGAGAACGACGCGCTGGTGTCGCGATTCATGAATGAGCCGGACTTCCAAAACATCGTCCTCAACAGTTTAGTCCGCGAGATTCACGAAGCGGCAAGCGAAAGGAGCCACGAGAAATCGACCCACGCTGTTGGGTCGCCAGAGGACTAACATCAGCCCGGAGCCCAAGAACCAGGCACTCCGTATACCTTGGTAGCAGGGAATCAGGGACGCCATCAGATCAAGGACTATGCCAGAGGAGGTGGAGCCCAATGCCGATCCGCGTGCAGCCGGCCGAGATCGAAGTTCCTGAGAATGACCCGTTCGCCAACGACCTGCTGGGATGGATGGAATCGATTGAGGCCTTGACCACCCTGCTGGGGAACATCGTAGGACCGTGCGTCATGGCGGTCGGTGCTAGGGCATGTTCACATTGGGGCGAGGTTGTGGCTAAGTGGGGATGATCAGCGGCGCGGTCGTAGTGACCAGATGAGCGACCAGAAGAAGTCGGGCGACGCGCAACACGCGTGGCTGGCTCCGTTGCTGCTGCCGAGCAATCATCTCAAGCTCTCGCACTGCCGGGTGCTCGACGCCCGGCACTAAGTGCTCTAACGAGGCTGCACCTGGCGCTGTCTGACGCGCGACTTCGGCAACAGGCACTCGATCTATGTGCGGTTCAACCGCTGGGCCAAGAAGGGCGGGTTGTGACGGCTGGGCGGCCGAACTGCAGCGCGAGGCCCTGGCCGGTGTGGACCTGGACACGCTGCCGCTGGATAGCACGACCGTCAAGTTCCACCCGCATGGGACCGGCGCGCCCAAGAAGAGGGGCCCCAGGAGATCGGCCGTTAGCGCGGCGGCCTGAACTGCAAACTGCACGTGATCGCGGCCGACGAGCGCGTTCTGTCAACGTCGCTTGGAAAGTGATCCACCTCATTGTCGAACAGCAGCGATTTTGTCAGTCCAACTGAGCAGCGATCCCGTCAGTGTCGATTCGTTCCTGTAAGGGTGGCGCAGGACCGTTTCGGCGTCCAGGAACGCTGTTGGTGCGGACGTGGTTGCTCACGGTGACGCGCGAGAGCCCGAGCAGAAGGGCGGTGGCCCGCATCGATAGGCTTTCCAGCTGGGCCTGCAGGGTCGCCTTCCATCGGGCGAGCTGGCGCGCTGTCGGCGGCCACAGCGCGGCTCCGTTGAGAGCAGGGTGGGGCGCCGTTCCACAGTTCGTCCGATTGGCGACGGTGCCGGGCAAGGCACCGCCAGAACCCGGCGGCTAACGATCCGCTCCTGATCGGGTCGGCGGGCCAGTCCGGCTCGGGCGGGTCCTCGTCTGCGAGCAGACGCTGCAGGTCTCAGCGCAGAAGCACCGACCAGCGCCGTTAAGTCGCAGCCGACCGCGCCCTGGGCCGAGGAGGCCAGCAGGATGCCGCCTTCAGGGATGATGTACTGCTCGTGCTCCTCGGTTGCCGGATGCGCGTTGACTTCGTGCGGGTTCTTGGCTGCCTGCTCCAGGATCGACTGCATCCTCGGGCCCCACTGCTCCCACAGCCCGCGGGCGACGCGGACGACCGAGTCGGCGCTCCGGTCGCGGTCCGCGAAGATGCGCGTGTCGAGCAGGTTGATGCCCACCGAACCGCGTTCGTCGGCCAGGTCGATCAAGCGGACTTCGGAGGCGAGCGATTCGGGGACCTGCTCGAGGATGTCGGAGATCAGGTCGGCGTGCGGGTCGACGACGACGATCGCGTCGCGGTCGCGGCCGGCCGCCTTCTCGCGCAGCTTGTGCGCGACGATGTGGCGTTTCAGGGTCGATTTGCCCGTCCTCGTGCGGGCGACGTAGAGATGGTGGTGGTGCAGGAGGTCTGAGGGGAAGCGGATCTCGCGCGGCACGTCTCCTGTGGTGTCACCGACCACGGCGCCCTCGGAGAGCGCGTGGCCCGGAGGCAGCAGCAGCTTGACGGCCGAACGCTCCAGCGCGTACGTCTCGCCCGAGGGTCCGGGCGGATGCCAGACCCCGGTCACGCGCGCGGAGTGCACTGAGCCTCGTGCTTCTCTGGGGGCATCCATGGCAGTCACGCCATTGGATCCAGAACTCCTACAGCCTCGAGACGGTTTCTGCTCATCGCCGTGGCCACCAAAGACCACACCAAACCAACCAGACCTTCACAGCTCCAACGCAAAGCGAATCTCAAAGGTTCTTGATTTTGTCCAGTTTGGTGGGCCGTCGTGTACCGAACTGCGAACTTTCGAGTGGGAATTGGCGCTTTGATGCCGGTCCGCAGACGGGCCTCTTTGACCTTGGTTGCAACTGTGCGTCAGATTGACGTACCATGCCAGCATGAGCACTGAGACGAAGGCTGCCCGCTGGACAATCCGGGTTTCGCCGGCTGACGACATGATCGTACGCCGAGTGGTGGCCGAGAGTCGCATGTCGCTGAGCGAGTACGTGGTCAGCCAGGCTGTTTCCGCCGCCTACGCAGATCTCGCCGACCGACGGCTGTTTGCGCTCTCGCCAGAGGAATGGACAGAGCTTCAAGACATCCTCGATCGACCTGCATCGGCCAAGCCTCGCCTGAGTGCCCTGCTGGAGCAGCCGTCAGTCCTGGAGTCTGAGTGAGCGACTACCACGGACCCGAACTGCTGGTCGCACACCATCAGCTGGAGACCTTCGATTGCGGCGATGAGTCGCTGAACACTTGGCTGCGCGAGCGTGCGTTGCGGAATCAGGGCGAGGGATCAAGCCGCACCTGGGTCGTGACCGATGGTGCCAGAGTCGTGGCCTTCTACGCGTCAAGCACCGCCGCGCTCGTTCGCGACAAAGCTCCCGGCCGCATGAGACGCAATCAGCCCGACCCGCTACCCGCCATGTTGCTCGGACGCCTGGCAGTCGACCAAGGGCACCAAGGGAAAGGCTTGGCCGCCGCACTGCTGAAGCACTTTCTGCTCAAGGCGCTTGAGGTGGCCCAGGTCACCGGACTCCGATTGGTGTTGGTGCACGCCAAGGACAGTCGGGCAGCAGCCTTCTACAGCCACTTCGGGTTCGAGTCCTCGCCGTTCGACGACCTCACGCTGATGCTGCTGGTCAAGGACATCCAGCAACATGAGTCGGCGTAGAGCAGAAGTGCAAAGTCACGCGAAGGCTCAGCTTCCGATTGGCGCGAACACACTCGTGACACTTGAGACTCATGTACCTGCGCCCGTGAGAGTGAATCAAACGACTTACGGCGACTGCTCGCATCATCCTGGCCGCGCACCCGTATGCTGATGAAACTCGAGGCGGGACTCACGACTCCGCCCTAACGCAGGGGACTCCGGATTGACTCACTGTCGCTTCAAGGCACGGCGCCAGAGCCCGCGTATCCGCGAAAGTAGCGACCTCCTGGACGGCCCTTCTGCGAGCATTCGGTCAAGCTCGGATTCCGCGTAGTCTTGGTGGCTCCCCGGATCGATTTTATCCATCCATATCACCTTGCTGTTGCGGATCAGAAAGTGGCTCCCGCAGCCAGAGTTGGCCCATATTGAGCCACCCGTTGGCCCGGCAAGCGTCACAGCTTTCCCATCGAACTGCACATGCCAGCGGCTCGGGTGGATTGACAGGACGGTCAAGTCTCCACAGCCACACGGGCAGCGCAGATTAATGGTCCGATGCTTGTGGCTGATCCAAATCTCACCATCGCCGATCGACTCAAACTTCGGCATCGTTTCAACGAACACTGGACGGAGCTTCAAACCGATTCTCCGTCTTCGTGGCCTGGCACTGCGACTACTTTGGATGTCTCGAGTCGGAAGTCGTGCCTAATCGACGAGGATTCGGAGCAATATTGCTCAGTGCGTCGGCGCCACTCCATTACCGCGAGCGACGCCGCCAAAGCGTTCACCTCTGGCAGTTGTACATTGCGATAGCCTTGGACCGCACCCGCTACTTTCGCGTTGGGGATTGCTGGCTTCCAATGGTCAGAACCGCGTCCGTTGAATGATGTTCTGACGACACCTCGAATGGCACCGCCTTCAACGGAGATGCTCACGCCTGAGTCTATGAAAGGAACTCCGGTCTCGGCGAGCGCCTGGTAAACGCCATCCTGTCGAGGCGAATCCTCGTTGGCTGCCTGGTCAATGCAGACGAAGGCAAAATCGACTGGGTGAGCAGCAAGAAAGTCGCGCCACATTTCCGTGCCATTGACTTGAACAGAGTGAGGCTGCATTCCCTCCCGAAAGGATTCTTGCTTGGTGGAGTGGTAGTCAACTTTCCTTTGCTCGCCGGCCCGCAACGATTCGACCTCTTCCGCTGTTGGAGCGCCGGGAGCTCGAAAGAGATTGTGCCACTTGACCACGTCGTCATCGATCAAGTGAATCTCCGAGACAGGGGCCTTGGAAATCAAGTCGAGAACATACGAACCAGTACCGCCAAGACCAATGATCGCGACGCTTTGCCCGCGAGCTCGGTCTTGAATCGGGGCGAGTGCGGCTCGAGTCTCGAAGGTGTTCGGGATCTTGAAGGGAGAGGGAACGGTATCGTCATCCCAGGTTGATTCACCGGCAGCAGTCACCGCCCCTACAATCTGCTTGGCATAGCGGTGAACGACTTCCTCCGCCGACTCATCCTTCACCGGGGCGTTCAGTGGTACTTTCTTTATCGAGATATCTGACCAGGACTTCTGGTCCGTGCCGATGCAGTTGCCGATTGGAGAACCATTGGCACCGTAGACGAGCCCGTCGATCTCTGGATCAGTGCGGACCCGCACCGCGTGAGTGGCACTGCCCAGTCGGTCAGTCGGATGTCCGTTGCTGGGGTCGAAGGACTTTTCGATGGTGCAGGTACCCTGTTCTCCGTCCTTGAGGAGACATGGGACACGGGCTGCACGAACGACATCACCGTCGATGCTGACCTCGAAGCCGACCTGATCGGCGAATGCGAAGAGTTTGGTGTTACGAGACATGTTCGGGATCCACTGAGAAACTGGTGCCGTCCTTGACCTGAACAGCATGTCTGGGCAAGAGGACTCCGTCATTGCCCTGTTGATCGTCCTCGTAGTCGATGCCGGGGGTGCCGAGGATGTGTTTGCCCTCCGACTGGTGAAGCTCGTTCCAGATATCGACAATCTGCTCGTAGGTCACACGGTGGCCATCGACCTTGTATTCTCGAGCGCTGACGTAGATCTGGGTTCTTCCAGGCATGAGGCAGCTCCTTTCTGAGCTGTTCGATAGTGGAGTTCTGTACCACTGCTGATACAGTCTAGATGGATGGTGCCGCGTCGTCAACCCAGGAACGGCGCGGTGTATCATGTCAGACACAAGGAGGTGCCGTGAAGCAGGAACGGCTGGAGTTGTCCGAACTCGGGAGACTCGTGGCTGCTGAGCGGTCACGTCGAGGGCTGAGCCTGCGTGAGGCGGCCGCCGAGCTGGCAATTCCCTTCAATACCCTGGCCCGCGTTGAGCGAGGGCACATTCCCGATCTGCCGAAGTTCAAGCGCCTAGTCGAATGGTGCGGCGCCGACATCAATCAGTTTTTCAGTGCTCATGAGCGTGCGACTGCGACCCCAGAGATCATCGCTGAGCACCTCCGCGCGGATCGCAGCCTGACGCCTGAGGCTGCCCAGCAGATTTCCCACATCGTCACTGAGCTCTATGAGGCGCTCGCACGACCTGAAGAGGTGATTGCAGCGCACCTGAGGGCGTCAAAGACGTTCAGGCCCGAAGCCGCTCAGGCACTCGGCACCCTACTGGCCGACATGAACCAGGCTCTGGAGGGAGGATCGGCAGATGGCCCTTCGTAGGGGCTTCAAGTCTGAGGCAGAACGCATTGTTCAGGGAATTCGTGCAGACCTGCGCCTTTCCGGCGATGACCGAGTACCTCTGGACCGGCTCGCCGATTTTCTTGGTGTCGAGATCGTTGCCGGCGACGAGTTGGTCCCTCGTTCACAGTTCGTCGCGCTCGAACAGCTCCAAGCCGACTGTTTCTCTGCGTGCACCTTCCGGCCTTCGCCGAGTCGCACAGTGATCGTCGTCAATCCACTCTCCCCGAGCACGCGTCGGGAAAGCGACATCGCTCACGAGATGGCGCATGTGCTCTTGAATCACGACCTGAGCCGAATCGAGAAGCTCGGAGGGATCACGTTCCTCTCGTGTGATCCGGTGCAAGAAGAGGAGGCTCGTTGGCTCTCAGGATCGCTCTTGCTTCCACGGGATCTGCTTGTGTCCGAGGTGAGACGGGACCTAGACGCCGAAAACATAGCCGCAAAGCACGGCGTTAGCGTCTCAATGGCCCAATACCGCTTGAACGTGACAGGCGTGCTTCGACAGAACGCTGCTCGATTGAGGAAGAAGAGAGCGGCAAGTTAGCTCGTTCCGTCCTCGCGGCAGGGCAATGGCTCAGTGTCGCGGGCAGATCTAGACTCTCAGCGCAACCGCCATCTCGATGCCGGTGCGGGTGATGATTCGGGCTACGAATCTGGCGTGGTCGCCGGTGGGAAGTCGGAACGGCGCTGAACCGTGGACTGCATCGATGGCGAGAGGTGCATTCATCGCTCGGAAAGTGATTCACTTTGGGACACTACCCAGCGGGCCGCGGCGACGGACGCTCCTAGACGCGTTACGGCCGAACCGACAAGCGCATGTCGTGGAGATCTGACGACTCAGGACGGAAGGTCACTGCAGCGCGTTTCCGCCGGCAGAACGAATCCGCTCACGTTCCAGTTGCGATATCGCGACAGAACTTCAGCAGGACGCGGGCGCTGGCGAGTCGGCGTTTAACGCGGCTGCGCATCCAGCCTTCGGGATACCATTTCTCCGCGACGCGTTCGGCACCCCAGTGCAGCTCCGCGATCTGGTGCGGGGTCAGCGGATGTGGCTGGCTTCGAGCACCGCCATCAGTTCCGTCCCAGTCCTGGGTCAGCGTCAGCGAGGGACCCCTCGGCGTCGCCGGATCAGGATCCCAGGCCGGCGATGCCGCGAAGCTCGGATCCTTCAGGTCGTCGGAGGCAAGGTCGATCAGCGTCCCGCCCGGCTCCGGCTTCCGCGATGCCTCGACCGTGGCGTAGCCCGTCGCGCCGCAGATGCATTCATCGCTTAGCTACTGACCGAATCGCTGCTCGTTGACACAGTGATCGTTCTAAAACTCGGCCACTTGGCGGCCAGGCCCCAACCTGTGCTCGGCAGAAGCTGATGCCGGTTGGGAGAGAGGGATGCTCGGAGTGATGGATATCTACGCGCTGCGGCGCAAGGTGTTGGTCGAGTGCCAGAGTCAACGCAGGGTCGCCCGCGAGATGGACCTGGCACGGGACACGGTGCCCCGCTACCTGGCGACGCCCGTGCCCGAGCGGCAACAGCGGCGGCGTTCGAGTCCAGTGCTGGATCGCGTCCGGCCGCGGCTGGAGCAATTGCTGGAGGAGTGGTCCCAGCGGACGACGGGGAAGCAGCGGTTCAGCGGCCGTCGGCTGCACCGGCAGCCGCGCGAGGAGGGTTACGAAGTCGGCCTGACCCTGGTGCTCTCTGAGTTGCGCGAGTGGCGGAGGCGGCGGGCCGAGTTCTACGTGCCCCTGGTCCACCGCCCGGCCGAGAGCGCGCAGGTCGACTTCTTTGAGGTCGCGGTCGAACTGGCCGGCGAGCGGCGCCGGGTCTGGCTGCTGTTGTTCCGGTTGATGTACTCGGGCCGCGACTTCGTCCGGCTCTACGAGCGCCAGGACCAGCTCGCCTTCCTCGATAGGCATGTGCGCGCCTTTGCCCACTTCGGCGGCGTGCCCCGGCGGATGGTCTACGACAACCTCTCGGCGGCCGTCCGGCGGGTGCAGTTCCCGCGCCGGCAGTTGACCGAGCACTTCGCCGCACTGGCCAGTCACTACGCGTTCGAGCCCAGCTTCGCCCGGCCCGGCCAGGGACACGACAAGGGCGGGTCGAGTCGCGCGGCCGCGGGCTGCGCCTGCAGGTGCTGACGCCGGTGCCGCGCGACGACTCGCTGGACCAGCTCTCGGAGCGGATCCAGGCGGAGATCGAGCGGCTCGCGCCCGAGCGGGTGGCTGAGCGCTTTGCCCGCGAAGAGCCGCTGCTGCGGCCGCTGCCCCAGGTCGCGTTCGAGCCGCGGCGGATGCAGCCGGTCTCCGTCAACCGCAGCGCGATGGTCCGGCTGGAAGGCGCCTGCGCGTTTGACGCGCTTACGCGCTGGGTACTCGGTGCCCGAACGCTGGGCGGGACTCACGGTGACCGCCTGGGGCGGGGTCTCGGAGGTCGCCTTCCACTGCGGGTCGGAGCAGGTCCGCCATCCTCGTGAGCGCTTCGGCGGCCGCCGGGTATGTTACCGCCACTACCTCGCCGAGCTCTCGCGCAAGCCGCGGCGCTGCGTCAGGTCGCGCCGGAACTGGTCGAGGAACTGGGCGGACCCTACGCCGAGTTATGGACGCCGCTGGAGCTCAAACGCGGCGGTCATGAGGCCGCCCGAGCCCTGGCGCGGCTCTTGCAGGCGGCCTCCGAGTACGGAGAGGAGCTCGTGCGGGGGGGCGCTGGAGGCCGGTCTCGCCGAGGGCGGCTTCGACGAGTTGGCGCTCCGCCGTTCCCTGGCCGCCGTCCAGGAGACGGGCGAGGTGACGGTCCCCGAACGGCTGCGCGGTTACCGCGTGGAGCGCGCCTCGGCGGCCGACTACGACCGCCTGCTCGAGGGGGTGTCCCGGTGAGCGGTCCAATCAACGCCAGCGCCCGCGCGGCCGTGCTCGAGGCCCACTGCCGCGACCTCAAGCTGCCGACGGTGCGTCGCCATTACCCCGAGCTCGTTCGCCAGGCCGCCCACGATGGCTGGGACTACGAGGAGTTCCTGCTCCAGTTGCTCGCAGCCGAGGTCCTGGTCCGCCGCGACGGCGCCGTGGCCCGGCTCTTGCGCGGCGCGCGCTTCCCCGACCTCAAGACCCTGGACCAACTCGACTGGGACGCGCTGCGTGGGATCGAGCGACCGCAGCTCGCCCAACTCGCCACCTGCGATTACCTGGAGCGCGGCGAGGACATCGTGATCGCCGGTCCGATCGGCACCGGCAAGACCCACCTCGCGATCGCGCTCGGGATCGAAGCCGTCCAGCGCCGCCAGCGGGTCGCCTTCATCCGCGCCGCCGATCTCGTCCGCGAACTGGTCGAGGCGCGCGACGAGCGCACGCTCTCGCGGCTGCACCAGCGCTACCTGCACGTCGCACTGCTGACCGTTGACGAGCTGGGCTTCGTGCCCTTCGACCGGGCCGGCGGCGAACTGCTCTTCAACCTGCTCGCCGACCGCTACGAGCGGCGCTCCACGATCGTCACCACCAACCTCGCGTTCTCCGAATGGGTCCAGGTCTTCGGCGATGAGAAGCTGACCACCGCCCTGCTCGACCCCTCGGTCACCACGCCCACATCCTCACGCCCAAAGGCCAGTCCTACAGGACTCGTCACGCGCGTCAAACAACCGCGTCGTCGCAGCGGCAGGCAGGAAGTGAGACCTTGCAACCACCGTCGGGAGAGACTATGTCCGCCTCCAGGTGGCCTAGTCTTAGACCGATCAACTGGCCTAGATCAAGAGCGATCAAAACACTCAAGGTCTCTGTCGGACCGCTGATTGATATGGCACTGGCAGAAGGATTTGGCGACGAGCCTGACCGGTTCAGCCGCCCTTGGTGGCGGAGGCGATGAGCTTCGGCGATCAAGGCTACCCACCAGCCCTTGCTCCAAGTGGCGAGCCTTGCTGCGAAGAACGGATTGCACCTCGCGTTGTTCGCTAGAGGAAGGTTTGGTCACGTGATTACTCTGGTGCTGGTGGCAGGGGCGCTATTCGTCACGTGGCTGACAACAGGGATTTTGCTCCAAGAGTCCTGGGAGACCCTGACCGGTCTGTGAAATCAGCCTTTCTGGGAACATGGGATGTTCTTCGCTGTTGCACCGGGGGCGATGATGCTTGCCCTGGTGATCTTCATGATGCGACACTCTGACTGAGCAGCGGCGAGTAGAAGAAGATCTCCGGTAGGTGCCGTCCTCGTCAATGGAACGCTGGTGACCGAACGGGGCTCACGTCCAGCACGACGACGCTGATTTTGCGGGCTTCTTCATCCGAGAGTGACTCCTCGAGTCGCGCTTTCAGGTCATCGGGAGTCGTTGGACGAACTCCCGATGGCGGCGGAGTCATCCTGGCGTCGGACGACCACAACACCACGTAGATTCCGTGGCCGGATGTGGCGGCGTCGCGGGAGTACTTGCCGATGAGCTGAGTTCTGAGCGCGCTCCAGAGGTCGCGGTGTAAGGCCTTCTTGATCTCTATTGGGACATTGAAGCTGGAGCAGGAGACGCGGATATCCGAGCGTTTGTCGCCCGCGTATTGTCCCTCTGGCTGGGCATCTACGCTCTTTGGCAACAGTGGACGAAGATGGTCCATCAGAGCATCGCGGCACGAGTCCTCGTGTTTCGGAGACTTTGGCCGACCGTGCGAGTCCTCGTTCCAATACTGACGCCATATGTCCGCGTTGCTGGATCTGATATCCGATGCGACGGTGTCGAGTCGCTCAAGGAGCAGCGCTGCCAGGTCGGCGGCATTCGCCGGTCCTGCGCCGCTCAGGGATTGCTGTAGCTGGCCAGGAGTGGGATGGACGAAGGTCACCTCCCGGTGAAGGGCGCGCTGGTACTCGCTGGTCCTGGCGATGAACTCCTGCCAACTGCTCAAATGGGGATTGCTCGCAAGTGCGGCAAGTGCTTCTGTCGCATCACTTCCTGGCAGGGCCCCTAGCTGCCGAATGAACTGTCCGACCCGCTCCGAGCCAGCCGCCGCCGTCCTGACCTTGAAGGACGAGTACATATCGTCTGGTCCGAACGATGGTCCCATGACGTCAATCAACAATCGCAGCGTGCCCGCTCCCAGATTCGAGGCGATTGCTTCCCTTGAGGGGGCATGCTCAAAGAATTCGACGAGATGTCTCGTGCGTCGTTCCCCTCCTCGAACGAACGCCGCCATAGGCTTCGTGAAGCGCTGCGGGTCGGCAATCAACCCTGCCGCGAACCAGTAGACCCTCTGGGCAACGCTCATACTCTTGGTCGACAGTTTTGAGTTGACGAGCCGCAGCAGCGCGGACCGATCGTGATAGTCGAGCGCCTGCCAGATGAGGGGGCGGATGGCTCGCAGCTTCTCCAGACTCGCCCGCAACGGAAACTTGGCCAAGATCTTGATGATGGTTTCGTGGCGAATATCTGGCGAACCGCTCATCAGCTCGATGGCGGTCAGCGCCGGCCCATAGAGCCCATCGTGCCGAAGCCCAGCTATTGCCGTCTCAGCGGCAACTGATGCCACGATCTCCGGCACCTGCTCAGCCCAGGCCT
>JAJEBU010000152.1 GCA_022822375.1 Dehalococcoidia bacterium
CATCTCCGCGTTCCTCGTCGACACCGACTCGCCGGGCTTCGAGGTGCGGCGTGTCGTGCACACGCTGCGCTCAGCCAACTATGGCACCGAGCTGTCCTTCGACGACGTGCGCGTCCCAGCCGCCAACCTGGTCGGAGAGGAAGGCGGCGGGTTCTCTCTGGCCAACAACAACCTTACGCGTCAGCGGATCCCATACTCCGCGACCTGCGTCGGGATCGCGGCGGCGGCGCAGGACTTGGCGATCAACTACGCGAAGCAACGCGAGACGTTTGGCGACGTGCTCGCCTCCCGCCAGGCGATCCAGTGGATGATCGTGGACAACGAGATCGACATTCGCACGGGACGGATGATGTATCTCGCCGCCGCTGAGAAAGCCGAGCGCGGCGAGCCGTTCCGGTTCGAGGCGGCGATGGCCAAGCTGACCACGACCGAAGGCGCGAGCCGCGTCGTCGACCGCGCGATCCAGATCCACGGCGGCATCGGCGTGACCAAAGACTTGCCACTGGAGCGCTGGTACCGCGAGATGCGCATTCGACGGATCGGCGAGGGCCCGTCCGAGGTGCAGCGCATCATCATGGCCCGCGACCTGTTGAATCGCGGCAGCGTCTAGCCTGCACAACCTGCTGGTAGAACCTGGAGGATGGGATGAGCGAGATCATCGATGTGACGGTGGATGGCCCGGTCCGCACGGTCAGGCTGAACCGCCCGGAGAAGCGCAACGCCCTCAACTCGGAGATGCTGACCGATCTGCACGCGGCATTCGCCGGCGAGCCCGCCGCTGATGAGCGGGTCGCCGTGATTCGCGCGAACGGCCCAGTGTTCTGCGCCGGTCTCGATCTGCGAGAGCGGGAGTCAGGCCTGCCTGGCGGCGACGTCTCCATCGAGCAGATGCTCGACGCGATCCAACACTGGCCGCTGCCAGTGGTCGCCGTCGTGCAGGGCGACGCGATTGCGGGAGGCAACGAGCTGGCGCTGCACTGCGACTTCGTGGTCGCGTCCGATACAGCAAAATTCGGAATGTCGCTCGCCCAGATTGGTCTCGCGCCATCGTGGTTCCTGGCCAAGAAGCTGCTCGAAGTCGCCGGCCCGGTCGCCACGCGCGAGGTCTTGCTGCTGGGCGACCGAATACCGGCGGCCAAAATGCACGAATGGGGCGTCATCGCGCGGGTTGCCCATCCCGACGGCCTCGACGAGGCGGCTCAGGCCATCATCGAGCGGCTCAGCAAGAACGCGCCGCTGAGTCTGCGGGCGATGAAAGCCCTGATCGTGCGAGAGATGGACTTCCGCGATCACATCCCCCACGAGGACGTTGATGCGCTGGTCGCCGCGGCCCGCAACTCCAACGATGCGAAGGAGGGCATTCGGGCCCTCTTCGAGCGTCGGCCGCCGGCATTCCTCGGGGAGTGACGCTGTTAGCTGACCGCTGGATCGACCGGCCGGCGGAACGCGAATCCGCCTGACTCTCCGTCGAACCCGCCTGCCACGACTTGCGCCGTGGGCGTCACAGATTCGTTGACGATCGGCAGCAGCAGGCGTGATGCTCGCTCTCCGCCGGTCGTCAGCGTGAGCGTGACGTCCTCAGGCGCTGCTCCGGGAGCGCCCTGCGTGGGGACGACGAGGTTGTCAGCGTCGGCTGCGGCGATGGTGAGTCGGAGTCGGTCGCCGGCTCTGACCACTGCTGAGACGGGATACATCTCGACCTCGAGCTGCATGGACTCGCCCGGCGTCACGGGAGCGAGATCGGCCTTGCTCCAGCTGTGCCAGACGGGACCCTCGTGACCGCCAGGATCGTCACCCGTGCGGCGGTGCGCGAAGTTGAGAAAGCCCTCGGAGAGATAGGCCGCCCCGCCGTCTGACGAGATCTGCTCCAGGGTGACCAACACCGCGCCGCAGTCCGACGTGGTGGACAGTTCCAGCGAGACCGCCGGCCAGCCGGTGATCTCAATCTCCCGCTCCTGCGGTTCGGTCGCAAAGGAGAGGCAGCGCTCGGCTCGCGAATCGAGGTCAGTGGTGTTGATGTACAGGTCGTCGACGTAGTAGCTGTGCCGCGACAGCTCGCCGAGGCTGACACCGTGGTCGACGTGATAGTCCAGGCTGCCGCTGGGCGGGCGCTCACGCGTCAGCTCACTGTCCGCTGAGAGGAAGAGGTTGCGGTGCTGTGCCTCGGGCAGTGGCAGACGCGGAGCCGCATGCCACGTCGTCGCGCCCGAGGGGTCGCTGGCGCCGTAGTGGACGGCTGGCTCATCCATCACGCCGTTGTCGATGTCCGCAAGCCAGTGGTCGAACCAGCGCAGCAGCTCGGGATCGCCGCCCTGCCCGTGATTCCACGGACCCACGATCAGCTTCTTCGGCACGTCGAGGCGGTTGAAGGCGTCAATCAGATAACCCGGGAAGGTCAGGTCCCACCAGCCCGTGACGAGATACGTCGGCACGCCGCTCGCGTTGATCAAGTCGGTGGAGTCGAACCAGCCGCTGGCGACCTCGCCGAGGCCCAGGTCGGGACGCGGCTTGCGCCGCAGCAGACCGTCAAAGGAGGACATGCGGGTCACGTCGCGCGGGTCCATCTCCGAGAACGTCTCGACCCATCGGTACATATCGGGCGACCGCTCAGACTCGGCCTCTGCGCGGAGACGCTCGCCGTCGGGGCCGTCGACGGGCGCCGACGGCTCGTTCTCGGAGATTCCCTTGTGCAACCGCTCCCAGACGCGGGCGAAACTCGTGATGGCGAGGCCGCCGTCGACATAACAATGCGGCAGGCCCGGGTACTGCGGCGCGATGCACTTGAGCCCGGCTGGCCGTTGCGCGGCGGTGAAGAACTGCAGCATGCCCTCGTACGAAATGCCCACCATGCCCACGCGTCCTGACGACCACGATTGAGTGCAGAGCCAGTCGATGACTCGTGCGATGTCCTGGCCGGCGAGCCACGAGTCGTTGTACGTCTCGCCAAACGAGGCGCCCGTGCCGCGGATGTCGACTGAGACGAAGCGGTAGCCGTGGTGGATCAGTTCCCGAGCGATCGGGCGTTCTTCGTACTGCGTGACCAGTTCGCCTGGTTCGACGGCTCTCAGCTCTTCGACGTAGCGAGCTGATGCGCTGGCGAGGCCGGTCTTCTCGAAGGCGCGCCGATACGGCGTGGCGTGGAGTACGGCGGGCGTCTGACCGGAGATGATCTCACCGCGATGCGTCGGGTGCAGTATGTCGATTGCGATTCGACAGCCGTCGACCATCGGCAGGTAGACCGACTCTCGCGCGTAGCCATCGGCGACGACATCCGTGTAGCCCTCGTAGACGCCGAGCAGTGACCGTTTGTCTGTCATAGATGCCTCCCGTTTCGCGCAGCAACGCTGGTTGGGCCTGATGAGATTGTTAGGCTTATGCCGAATCCTAGAGTCATCAGCGGGAGTGCGCTGGATGAGGGGAGTTCGGCATGGCGACGTTGGCGAGCTCGCTCGACCGCATCGATCTGGTCACGCCCAGCGTCTATCAGCGAGGCTATCCGTGGGCTGATTGGGCGCTGCAACGCCGCGAGGCGCCCGTCTACTGGTACGACCGACCTGGCGTCACGCCGTTCTGGTCGATCACCAGGTACGACGACATCCAGGCGATCTCCAGAGACCCGGAGACGTTCATCTCGAGCCGGCGGTTGGTCGTGCGCGAGGCTGGACAGGGCGATGGCGGCGCCAATGATCCGTCGCTGACGGTGCCCAATCTGATCAACATGGACCCGCCCGAGCACGGGAAGTACCGCAACGCGACCAGCCGCCGATTCTCTCCGCGCGGGATGACGATCCTGGAGGATCGCATTGACGAGATCGCGGAGGACGTGATCGACCGAGCAGCGGAGCATTTGGTCGACCAGCTGACCGACCGTCGCGAGATGGACTTCGTCCGCGACGTCGCGGCGAAGATGCCGATGGCCGCGATCTGCGAGCTGCTCGCCGTCGAGCGTGAGTCGTGGGAGGACATCTTCAGATTCACCAACGAGTTCCTGGGATCGGAGGATCCTGAATATCAGCGTGGGCGTTCGCGCCGCGAGACCTGGCAGGCGGGCATTCGCGGATTGCAGGGTTACTTCACGGCGCACATCGAGCGCAAGCGTCGCGAGCCGGACGAGAGTGTGATGACGACGCTCGTGCAGGCGGAAATCGACGGCGAACCGATGCCAGAGCAGGACATCCTCTCCTACGCGATCCTGCTGATCCTGGCTGGCAACGAGACCACGCGCAACGCGACGTCGGGCGGGATGCTGGCGCTGATTGAGCATCCAGAGCAGTTCGAACGGCTGCGAACCGATCCCGCCATGCTCGACAGCGCGGTCGAGGAGATGCTGCGCTGGACGTCGCCGGTGGTGCACTTCGCGCGCACGGTGACTCGTGACACCGAAGTCCGAGGCGTACCCATGCAAGCCGGCGAGACGCTCGCGATGTGGTATCCATCGGCCAACCGCGACGAGGACGTATTCGAGCGCCCCGACGAGTTCGACATCACGAGGTCGCCGAACGAGCATCTCGCATTCGGAGGCTTCGGCGAGCACTTCTGTCTAGGCGCAAACCTGGCCAGGCTCGAGATGCGGTCAGTGTTCCGTCACCTCATCGGCAAGCTGGATGGCTTCGAGGTGGAAGGGGAGCCCGAGAGGCTGGCCAGCCAGCTGATCGGTGGAATCAAGCGGTTGCATGTGAGTTACGGGGTGGTGTGAGGGTCAACCAAGTGTTGAAACATCCAGTCCCCGCCCACGTGCGGGGACCTGCCCCACTGCCATCCCACGCTTCACGCGGGGATCTGTTCGTCGCGCTTCCGAGAACTCTGCCTCGTCACATGTTGCTCTCCGAGCGGGAACAACTGCAGCCCAACGGAGTAAACTGCTATACAGAAGGCACTTAAGAGATTACGCTAAATCTTTAGGAACATGGTAGTCTCAGACTATCGCAATCACTTACATTGCGAACAGCGGGATCGAAAGGACTCGATATGAACCCTCAGGTCACACCTCCGCCATCAACACCAGTACTCCAAGCGCCGGCCATTCGGATTCAACAGGGCGGACGGGAGGTCTTTCACTTCAGCTTGCGGATGACCCAATTCGACGACTCGTTGCCTGAAGATGTGGACCCGAACGTGATTGGGACGCACCAACGACGATTCACCCCCTCACACGCCAAGGGCATCGAAGGCTATCTGACGGATCGCGACGACTGGGTTTTTGGACCTGTTTGTCTGAGTATCTCACCAGCCTTCGTCGAGTTTGTGAGCTACGTCGGAGAAGAAGTCGATCTTCCTGACGTGGGGCTCCTATCCCTAAAGGAGGGGGGGCGTTCTGCTCTGAAGATCATCGACGGACAACATCGTAGGAAGGCAATCCGGCAGTTCCTCACGGCAGTCCTATCCCCTGAAGAGGAGGAGCGCCGCGCTCGATTCTGTAAGTCCCAGATGCCAGTCGCCCTCTATGTCGAAGAGGATGACACGAGAATCCGCCAGATGTTTGCGGATATGGCGAAGACGAAGAACATCGATGCGGTTACAAGGGCCCGTTTCGACACGCGAGATCCTTACAATCGAGCGGCGGAGGAGATCCGACTACGCAGCGAGTGGATCTCTCCGTTTGTGGAGATGGACCGCTCCACTGTTGCTCGCGGAAGCGAGAAACTTATCTCCTTCAATCACCTAGTGCTCTGTCTCAAGACCCTCGAACATGGTTACGGAGGCAGGGTTAGTCGGGCGAGGGAAAAAGAGGCTGAGATAGATCTCGAGAACATCATCGAGCGAGGCATCGACTGGCTAGACGATTTCCTTCCAGCTTCGAGAGGCGAATACCTCGACCTAGTCTCAGGGGAAGTGGACGATGACTATCTCCCGAAAATGCGCGACAAGACCTTTGCGTACAGCGCGACAATGCTCCGTATCCTTGCCGGCTGCCACCACTCTTGGGGCGAACTGAACCGCGGCACCTCTGTTGATGCGCTAGCAGAGTTCATCCAGTCGATGGACTTTCGCACGCAACGGAAGACAAGTCTCCTTGC
>JAJEBU010000022.1 GCA_022822375.1 Dehalococcoidia bacterium
TTTCACCTCGACGACGTCCAACTCCCATCCCCCGACTTGATCGGGGGTCTGCTCGGATCGGCGCCGCCCATCTGGTCGGGCATTTCGCTGCCGTTCCGGACCCCGAGCAGACCCCCGCGTGTCCCTGATCAAGTCTGGGAACCAGCGGGGGATGGACCGTCAGTGAGACGGTCTCGCGCTCCTGAGATTCGGTGCGACATCACCTCGACGGCAACCGCTCAGTCCGAAAGTGGTGCGAGACGAAGGCGGTTCCTGATTTGATCTGGATCATCGCCCGATCATTGATCAACTCATTCGACGTGCCCTCGCCGTGACCTCTGGTGAACATGGCGTTGTCGAGCGGCCACTTCAGTCCCACCGTCGTGATGCCTCGCACCTCCGCGCTGACGGCGGTGATGCTGACGTAGTCTCCGATCTGGCCCTGGAAGTGGGCCTGGCGGACTCCGTCGCCGTTGAGGACCGTCAGCGCCGTCCAGCCATCTACGGTCCAGGTCGGTACATGTTTGAGCATCGGATGCGTCAGTAAGTACAAGTTGGCGACTGCGTGATCCATGCGTGGGCCTCCGAAGAGGCCGACGACGATGATGTTGGTCGCGCCGCGCTTGAGCGCGTATTCAATCGCGACATCGCCGTCGGTGCGTTGCTCTGGATCGGGATGCGGTTCGACCTCGACGCCGGCTGCCTTGAGAAGGAAGAGGTCGTCGCCCGCGAGCGAATCGAGGTCGCCGATCACGACGTGCGGCAGGATGCCGAGCGCTCGTAGCCGACTTGCGCCGCTGTCGGCGGCGACGATCAGGCCAGCGCCGTCAATCGCGCTGCGCACGAGGGGGGAGTCATTGATCTCGCCAGCGAGCGCGACGATGGCTTGCATAGCCGGACCCTCACCCTAGCCCTCTCCCGGAGGGAGAGGGGACCGAGCCTCGCCCTTAGGGAGCGGGAGTTAGTCGGCGACGGGCTCGGCTTCTGCCTCGGATGGGGAGGCGCCGTTGCTGGCGGCCTCGGCGGCGGCAGCGGCGGCCTGCTGGAAGGCGGGCGGCAGCTCCTTGCCGGCGTCGGCGAAGGCCTTGGCCATCGCCTTCTGACCGGCGCCGAAGATGTCGAGCTGGCGGTCTTCGACGAAGTCGCGCGAGGCGACCAGGCGGTCCAGCTGGCCCTGATAGCGCGGAGCCACGTAACGCATGAGCAGTTCGTAGCTGCGCTTGGTCGCGTCGGTCGAGGCCCACTCGTGGTGCATGGAGAGCAACCCGCCGACGCCGCCGGCCCGGTCGTGCAGTTCCTCGATCTGGTCGATGGCATCCTCGGGCGAGCCGACGATAACCATGTTCTTGTCGATCGCTTCCTCAATGGTGTCCGCCATCTGCAGCGCGATGCCGCCGCGTCGACCCGGATCGCGGACGTCGCCGACGTAGGCGCGCTTCAGAAATCCCTGACGCACATCTTCGATGGCTTGCGCGCGAGTCTCGGCGACGTGGATGGCGATCACGACGCGCCAGTTCTTACGCGAGACGTTGTGGCCGTTCTCTTCGGCGGCTTCGGCGTACCAATCCCAGACGTTCTTCATGCCCTCGGAGTCTGCGCCGCCGACGGAGAGCAGGCTGGCTCCGTGCTTGCCTGCGAGCTGCGGTCCCGACGGGGTAAGGATCACGGCGACGGCCAGCTCCGGGTGGGGATCGGAGTACCAGGCCATCTGCAGTCGCGCTTCGGTGAGCGAGAACCAGTCAGTCTCCATGGAGACCGGCTCGTCGGAGCGTGCCAGCTGGACGATGGCGTCGAAGGCCTCCGCCATGCGCTGACGCTGTGTGGTCGGCTCGATGCCCATCTGCACCGCGTCCGATGTGAGCGCGCCCGGTCCGACGCCGAGCATGACCCGTCCGCGCGTCATGTGGTCGAGCTGGAGCAGGTCGTCGGCGATCATGAGCGGATTGTGGTAGGGCAGCGAGACGACGCCGGTGCCGAGCTTGATGTGCTTCGTCCGCTCGGCCAGGGCGGCCATGAAGATCATCGGGTTCGAGATGATCTCGCGGGCGAAGGAGTGATGCTCGCCGATCCAGGCTTCGTCGTAGCCGAGCGCGTCGAGGTGCTCGATCAGCTCGACGTCGCGCTGCAGCGCCAACGTCGGATGCTCGCCAACGTGGTGAAATGGGGCGAGGAAGAGTCCGAACTTCATACGTCGTGGTCGCCAGGACATCGTGGGTTGTCCGATCTTTCAGTGAGCCGCTTCGGTTTGAGGATAGCGGTGCGCGCGGGCGTCCTCATCCAGTGGCGGTGGGAGCTTACGCCAGCACCTCGGGATTGACGATCGCCTCGGGCTGGTTGCCGCTGAGCACGTTGACGACGTTTCGGGTCGCGAGGGCGCGCATGGCGTAGCGCGTCTCCTCGGTGGCCGTGCCGATGTGCGGGAAGGTGATCACGTTGGGCAGCTTGACAATCGGCTCATCCGGATCGGGCGGCTCTTGTTCCAGCACGTCGAGTCCGGCGCCGGCGATCTGGTTCGCGACGAGGGCGTCGTGCAGCGCGTTCTGGTCAACGGCGGGTCCGCGCGAGGTGTTGATCAGATAGGCGGTGGGCTTCATCAACGCGATCTCTCGCGCGCTGATCATGTGCCGCGAGGACTGGTTCAGATCGGTGTGGATGCTGACGAAGTCAGACTCGGCGAGCAGCTCATCGAGTGTCCGCTTCTCGGCCGGCGGCGCGTCGGCGGGCGGGTCGTCGAAGATGTCGTACCAGAGCACCTTCATGCCGGCGAAGTTGGCGCGTCGCGCGACCTCCTGGCCGATGCGTCCGAAACCTACGATGCCGATTGTCTTGCCCAGCGGGTCGTTGGCCAGCGCGGGATACGGCTCGCGGCGGCCCCAGCCGCCCGAACGGTTGTAAGCCTCGAACTCCATCAGGTGACGCGACAGCATCAGCAGGAAGGCCATAGTCAGGTCGGCGACGGCCGCCGAGAGCACGCCCGGCGTGTTGCAGAGCGCGATGCCGTTGCTGGTCAGGAACGGCACGTCGAAGGCGTCGAAGCCGACTGAGGTGGTCGCCACGACCTTCAGCTCGGGCGCCAAGTCCACGACCTGCTGGTCGATGGTGACTAACGGGTTGAGCAGAACGCCGTCGGCGTCCTTGACGGCCTCGATGAACGCACCTCGGTCGCGGCCGTCCACCACGCGCACATCTCCTGCCGCCGCAAGCATGTCGTGGAGTTCGTCTTCAATCGGTACGGCCTGGACGATGGTAGGCATGGTTGAATCTTTCGGTTGTTTGGTGCTCGCTGAATGGTAGGACAGGGCGGGCCCCTCACCCTAGCCCTCTCCCGGAGGGAGAGGGGACCGAGCCCTCACCCTAGCCCTCTCCCTGAGGGACCCTCACCCTAACCCTCTCCCAGAGGGAGAGGGGACCAGAAGGGCGGGACCCTCACCCTAGCCCTCTCCCAGAGGGAGAGGGGACCGGAAGGGAGAGGGTTGGGGTGAGGGCGGCTCCCTGCTTTGCTAGTGCGCTTCCAGCCGATACACCCGTTGTGCGGTGTCGTGGAACATTTGGTCCTTTTCGTCCTGGGGATAGTCGGCGACCAGCTTGAAGAACTGGTTGTACATGTTCGTATAGCTGCAGCAGACCTTTTCAACGGGGAAGTTGCTTTCGAACATGCAGCGCTCGGGGCCGAATGACTGGATCGTGTGCTCATACCAGCGGCGGTTGCGTTCGAGCAGCTCGTCGGATGACGGCGCGCGCTCCATCTGCTCCCAACCGAAGCCGTTGACGACCATCTGGATGCCGCCGACCTTGGCGACGACGTTGCTGCATGTGGCGAGCTCGCTGATGGAGTCGCGCCAATCGGGGAAGTAGTCGTCGTGCTTGCCTGCGTACGGTCCGACGCCGAGCGGGCCGCCGAGGTGGTTGAGGATGATCGTGGTCTCGGGGAAGGCTCGGGCGAGGTCGGTGAGCTCGGGAATCTGTGGGTGGTAGAGCCAGGCCTCGAAGCTGAGTCCGCGCTTGCCGAGTTCGGCGAAACCCTCGCGATAGGTCTCGTTCAGGTAGATGTGCGGTTGATCAACGATGCGCGAGTTGGGCACGTCGGGGGAGGCGTCCCAGCTGGCGTGGTGTCGGATGCCGCGGAAGCGGTCGCTGGTGGCCATGTGCGCGTCCAGGACCTCGCCGACGGCGGCGCCCAACAGCAGGTCAGCGTGACTGACGATGCCCGCGCAGGCGCGGATCTCGCCGTACAGCCCAGAGGCGCTCTGCGCTGCGACGCCGGCGACGTACTCGGTCTCGCCGACCGGCGCCAACTGCGTTGGCGCGTCGGCGTTGTACATCGCACCGCACTCGATGAAGACCGTCTGGCGGACGTTGAGGTCCTTGGTGTCCTCCAGCAGCTCGTCGAGGAAGTAACGCAGGCGCGGGCCGTTGGGGCGCGCGTCCCAGAGGTGATGGTGGGGGTCGATGATCTTCTGATCGGGGTCGAGTGCGGGCTCCTGGTTCGTGGCGAGCCAGTCGAAGTTGTTGGTGACCATTGTTCGGGGTCTTCCTAGTCATCCATGAGTTCGCGCAAGCCGCGGCCGAGTTCGGTATAGCCCTGATTGAGCAGGAAGCGGTCCCAGCCGATGCAGAAGTGCTTCACACCGAGATCAAGGTAACGCTGCGCTTGCGCAACCGCGCCGATCTCGATGCGCGGCGCGACGCCGTACTCGAGGGACTTGGCGATCACCGTCTCCTCCGCCTCGCGAATCTCGTCCGCGCTGGGACGCTCGTCGAAGGAGAAGCCGTAGTCAGACGGCCCCCACTGGGTCATGTCGACCTTGAGCTCGGCGGCGCGTTCGAGGATGGCGTCGATGTCCTCAAGCGCCACGCGTTTCTCGATCATGATCACGGTGACGATGCCCTCGAGGTCTGCGCCGTAGTCGCCCGCGGCGTATCCCGCGAGCGCGGGGCGACGCGTCTTGACGCCCATCTGTCCAACGCCGCCGATCACGCCGGGCTTGTCGGGGCGGATCGCCTCGAGCGCGCGGTCGACGTCGCCGGGCGTGCGGATGTCGGTGTAGAGCACGGACTTGAAGCCTGCGCCTAGCGCGGCCTGCGCCCAGAAGGTCTGATTGGCCTGGTCGAGCTTGATCATCAGCGGCAGATTGCCGCACTGCGCCGCGCGGGCGAGGTGGTAGAGCGTCTTCATGTCGAAGGTCGAGTACTCGGCGACGTACTCGCCGTAGTCGAACTGGCCGGTGTCGCCGATCAGCTCGGCGATGTCGGGGTCGTTGAAGAGGAAGTGGGTGCCAATCGTGGGCTTGCCCGCATCCAGCGCGTCTCGGAACGAGTTATGCATCACAGCCATCGGCAGTTCTCCTCGGGAATGGTCAGCACGGGTTGCGGGACAGGGTAGAGCGGTCAGACGCGTCGGCGTCGGACGGGGTGCAGTGTCCTAGCCTGTCCCCGATGACCACGCACGAACAGACCATCAATGTCGCGCTCGGCGAAGTCCTCGCCGGTCTGCGTCCGCATAGCTGGCGCGTGCACGCCGAGGAGACGCGGTCGTTGCAAGGATCGGGTAAGCGCGCCGACATCCTGATCGAAGAGGCGTCGCTGTGGCCGGTGGTGATTGAGGCGGAGAAATCGAACCACGACAGCGCCGAGCAGGACGCCCTCGCGCGCTTGGGCGAGGTCGTCAATGAGACCGGTCGACAGATTGAGTCTGCCATCGCGCTGGTCTATCCCTCAGAGCTGCACGAGCTGAGCGGTCAGGCGCTGCGCGACGCCATCAACGCGTCCGACGAGTTCGAGTACGCGCTGCTGACGCAGACGATCGCGGGCGGCGTCGACCGACTGCCCGAGTCGGGATGGCTGCGCGGATCGGTGATCGATCTGGCGATGCTGGCGCATCGAGCATCGATGCCGGCGCCGCGGGTCGAGCGACTGGGGCAGATTCTGGAGGACGGGATCAATCGCGCCACAGGCCGCTTCACGGAGAGGCACGGCTCCCACGCCGCGGACTCGTTGGGCGCGCAGATCGCCGAGCTGCTCGGTCAGGCCGACGACCAGGGCGGGCAGACGCGCCGCATGGCGATGACCGTGCTGATCAATGCGCTGATCTTCCACTCCGCCCTCGCCGAGGCCGAGTTTCGGGTCGCCGCCACACCGGATTCGGACGACATGCGCCGCGTGCGGCCGCTGTCTGACTTCCAGGCTGACCTGTTCAGCTACAAGAAGTCGGAGCTGCTGCAGGAGTGGGACCTGATCCTCGAGCGCAATTACTGGCCGATCTTCGCGACGGCGAAGGAGATTCTCAGTCTCTTGCCGCTGCAGACGATGAGTGAAGTGCTCAGTGCGCTCTGGGACGCGACCGAGCAGCTGGTGCAGGGCGGGATTACCAAGTCGCACGACCTGACGGGCGTGATCTTCCAGCGGCTGATTGCGGATCGCAAGTTCCTCGCCACCTTCTACACGCGACCCGCGGCGGCGGCGCTGTTGGCAGGGCTGGCGATTCCCGCCGACCGCGCGCCGGGCGGGGCCGAGTGGGGCGACGAGGATCAGATTGCGTCGCTGCAGATTGGCGACTTCGCCTGCGGGACAGGGACGCTGCTCTCAGCGGCGTATCAGCGCATCTCGCTGCTGCACGAGCTGCACGGCGGCGACCCACGCAAGCTGCACGGTCCGATGATGCGCAACGGCCTCGTGGGTCTGGACGTGCTCAACATCGCGGTGCACCTGACGGCGGCCGCGCTGGCTGGCGCGCATCCCGACGTGCCTTTTGACGGCGAGTGCCTGCTGACCATGCCCTACGGCGGCGAGTCGGCATCAATCGGGTCGCTGGAGCTGCTCGCCGAGCACGTCGCGCCCGACATGATCGACCAAGCGGCAGCAATCACCGCCGGCGGTCGCAAGCCCGAGGACGTGCG
>JAJEBU010000141.1 GCA_022822375.1 Dehalococcoidia bacterium
AGATCGGTCCAGCCATCGGCCTGCCGCTGGCGCAAGCCGAACTCGACGCGACCGTCGTCGAGACGCCGCGCAGCGATCTGGACTGACGTCTCGGAGTTCCACTCGGTCTGGCTGCTGACGAACACCGTCGCCACACCCAGAATCACGGCGACCGCAATCGCCGCGACGACGAGTGTCTTGCGCAGTTGTGATCCCATGACAAAATGCCATCTCTCAACCCGCGACAGCGCCGCCCTGCCGCTCCGCCAATGCTACGGCAGCCGCGCTGATACCCTCGCTCACAGACTCGCACCGACTCCTCCGTCGTGGGAAGGATCCACCATGGCCGACGCAGCGACCACTGAGACGCTCAATGTCCTCTCCGAGATCGAGGCGCAGGGGCGCGCCGCCCGCGTCTCCGACGCCGCCTACGCGCTCCAACTCAGCCTCAGCAAAGGCTCTCCGACCTACGACGGACAGGTGGACATCCAGTTCTCGCTCCAGGACCCGGACCAGGGCGTCTTCCTCGATTGCACCGCGAAGGCCATCCATTCGCTCACCATCAATGGCGTCGATGCCGATATCAACCACCAGCGCAACCGCCTCTACCTCGACGGCGCTCAGCTCGCCGACCGCAACCGCGTCGAAATCTCCTACACCAACGAGTACGACCACATCGGCGCGGGACTACACCAGTTCATCGATCCGGAGGACGGCGAGGAATATCTCTACACCCACTTCGAGCCCTACGACGCGCACCGCTTGCTGCCCTGTTTCGACCAGCCCGACATCAAAGCGTCGCTCGACCTCAGCGTGACCGCGCCATCAGAGTGGGAGGTGGCTGCCAACTATCCCGTCATCTCCTCCACCGACGCAGACGGCGGTCGCACGACGCACCTGTTCATGGAGACGCCGCGCATCTCCACCTATCTCTTCGCCTTCATCGCTGGACCATACAAGCGCTACGAAGACACCTGGTCGGACGCCGCCGGCGAGACCTCGCTCGGCGTGCTCTGCCGCGAGTCCATCGCGCCGTTCTTCGACCCCGATGAGTTCTTCCAGGTCACCCGCGACGGGTTGACGTTCTTCTCCGAGTTCTTCGACTTCCGCTACCCGTTCGACAAGTACGACCAGGTCTTCGTGCCCGAGTTCAACATGGGCGCGATGGAGAATGTCGGTTGCATCACCTTCTCAGAGCGGATGATCTTCCGCGACCCGCCGACAGAAATTCAGCGCCTCAACCGCGCCGAAGTGGTCCTCCACGAGATGGCGCACATGTGGTTCGGCGACCTCGTCACGATGCGTTGGTGGAACGATCTGTGGCTGAACGAGTCGTTCGCGACCTACATGGCCTACCTGGCGATGGAACACGCGACCCGCTGGTCCGAAAGCGCCTGGTCCGCGTTCCACGCGCGAATGAAGGCCTGGGCCTACGAGCAGGACCAGCTCCCCACGACGCACCCCATCGCCGGCGACGTGCCCGACACGGACGCCACATTCCTCAACTTCGATGGCATCACCTACGGCAAGGGCGCGGCCGTGCTCAAGCAGCTCGTCGCATTCCTCGGCGCGGACGGCTTCCGAGACGGCATGCGCGACTACTTCCGCACCCATGCCTGGGGCAACACCACGCTCGCCGACTTCCTCGCCGCGCTCGAGCGCGGCTCCGGACGCGAGCTCGGACGCTGGTCCGAAGCCTGGCTCGAAACTGCGGGAGTCAACACCCTGGCCCCGCAGTGGGACATCGACGACGGATCTGTCAATTCCTTCAGCATCGAACAGACCGCCATCGACGAGCATCCGACGCTGCGTCCGCACCGTACGGAGATCGCGGTTTACGACCGCTCTGACGACGGCCCGCGCCTGCGCGACGCCCAACCAGTCGATATCGACGGCGCCTCGACGATTATCGAGGAGCTATCGGGTGCGCCTGCGCCAGCGGCCGTCTTCCCCAACCACGACGATCACGCGTTTGCCAAGATCGCGCTGGATGACCGATCGCTGGAGTTCGTCCGCGAGGAGCTCGATCGCTTCCCAGACGGCTTCCAGCGTCTGCTGCTCTGGCACACGCTCTGGGACATGGTCCGCGACCAACAGTTCTCGGCGGCCGACTACGTTGCCCTCGCCATCGACAAGCTGGCCTCGGAAGCCATGCTCGAGATCGCCCAGACCGTTGGGTTCAACGCCCTGCACGCCGTCGGCTCTTACCTGCCCGATGACATGCGCCTGGACAACGCGGACGCGCTCTACCAGTTCGCCCGAGCACAGCTCTTCGCCGCCGACGAACCGGACTTCCGCATCATGTGGTCGCGAGTGATGATCGGCGCCGCCCAGAACGCCGAACACATCGCAGCCTGTCTGCAGCTCGTCAACGATGGAACCGGCATCGACGGCTACGACCTCTCCCAGGAAATGCGCTGGACGCTGGTGACCAAGGCCACCGCTTACGGAGTCGAGGGCGGCTTCGAACGCCTCGACGGCGAGCTCGAGCGCGACGGCTCAGACCGCGGCCGACGCGCCGCCGAACAGATCCGCACCTCACGTCCAGACGCAGCCGTCAAGTCGGAGGCCTGGACGCGCTATCAGGAAGACACCGATGCCTCCTTGCAGATGCTGACCGCGTCCATGCACGGATTCTGGTGGAAGCCGCAGGCGGAGCTGCTCGAGAGCTACACCGATCGCTTCTTCGACGAAATTCGAGGCATCTTCGAGCGCAAGGACAAGGAGTACGCCTCCCGCCTGTTCGGCGCCCTCTA
>JAJEBU010000148.1 GCA_022822375.1 Dehalococcoidia bacterium
GAGAGCCGGGCTGGATCCTCGCCGAGGAACGCGAGGATATCCCCTACGAAACCGCGTGGCTCAGCCAGGACCCTGTTGACCAAACCGACGAAGCCATCGCGCAGGAAATGGCCGACAATCTCTTCCGGTAGTGGAGCCCTCAGCGCCAATGACGAACCAGAAGCCGGAATCGGATGAAGGCTATGAGATCGTTGAAGGGCCCGACTTCCTGACCAAGGCCGAAGTCCTGACCGGCAGTGTGGAACGCTGGGACGAGATTCGCTTGGGACTAGACAGATGGCTCTTCAGCCGACCGACCGAGTTACCGATGTGCCGTCACGTCAGAGAGGACCTCTGGTTCGCCAGGATTGCCGCTTCGCCACATGTGTATCTGCTCTACGAGGTGAACAAGCATCGCCGTCGAGTGACCTACCTTGACATCAGGCTCGTACCGCCACCATTGCACGAGTTGGATCCCGATTTTCGAGCTTGACACCAAGCGCTATGTCGCAGGCGCTCAACAGGTCGTCGTTGTTGAGGCCCGCAGCCGAGGGAGCTACTCCCCGCCCGACTCGAGCTGGGCGGCGAAGTCCTTGCGGCCGACCCGCTCCTTCTCCGTCTTGTCGAGCACCGTCTCCGGAATCCAGAAGGGCAGTTTGTTGTCGGCCCGACTCGGCGCGAGCAGATCGTCCAGGTCCATGACCAGCTCGCGGCGGTCGTACTTGGTCTGCTCGTGACCCTCCCACATCGGCAGCATCGCGATCGCGTCGAACGGACAGACCTCGACGCAGATGTTGCAGCGCATGCAGCGGCCGAAGTCGATGTAGAAGTCGTTGATGACCGACTTGTGGTTACTCTTGCCCGCGGCGTGGTTGGGATTCTTGGTCAAGGTCGTGGTCATGCAGTCGACCGGGCAGGCTGCTGCGCACTTGCCGCAGCCGGTGCAGTTCGGCTCCTCGAGCTGGTGGTTCCAAATCAGGTAGGGAAAGGTGCGCGCGCGCTTGGGCAGCTGCTTCTTCTCGTAGGGGTAATGCACCGTGACCGGTCCGCGCTTCAGAACTTGCGCCCCGCGCCCGATGACCTTGAACACTCCGCGCATGACCCGCTCCCTCTGTTGCAGCGTTCACCTCACAGGATAGCGCACAACCAACCAGACGACGTTCGGGCTGCTCAGAGCGCCATCTCGGGCACGACGTCAGGAATCAGCAGTGGCGCAGCGGTCCATTGCGCGACTTGCTCCGCGCTGATGCCCGGCGCCGTTTCACGCAGCACCAGACCGTCTACGCGCACGTCGATCACTGCCAAATCTGAGATAATCACGTCCACGCAACGCTCGGCGGTCAGCGGATAGTCGCAGGACTCGACAATGCGCGGCTCGCCATCCCGCGTCACGTGCGCCATCGCGACGATCAGCTTGCGCGCCCCAACCGCGAGGTCCATCGCGCCGCCAACGCTGCCGCCGCCGCGAGCGGGCACGTACCAGTTGGCCAGGTCCCCTCGGGCCGACACTTGCAGTCCGCCCAGCACGGCCGCGTCGATGTGGCCGCCTCGAATCATGGCAAACGACTCTGCGGTGTCGAAGAAGCTGGCGCCCGGCACGAGGTCGACCGGCTGCCCGCCGGCGTTGATCAGATCGCTGTCGAAGTCCGACTCGGACACGCCGGCGTAGCCCAGAATCCCGTTCTCAGCCTGGAAGAGGATGCCGTCGGACGGCTCCACGAAGCCGGCGACCAGCGTCGGTAGGCCGATGCCCAGATTGACGACTGAGCCTGGCTCGAGCTCGCGAGCGGCGCGCATCGCGATCAGTTCGCGGCTCAGGCCCGCGGGCGGCTCCGCAACCATCCTCAACCCTCCCAGCGCACAGCCATCGGCTCGCATTGGACGATGCGGTCGACGTAGACGGCCGGCGTCCCGACCTGTTCGGGCGGTATCCCACCCGCCTCCACGATCTCCTCCACCTCCACGATCACGAGATCGGCAGCGGTCGCCATGACGGGGTTGAAGTTCTTGCCGGCCAGCCGATACTGGAGATTGCCCAGCGTGTCGGCGCGCCATGCCTTGAGCAGCGCAGCGTCGCCGCGCAGCGGTCGCTCCAACAGCCACTGCTCGCCGTCCAGTTCGAGCACCTGCTTGCCCTCGGCCATCATTGTGCCCAGGCCGGTCTTGGTCAGGACGCCGCCCAATCCCGCGCCGCCGGCCCGCAAGCGCTCAATCAACGTGCCCTGCGGGACGAGTTCCAGCGCCGCCTCGCCCGCGCGGTACTGCGTCTCAAATCGCGACGTCCGAGCGCCCGAGGCCCGAATCGCAAACGTGCCAATCACCCGGTCCAGCTGTCGATGCTCGCAGAGCTCATCCAGCAGATCGCCCAGGCCGATGTTGTTGGCCACCGCCGTCAGACCCCGGCGACCGCTCCGCTTGAGCGCCATGATCAGGTTCGACGGCGTCCCCGCGGAGACGAAGCCTCCAACCAGGATCGTCGCACCATCGCGAATGTCGGCAACGGCGTCGTCAGGCGAGTCAAACCGCTGGGCAGGCATACGTCGATGCTACCTGCAGCAACCCGTGTCCCCGTGCGCCGACACGGGGCAGCCGTCCGTATCCCCGTGCACCGACACGGGGCACCGAGCCGCCAGCGGCTCCCCTATCCTGAGAGGCGACTCTGACTGAAGGAGACTGCTATGCCCGCGCCGCTTGATGGAATTCGTGTCGTTGACTTCACCCGCTACCAGAACGGACCGCACGCAACCGCGATGCTCGCCGATATGGGCGCGGACGTGCTCAAGGTCGAAATGCCCGGCAACGGCGACCCGGGCCGCCAGCTGGGGATGGGTCCTGACGGCTACTGCACCTACTTCGAAGCGCTGAACCGCGGCAAGCGCTCGATGACGCTGGACTTGCGCGCCGACGGCGCCATGGAGATCGTCCACAAGCTGGTCGAGCAGGCCGACGTGCTGACCGAGAACTTCCGGCCGGGTTACCTCGACTCAATCGGCCTGGGCTACGACGCCATGCGGCAGGTCAACCCCAAGCTGATCTACGCCTCGAACTCGGGCTTCGGCACGATCGGCGAATGGGCCACGCGAGGCTCCTTCGACGTGGTCGCGCAAGGCATGTCGGGCGCGATGATCGCGATCGCCGGCGGACCCGGCGAACGCCCGCAGACCGCCCCCTGGGGTCTTGCGGACCAGACCGGATCGATCATGTTCGCCTACGGGATCATGACCGCGCTGTTCGTCCGCGAGCGCACGGGCATCGGCCAGAAGATCGACGTCTCGCAGCTGGGCGCGATGCTCACCTTGCAGGCGCTGAATCTGCAGCAGTACTTGCACAACAACGTCCAGCCGACGATCAAGCCGGGCAAGGGATTCTCAGCGACGTTCAGCTGGTACCAGTGCGCCGACGACGAATGGCTGACGATGGGCCTGCTCGATCCGAAGAGCTGGCCTGGACTCTGCGACGCGCTCGAACGCCCCGACCTCCTCGACGACCCGCGCTCCGCCGACCCATTCGTCCGCCGTGAGAACGAGGCCTGGCTGCGCGAAGAGTTGGAGAACCAGTTCAGGCTGCGGTCGCGCGAGGAGTGGTTGAGCCGCATGATCGCCAATCGCATCCCCTGCGGGCCCGTCTACGACTACGAGCAAGTCGCCAACGACGAGCACTTCTGGAAGAACGGATACCTGCAGACCGCTGAGCATCCGTTCGTCGAGAACAACCGAGTGGTCGGCATCCCCGTGTCGTTCTCAGAGACGCCGACGCAGGTCAAGAAAGCCGCGCCCGAACTCGGCCAGGACACCGAGCTGGAATTGCTCAATCTCGGCTACGAGTGGGAAGACATCGAGCGCCTGCACGACACCGGAGTCACCGCAGTCAGGCAACAAGGCTCTGCGGCCGCCGGCGGGGACTAGCTGTGGCCAGTACTCAGAACCAGGACGATCGCGCCGCTGGCTCGTAACGCGCCAGCGCCGCGATCGCGGGAATTCCAAACTGGGCAAACCAAACAATCTGGACCGGCGACAACCTCGACATCATGCGCGGGATGAACTCCGCATCAGTCGATCTCATCTATCTGGACCCACCGTTCAACTCCAACAAGAACTACGAGGCGCCAATCGGCTCCGAAGCCGCCGGCGCAGCATTCAAGGACACGTGGACGCTGAGCGACGTTGACCTCGCCTGGCACGGGGAGATCGCAGAGCGTGAACCGGCGCTCTACAGCATCATCGACGC
>JAJEBU010000029.1 GCA_022822375.1 Dehalococcoidia bacterium
TTGGGGAGGTCGAGGTTGGATTCCATCATCACGGTCATCTGATTGTCCTTTCAGAGTGGCGGCTAGAGCCCGAGTCGCGCGAATGCGTCGTCGATGTGTCTGGTGAAGTAGCTGGGATCGAAGACATCGTTCATCGCGGACTCGTCCAGTGCAGCGGCGATGACCTCGTCCTGTTCGATCAGCTCGCGGAACTGGATGCCTTCGTCCCACGCCTGCATGGCGTAAGACTGGACGCGCTTGTAGGCGTCGTCGCGGCCCACGCCGGCCTCGGTCAGCGTGAGCATGACGCGCTGGCTGTAGATCAGGCCATAGGAGGAGTCCATGTTCTCGCGCATGCGCTCCGCGTCAATCACCAGACCGTCGATGATCCACGCGAGCATGTCGGTGATGTAGTCGAGCGCGAAGCAGGCGTCGGGAATGGCGATGCGTTCTGCGGAGGTGTGCGAGATGTCGCGTTCGTGCCAGAGGGCGACATTCTCCAGCCCGGTCATGGCGTTGGCGCGGATGGTGCGGGCGAGCCCGCAGACCCGCTCGGCCTTTTCAGGGTTCCGCTTGTGCGGCATCGCCGACGATCCGGCCTGACCCTCTGCGAAGGGTTCGCGGACTTCGCGGACTTCGGTGCGCTGCAGGTGGCGAATCTCGGTCGCGAATCGCTCCAGAGACGCGGCGATCACGGCCAGGGTGGAGAGGAAGTGTGCGTGCCGATCTCGCTGCACGACTTGCGTCGAGATCGCCTCGACGCCGAGTCCCAGCTCGCGGCAGACGCGTTCCTCAATGTGCGGCGGCACCGTGGCGTGGGTTCCGACGGCGCCCGAGATCTTGCCGACCGCGACAGAATCGATCGCGTCTGCCAGGCGACGTCGGTTGCGGCGCGTCTCGTCGACCCAGCCGGCCAGCTTGAGTCCGAAGGTCGTCGGCTCACCATGGATGCCGTGCGTCCGACCGATGCACAGCGTGTGCTTGTGTTCCACGGCGCGTCTGGTGATTGCTCGTTCCAGGCGCTCGAGGTCGTTCTCGATGATTCGGGCGGCGTCGCGGATCTGCAGCGCGGACGCGGTGTCCCAGACGTCTGAGGTGGTCAGTCCGTGATGCACCCAACGCGACTCCGGGCCGAGGGTATCAGCGACGGAGCGCAGAAAGGCCAGCGTGTCGTGGTGAACTTCGGCCTGGTATCGGTCGATATCGGCGACGTTGAAGCCGGCGTTGGCGGCAACCAACTCCGCGTCCTCGCGGGGCACGACGCCCTCATCGGCCCAGGCGTTGACGACGGCGATCTCAACATCAAGCCAGCGCTGCCACTTGGCCTCGTCGGTCCAGAGCGCGGCCATTTCCGCGCGTTGATAGCGGGGGATCATTAGGGGATGTACTCCTCGCGAGCCGGCGAAAAGATGTCCAGCGCGACTGCGTCTTCGAGCGCGGTCACCTCGTGCGGCACCTCGGAGGGAATGATCCAGGAGTCGCCCGCCGACAGTTCCTTGACCTCATCGCCCAGTTCAAACTTGACGCGGCCCGAGACGAGGTAGCCGATCTGTTCATGCGGATGGGTATGCATCGGCACGACACAGCCAGACGCGATCTCGATTTCGTGGATCGACGTACGCTCGCCCGCGTTCAGCGTCCGACGCGCAACGCCGGGGAACATTTCGATTCTCTGCGCCTTGTCATGCGCCTGCAAGTTGGGGGCGATCGATCTGGTGGTCATCTCGTTACCTCTCTGAGCGCGATGTCGGTCCGGAAGAACGAGTCTTCGAAGCTGATCCTTCGGACATTGTCGTAAGCGATCCCACGCGCCGCCTCCAGCGTATCGGCGACCGCCGTGACGGCCAGGACTCGGCCGCCAGCGGTGACAACTCGTCCATCATCGTCGAGCGCTGTCCCGGCGTGGAAAACGGTGACGTCGGTGTCAACGGCATCGAGGCCGTCGATCACGTGGCCGGTCTCGTACGAGCCTGGATATCCGCCGCTGACGACGGCCACGCTGACCGTCGCGCGACCGCTGTTGACGATGGCGTCGGACGGCAGCGGCTCGCCGCGCGCGGACGCCGCCAGCACGGGCAGCAGATCGCCCTCGATCAACGGCATCAGAGCCTGCGTCTCGGGGTCGCCGAAGCGCACGTTGAACTCCAACACGTTGGCGGCGCCGTCGTCCACCATCAGTCCGGCGTAGAGGACACCGCGAAACTCGCATCCGTCGTCGGCCATTTGGCGCAGCACGCGACCGTGAATGGATTCGAACACGTCAGTGTCGGGCGGTACGAAGCCAGGCGGGGCGTAGACGCCCATGCCGCCCGTGTTGGGTCCCTGATCTCCGTTCATGATGCGCTTGTAGTCGCAGCTCAGCGGGAGCGGGAGGACGTCCGCGCCCGAGACGATGGCCATCGCTGATGCCTCCATGCCCGCGAGGCGATCCTCGATCACGACCCGCTCGCCGGCGGAGCCGTAGCGCCCGCCGAAGAGGTCGTCGACGGCTGCGTGCGCGTCGTCAATGTGGTCGGGCACGATCACGCCCTTGCCGGCGGCCAGGCCGTCGGCCTTGAGCACGGGCAGATCGTCGGGGCCCAGCATCTCGAGCCACTTGTGGGCCGGCGCGGGAGACTCGAACAGCTCTCCGCGGGCGTGCGCAACGCCGGCTCGTTGCATGATCGATTTGGCAAACCACTTGGAAGACTCAAGCCGAGCCGCGGCCCGCGACGGTCCGAATGCCGCGATGCCACGCTCGCCAAGCGCGTCGACGAGTCCAGCGGCTAGCGGCGCTTCGGGTCCGACGACGACGAGATCGATCCGCTCTCGTTCCGCTGCCTGGCAGATGCCATCGATGTCGGTATCGCGGACGTCCAGGTTCTGTCCCAGCTGTGCCGTGCCGGCATTTCCAGGCGCCGCAAACAGCGCCTCACAACTCGGCGACTGCGCCAGCTTCCAGGCCAGCGCATGCTCGCGTCCACCGCCGCCAACAATCAACATCCGCATAGCCCGAGTCTATCTGCGATACCCTGCAAGCAGGAGATCGACCGTGGTCACAACGCCCCAAGAGGTCGCGGAAGCGTTGATCGGTGTCGGCGTGCCCGACGAGCGCGCGCGTCGCATTGCGCACGCGGTTGAGCATTCTCATTGCGCACTTGACGAGCAAGAGCTTGCTCTGTCGATCCAGGCCATGCGCGATGGAATGCGCATTCTGCAGCGCGCAATCAGTCTCAGCAACGGGGAGATGGATCGTCGCCCTCTACGCGATTGGCAGGAGGCCGTCTTCATTGGCCTTCAGATTGCTGAAGAAGCACGATGGGAACGATTCAGAGAGAAGTGGGATGCACATTCGTTGCGTGCTGAGCGACAACACCGACAGAAGATGCTGGCGATCTTGGGGCTTGGTGTGCTCAATCTCTTCGTTTGGACTGTATTGCTTGTGCTGGTGTTTCTTGTCACTTGATGGTGAGTTCGGCAATCCTCGACAGGTCCCCGTCGATCACGATTGGATCCATGGCTAGCATCTCTGACCGATAGCCCGTGTCTGGCACGGGCTGCATCAGGAAGATTGGGATGTCGAGCACGTGGGCGAAGCCCATTTCGAGGAAGCTGTTGCCGCCGATGTAGTTCGTCCGACCGGGTAGATCCTCATTCAAGACCAAAATCGCGTCTGAGGTCTTGATCTTCTCATAGTGGGTGCGGATCAGGTCCTTGTCGCGCTTGAGCTCGGCACGTTCGAGATCGTTGGCCGACTCGTAGTTGAACTCGCGCGTGTCGACGGGCGTGCGTACCTCGTGGCCGGCCGCCTCGAGGACGCGGCAGACCTCAGGCAGCCGATGCCGCAG
>JAJEBU010000033.1 GCA_022822375.1 Dehalococcoidia bacterium
ATAGATGCCGTCCGCGATTTCGCCCGTCTGCTGAATCGAGCGCGGGGTGATTGCTGCGATCCACACAGGCAGGTTCTCGCGCACCGGTTCATGACCGAGCAGACGGAACCCGCGCTGGAGATCGTAGATCTCGCCTTCGTAATGCAGTCGCTCGCCGCGCAGCAGCATCTTGATGATCTCGGTGTACTCACGGATGCGGCGCAGCGGACGATCGAACTCCACGCCGTGGAAGCCTTCGATGACCAGATTGCCCGATGACCCAAGCCCGCAGACCATGCGCCCGCCCGAGATCGTCTCGAGCGTGGCAAACTCCTGCGCAATCGCCGCCGGCGTGCGCGAGAAGGTGTTGAGGATGCCCGTCCCGATCTGCATCTTCTCGGTGTTGGCTGCGATCACGGTCAGCCAGGGCAACACGGAATGGCCCCAGGCCTCGCCCGTGGACACCATTTCGTAGCCGAGGTCCTCGGCGATCTTGATCTTCTCCAGCGTGTCACGCCAATCGGCGCTGAATCCGGCCAGCAGTCCCAGTCTCATCGCGCTGCCTCCTTCTGGTGGCTACTCAATCTCGACGATCATCTCAATCTCGACCGACATGCCTAGCGGCAGGGACTGCATGCCCACTGCCGAGCGTGCGTGTCGACCGGTCTCTCCGAACAGCTCGACCAGCAGATCGGACGCGCCGTTGGCGACGCCGGGATGCTGGTCGAATTCGGGCGTGCAGTTCACCATGCAGAGCAGCTTGACCACGCGCGAGACGCGGTCGAGCGACCCGATTTCGGCTCGCAGTGAGGCCAGCAACTGCACCATCACGGCCCGCGCGGCCTGATAACCCGCGTCGACGTCCAGGTCTGCGCCGAGCTTGCCGCGAATCAGCTGGCCGTCCTGAAACGGTCCGTGCCCGGAGAGGAAGACCAGATTGCCAGTGCGCACCGCCGGCACGTAGTTGGCCACCGGCGTGCCGGCAGTGAGGTCCAGTTTCATTTCGAGCGCCTTCGCGTCGGCACCATGTGCTGACATCACGTCCTCCATTCATCAAGCTCGTCGGTTGACTTCAGGCTACTCCAGACGGATAGGCGCGCAGTTCAATCTCGTTGCCGTCAGGGTCCGACACGTAGAGGCCGTCCGCCATGCCGCGCGCCCCGAACAGTTCAACGTCCGGATCGCGCACGATCTCGAACTCGCTTGACGCACGCACATGCGCCAGGCTGTCCGCCGTCACGACGATGCAGAAGTGGTCCAGATTCCGCCCCTCGCCCGGAACATCGCCGTCAATCAGATCGATGATCGTGTCCGCCGAGATCCGCACCGAGGGGAACGGACAGTTGCCCGCGCGCCACTCGTCGACCCGCACGGGATCGAGACCGAGCATGCTCGTGTACCAGTCCAGCGACCGCTCGACATCCGCCACGCGCAGGACGATATGGTCGAGCGAGAGCACATCAATCATTGTCCGCTCCATCCAACACCGGCAGTTCTGCCGTCGTGCCGACAGCGTAGCACAACTTGGCACGTCTGTGCTATGTTGCTACCGCCAGCCAAGTCAGGACGGTTGGCCGGGAGGACTCTCGATGGCGATTGAAGCGCGGATCGGGCGCGGGCTCCGCGCCCACGTCGACGCACCGGAGGCGGTCGATGTCCACGGCGACACCGCGCGCGACGCGATCGCTTGCCTGATGGCCCTGCATCCGCAGCTGCGCCGCTTCGTGCTCGACGATGCCGAGCGGCTGCGCCCTCACGTCAACGTCTTCATCAACGACGAGCAGCTCGCAGACCGCGCCGCACTGTCCGATCCGGTTCGGGACGGCGATCGCCTGTATATCTTGCCCGCAGTGTCTGGAGGCTCGCGGTGATCAATACGACTGAGGCCGGACTGCTGGTCAGCACGCGCAAAGGCTTGCTGATTGCCCGCAGCAGCGGCGGACGCCGCGATTGGGACTGGTCGGAGCTGCAGTTTGGCGGTTGGATCATCGACTACGCCGTGCGCGACCCGCGCAACGGGACGATCTGGTGCGCCGCGAATCACTGGCAGTGGGGCGCGCGTCTGCACCGCTCGGACGATGATGGCGCAACCTGGTCGGAGGCCTCAACGCCAGCGTTCAGCGACGGCGAGCGCTCGCTGCAGGGTGTGTGGACGATCGAGCCAGGCGTCGAGGACGGTGTGCTTTATGCGGGCACGATGCCGGCCGCGCTGTTCAAGTCTTCGGACGATGGAGCGAGCTGGCACGAGCTGTCGGCGTTGACCAACCACCCGACGAATGAGCGATGGGAACCAGGCGCGGCGGGGCTGATGTTTCACCACCTGGGCGTCGATCAGACAGACCCTGGCCGAATCGTGGCGGCAGGATCGGCGACGGGCACGTATGTGTCGTACGACGGCGGCGACTCGTGGCAGCAGCGCAACGGCGGCATCCGCGCTGACAACGTGCCGCCCGAGATGCAGGATGTCACACCGTGCATCCACTCGATGCACGCACATCCACGCCAGCGCGGCCGGCTGTGGCAGCAAGGACACTTCGGCCAATACCGCTCCGACGACGACGGCGAGCACTGGATTGAGGTGGGCCGTGACCTACCAGGCGAGTTCGGCTTCGCCTCGGCAATTGACCCCAACGATCCCGACGTGTGCTACTACGTTCCGCTCGACTTCGACCAAGCTCGGATGCCTCGCGGCGGGGCGCTGAAGGTGTTCCGCACATCCGATGCCGGTGCGACCTTCCGCGAACTGTCGGACGGTCTGCCCCAGGCGGGATTCCACCAGGCGGTCTATCGGCAGGCGCTCGGCCAGGACGGCGCAGACCCGCTGGGCCTGTACATGGGATCGAGCGGCGGACAGCTGTTCGCGTCCATTGACGGCGGCGAGCGTTGGACGTTGCTGCGCGCCAACCTCGCACCGATCACCGCCGTGCGTGCCTGGACGATGACGTAGATCGCTGGCCGTATCTTCAGGAAGTGACATCACCGCAACCGAACCGGCCTGGCACGTCGCCATCCAGCAACGCCGACCCGATGGGGCGGCGGCCGCTGACGCTGCGTGCTGGGGCGTTCGCGATGCTGCTCGTCCTGCTCTGGGGCGGGCAACCTGTGGCGATCAAGGCCGGGCTCGAAGAAGGCGTAGGCCCGCTGAAGCTGAGCGCCATTCGGATGGCGCTGGGCGGCGTGGTCGTGATTGGCTATGCGATCGTCAGCAAGACATCGCTGCGTCCGCTGCCGAGCGAGTATCGGCCGTTGATCGGCTTGGGCGTGCTGTTCGTCGTCCAGACGCTGCTGATGTACGTCGGCGCCGACAACACCAGCTCGGGCCACGCGTCGGTGCTGATCTTCTCCTTTCCACTCTGGACGGCGGTGCTCGGACACTTCTTCGTGCCCGGCGACCGGATGTCAATGCGGCGCACGGCGGGCCTGGTCGTCGCGTACGCCGGAGTCGTCGTGGTATTCATCGGAGGCTTCAGCGCTCCCGGCGCGTCAGTGTGGGGCGACCTGATGACTGTCACATCGGCCGCGTTGCTCGCCTCGCGGCAGATTTACCTGTCCCACTTCTCCCAGAGCATTCATCCGGCGCGACTGCTCATGACCCAGTCAGTCTCCGCGGTGATCGTCTTCGGCATCGGCGGACTACTGCTCGAATCGGGCGGGATTCCCTGGACGAACGAGTTCATCATTGCGCTGCTCTGGCAGGGAGTTGTGATTGGTGGGTTCGGATTCATCGGCAACACGTACCTGGTCCAGCGCTACTTCCCATCGCAGGTGGCGGCGACCATGCTGTTTGCGCCGATCTTCGGCGTGATCTTCTCGGGGCTGATCCTGGGCGAATCGCTCGGCTACGAAGTGGTCGTGGGCGTGGTGCTGCTCGTGATCGGCAGCTCTGTCGTACAGCTACGACGAGAAACGGTCGAGCCTGTCGAGAGCGCCTAGACCCTGCGGAGTCCGCAGTCATCAACCCCAGTCATCCAGTCCGAGCAGCTTGCGGCCGAGCGGCGTCAGATCGGCCGGCGGCGACTGCGCCTCCTTGCCGCGCGGATCGCCCGGGAATGCACGCGGATTCTGAAACGCGGGGTGCGTTCGCTCCCGCCAGGAAGCGATCCGTGCTTCGCGCAGCGCTTCGTCCGCGGGCTCAGCGGGGAAGAGGCGCACGTACTGCGCCAAGCGCGGCTTGTCCGATCGGTTGCGGCTGTTGCCGTGCGGCAAGGCCGAGTGCCAGATGATGAAATCACCAGCGTCCGCCTCAATCTCGATCGGCGGACCGAGCGTCGTCGAGAACCGTTCATGCAGCTGCTGGTGACGCAGGTCTTCGTCCGAAATCCCGTCTGAGATCTTCGCGGCGCGGCGGTGCGCGCCGGGCACGCACTGAAAACCGCCCTCGCCGCGGCGTGTATCGACCAGATACAGCACTCCTTGCACCTGGAAGGGCGTCGGCGTCTCGCGCACATCCATGTCCCAGTGCACCATGCCGTGATGGTCGTACGTTGGGTGATCCGCGCTGGGGGGCGGTTTCAGGTTGGCGCGGTCGATGAACACCCACAGATCGTCGCGGCCGAACAGGTCCCGAAACAGCTCATAGACCGCTGGATGCTGTCGGACGTCCCAGAGCGACTGATGGTGGTACATCTCGACCATACCGTTGACGCGGTGTGGTTCGCGGTACCAATCTGATGGGTCGTCGCGGTCGAACTCGAGGAACTCCCAGATCGCATCGAGCACGGCGTCGACCAGGTCGCGCGGGATCAGCTGCTTGACCACCAGATAGCCCTGTTGGTCGAAGAACGCGCGGTCAAATTCGCTGAGCATGCACGCTTCCAGTTGTCGTCAGTCCGCAAACGGCGCGTCGACGCCGGGTGGCATGGCGACGTTGAACGTGTTCAGACCGATCGAGACGAGCGCGTAGTAACCCATCACCGACGCGACCTCGAACACTCCGCTCTCGCCGATCATCCCCTTCAGCGTCTCGTAGGTCTCGTCCGAGACGCGTTGACCCTCGATCAGCTCGCGTCCAAACTCGTAGACGGCCTGCTGCTGGTCATTGCCGAAGTAGGGCCGTTCGCCGTCGCGGATGGCGTCGATGGCACCCTCGGACACACCAGCATTCTGGGCCAGGCGGGCGTGCGCCCAGAACTCGAAGTTGGCCCGCCAGTGTCCGCCCATGGTGCAGATCGCGACCTCCAGGAGGTCGGGCGGCAGCGAAGTGTTGTAGCGGACCGACGCACCGAGCTTCTGGATGGCGTCGCCCAGCGTTGGCGACAGGAACAGCGCGTTGAACGGGCCGATCAGCGCGCCGTCGGCGCCGGCCAGTCCGCCGTGCTCACGCTCAGGATTCCCGCGCGGGCCGGTCGTGATGTTGTCCCAGAGCACACGCTGGTCGTCGTTCAGCGAGTCGAAACTCTGCGGTCCTAGTCTCGGCATGTCAGTTCTCCGTGTCCTCTGTGTCCTCTGTGTCCTCTGTGTCCTCTGTGTCCTCTGTGTCCTCTGTGTGTTGTGCGATGGCTTCGCGGACGTGCGCCGGCAGCAGGTGATCGGGGTAACGCGTGCCGACCAACCCCTTAGCTTCGAGCTCCGCCAGTTCCGACTCGGTGTAGCCCAACAGGTCGATGTAGATCTCTTGGTTGTGTTCGCCCAGTTTCACCGGCGGCGTGCGCAGTTGATTGGGCGTTCGCGTCATGGTGAAGGTCAGGCCTGGGTAGCGGTGCGTGCCCACGCCTTCGATGGTCAGCGGCTCGAAGAACCCGACCTCCCGCAAATGACGGTCCGAGAGCGCGTCAAACGGATCGTTGAGCGGCGCCGCGCAGATGCCGGCCGCCTGTAGCCGGTGGAAGAGGTCTTCTTTGTGCCACACCTGCGTTTCCCGGCTGATCAGTTCATCGAGGATGTCAGCGTTGAAGCGGCGAATCTCGGCGTCGTTGAAGCGGCCGTCGAGCGGCGCGTGGACCAACGCTGACTGCACAGAGGCCTCGCCCGGCCCTGTCCCCAGCGCGTCGCAGAGGGCGACGAACTCGGCGTCATCGGCGATGTCGATCGCGATCCACTGATCATCGCCGCGGCAGGGATACACACCGAACGGCGCGTGATGCTGATGCCGGTTGCCCTGCGAGGGCGGGTTGTCGCCGTTCATCGAGTGTTCGAAGAGGTACTCGGCCAGGGTGGGAATGAAGCCCTCGTTGAGCGGCATCTCGATCTGCTGGCCCGCGCCCGTCCGATCTCGGTGGCGCAGCGCCATCACGACCGCCAGCGCACCCTGCACGCCCGACAGGCCGTCGCTCGCGAGCGTCTCCCCAATCGCCTCAGGACCGCGATCAGGGTATCCACGCAGGTGCGTGTGACCGACCATCGCCTCGACGTGCAGCCCGAAGGCTCGGAAGCTGGAGTAGGGACCTTCCAGTCCGAAGGCCGGCATCCGCAGCATGATCAGGTTGGGATTGACTTCCTTGAGCGCCTCGTAGGTGATGCCCGCCTTGTCGATCGTCGAGGGGACGTTGTTCTCGACCAATACATCGCACTCGGCGATCAGCTTGAGGAACGCCTCGCGTCCTTCGGGCGACATGATGTCGCAGGTCATCGAGCGCTTGTTGCGCGCGTGCGACGTGAATGAGGCCATTCGGTTCCACGGATCGGGGCCGAGCTCCAGGAGGGGGTACTGCGGCTGGACGCCCATCGCCGCGCCGCGCTCCATGTTGTCCTTCGTCGGTGCGTTTTCCGCTCCGCGTGTGTACGGTTGGATCCGATTCATCGGCTCCACGTTGACCACGTCTGCGCCCCACTCGGCGAGCAGCTGCGCCACGTGCGGACCCGCCCAGACAACGGTGATCGCGGCCACGCGGATGCCTTCCAGCGGCAGCGGTAGCGAGCTCATCGGACCTTGCGGCAACGGTCGGCGCGGATCTTCCAGCGGATCGGGCGGCGTCAGGTCCATGACGACACGCGAGTGCTCGCCCAGACGCGGCGACCGCTTGGGCGGCTCCGGCACAGACTCGCTCATCCGGAACGGGAAGCCCGGATACGGCAGCTCGTCGCCGTGCCAATGGGCGATCCGATGCCACCAGCCGCGGGACTCGAGCTGCGGATCGTCCAGGACATCGGCGACGGTCATCACCGCGCCCGCCAGCAGCCCGGCTGCCTGCGCTTCAACCACGGCGTCGATCTTGCGGACGCTCGACAGGTACTCTTCGACCGCGCCGTCCACCTTCGCGCCAAACCCCGAGCCCGGCCGAGGCCCCGACAGGAAGGACTCGTCCTCCAGCAGATCGTCTCGTCCAATCCACTGCAACAGACGCGGCAGCCGCGTGCCGGCACCCATGATGTTGACGAAACCGTCGGCGCAGGGATAAATGCCGAATCCGACCTGACGGCGGGTCTGGTGCGCTCGGCCCGGCGAGACGCCGCTGTACTCCGCCGCGACCAGCTGGATCGTGCGGCGGTCGCGGCAACCGACTTGGCAGCGGTAGATCGAGATATCGATCCAATCGCCGGCCTGCCCGTCAGACTCAGCGCGGCGCAGGGCGAGCATGATCGCGAACGCGGCCGTCGCGCCGGCGTGATAGTTGGCGTAGTGGCCTGCCATTTTGATCGGTTCACGGTCGGCAGCGCCGGTCGCGTGCAGTGGACCGCCGATTGCTTGCAACGTCAGCTCCGAGCCGCGGTAGTCGCGGTACGGCCCCGTCTGACCGAACGGCGTGATCGAGCACATGACGAGCTTGGGGTTGATCGCGTGCAAGACGTCCCAGCCCCAGCCGGCTGCGTCTGGCTCGCCCGGCCGCAAGTCCTCCACCACGATGTCCACCAGTTGCGCCAGGCGCCGTACCGTGGCCGCGCCGTCGTCGGTGAGCGGGTCGAGCACGATCGACTGCTTGTTGGTGTTCAGGTGCAGGAAGAGGCCAGAAGCCTCCGGGTCAGGCTCATGGTTGGGGAAGGGGCCGAAGCGGCGTGACGCATCGCCGCCGCGCGGCTCAGCCTTGATCACGCGGGCTCCGTAATCGGCCAGCAACTTGGTCGCGTAGGGACCCGCCACCACACTGGTCAGATCAAGGACCGTGACGCCCGCCAGTGGCCCAGCCATCGATGCGCTCGCCTTGCCTGCTCGCCGTGCCTGCTCGATATCCAGTGGCTGCAGGCTAACTGCCCACCCCGTTTCCGCCTAAACCCCCACCGTTTCTTCTCCTTATGTCAAATGTGGTGGCCACAGTCGCCAGTCCTCCAGCAAGACCGCCCCCCCCCGAGGAGTACAGTCGCCACACGTTCGGTCTGAGCACGGAGAGGAGGCAACCGAGAGGCTCTACGAAACGTCCGAGATCAGTTGGAGCATGGAGGATCGAGATGAGACAGACTCTCAAGACCTCATTGCCAACACAGCTCGCGACGACCGCGGTAGTCATCCGGCTTGCTGCCACAGTCGCCACGTTCTTCGTTGACAAGACCGAGGCCAATCCGGGATAGACGACCCAGCAGAGGCATCCCTGCGGGGACTTGTCGCCAATCACCGAAACACTCACTGCTCGCATGATGACCGCCGGCCAAGAAATGGTGTTGGAAGGCACGGCGCCATCCGGGCGCTGCACGATCTCAGCAACCGTCACGCCGCTACGTGAAGCGCAGACTTCAGCGGCAGCGCAGCACACATGCACTCTGAGTTTGCACGCTGCCGTTGGGCCCAACGGCACGACAGCCTGGCTCGCACGTTCGGGCTCGTGCGGCGCATTCGTATACAGCACGACAGTTCGCGTCACTGCGACTGGTGCTGCCGAGGCAGGTCTGTTCCAGGGGATGGCCGCGAACAGTTCTGGCACTTCTACTGCTCGAGCCCGCATCAGGATCACTGGCTTCTCGCCGTCCGGCTACCTCACATCGGACGTACGCGGCACGTGGTCACACACGTCCAACTCAGTCAGCGTGGTTGCTCTCAGGTATCCGATCAATGACGGAACACCGTATCTGTACAGCGGAACAAACAAGGCTTCGACCACTTACGGCGTATCTCCCCCCTCAATCGAGGCCGAGAACGAAGTACCGCGGTACGACGAAGCGACCCATGAACGGCTCCTGGAAACGAGCGTAACGCTCTCGATGCTCGCCGGCGGTGGCTATCACTGCAGCCATGACTATCAGGCGTACGACAGTGCAGGCAACGAAGCTGACATCACAGCGCTCGGTGCGCTCGCGGTGCCGAAGGGGGAGTGCTTCCCATGACCGCCTTCGTCCGGCACATCCCGGCGCGAGTAGAGCATTGCGTTGTCGCATTGCTTCACCACATTGGACCACGAGACGACTACGGCTACGGCTTCGGAGTGATCGCGCTCGGGATCGCCGCCTTTGCGCTTGCTGGATTGAATCCGGCCTATCCCATCAGGCAGTGGGAGGCGAAGCTCTTGCTGATCCTCTTGAGTGGCATCCTGGTCTTGATCGGCGCGTATGCGCTGCCTGCGAACAGCCGTCGCTGGTACGTCCTCAAGTTCACACTTGCCGTTGCCGCCGTGCACTGGGCATTCGTGCTCCCGCTCGAGCGTTACTGGTATCAATTCTAGCGGCAGCGCCCGGCAAACTGGATTGTCAACGTGTCCGTGCAAGCCCTTGCAAGCTATAACGTCAGACTACTGGTCGGCGCCGTTGTCACCACCATCGGTGCGGCGGCGTTGTACAACAGGATGTGGTTTACTGAGGTGTTCCCGCCAGATGCGAGTGCCCTAATGTATCAGGCGTGGATCTGGATGTGGCCCACGAGCGTCATTGTCACATTGATTGGCCTCATGATCCTGCCGCCTGGCCGCGGGCGCTACGTCAGCTGGGGCTGCTTCGTCCTGTTCGTGTTGGCGACAGGCATTCACGCCATCGTCCGAGACTTGTACTTCGACGACTACATGCTCTGGTGGTAGGGAGCACCAAGCCCGCGAACTAACGGCCGCGACGCGCCTCGATGCCGAGCAGCGGGCGCACGCCGGCGTCGTAGTTCCATTCGAGCGCCGCGCCGTGCTGCCGCGCTGTCTGCAAATCTCGCCAGCGACGCTCGAGCGTCCAGCTGCGCCGCGCCGCGTTCGTCCCGCCCGCGCGGAACAGCCGCTCCACCGCGTCGACGCACAGGTGAACCGCGTGCACGTTGGCCAAACGGCATTGCCCCAATAGACGCTCATCCGGCTCGCCGCGCTCGACCAGCGGCCAGGCGCGTGTCCACGCCGCCTGCACGTTCGCCCTGGCCGCGGCCACGTCGGCCTGTGAGCGGGCGAAGGCCAAGCGGAACGGCTCGCGATCGCGCAGCGAGCTGGCGTCGCCGGTCGTGGATTGCGACGCGGCGGCGCCGAGATCGTCGAGTGCGCCTTGCGCCGTGCCCACAGCGTGACCGGCGTTGGCAATCCAGGCGACCAGCGAACGGTCGGGCACCCGCCACTGCGGGCCATCCGCAGCGATCGGTCCCAGCGCGGCCCAGGTGTGAGACTTGGGCGCGAACACGTGTGACGCTTCCCAATCGTGGCTGCCCGTGCCGCGCAACCCCATGGCGTCCCACGTGTTGATGACGCGCCCTGCCGCTTGCGGCAGCAGCGCGAACCGCACCTGGTCGTCGAAGTCGATAAACGTCACGACGACATGGGTTGCATGCTCCACTCCGCTGACGAAGTTGAGGCGTCCACTGAGCAGGTAGCCGCCATCGGCAGGTTGGGGCGTCGTCATCACACGCGACGATCCGACGATGCGGCAGCGCGGTCCGTCCGTATCATCGGCGCCGATCATCTCGCCCAGGACATCCGCCGGCAGGTATGACGCGAGCAGTGACACTTCGGTCGCGATCATGACCACCCAGGCCAACGAGGCGTCGGCGTGGGCCAGCGCCTCGATGACGTGGAAGACGACGAGTGGGTGCGCCTGTTCTCCAACGCAGCTCGAGGGCAGGTTGAGTCGAAACAGCCGCTGTTCGGTCAGGGCGTCGATGATCTCTGCCGGGACCGTGCCAGAGTCTTCGATCTCGGACGCGTGCTGTCGGATCAACGGCTGCAGCCCGATGGCGGACTGGACCAGCGGATGATCCTGGAACTCAGCGAATGGGAAGGTGGGCATAGGCGCAGGCTATCGCCGTCTGTTTAGACTGGCGCACAACCAAGCCCGCATGACCGCCGAATTGCAGAAGTGAGACCCCCGCATGGCCAGTCACCCGTCCGCCCGCAGCCACCAGGCCGATGCCTCGCTCCGCGAGCGAGCCCGCGCCGTGATTCCCAACGGCATGTACGGCCATCAGAATGCCGTCAACCTGCCCGACAACTTCCCGCAGTTCTTCGCGCGCGGCGAGGGCTCGCACCTCTGGGACGTCGACGGCAACGAGTACGTCGATCTGCTCTGCGCCTATGGGCCGATTCTGCTCGGTTATCAGCATCCGAAGGTCGACGAAGCTGCGGCCGCCGCGCAGGATGCCGGCGATTGCCTGAACGGTCCGTCAGCGAAGATGGTCGAGCTGGCCGAGTTGCTGGTCGACATCACGCCCTGGGCCGATTGGGCCTGGCTGGCCAAGAACGGCACCGATGCAACGGTGTTTGCGACGTCGGTGGCGCGAACAGCGACGGGGCGTCGCGAGATCCTGCGCGCCCGCAGCGCGTATCACGGCGCCTCGCCGAACTGGATCGGCGCAGATATGGCGACACCCGCCGATGGCGTCTCGGAGTACGAGTTCAACGATCTCACCTCCGTGCAGACAGCGCTGGACCAAGCGTCGGATGACGTCGCCGCGATCATCGTCTCCGCCTTCAAGCACGATGTCGGCATCGACCAGGAGCTGCCCACGCCTGAGTTCGCGCGCGGGCTGCGCGATCTGTGCGACGCGAACGGCATCGTCCTGATTCTCGATGACGTCCGCGGCGGCTTCCGGATCGACATGGCCGGCAGCTGGGCGCCCTTGGGCGTTGACCCTGACCTGAGCGCGTACTGCAAGGCGATTGGTAACGGGCATCCGATCTCTGCGTTGATGGGCCGCGAGAGCTTGAGCGACGCCGTGGCCAAAACGTTCGGGACCGGCTCCTACTGGTTCACCAGCGCTCCGATGGCGGCCGCGCAGGCGACGCTGGAAACGATGCTCGAGACCGACGGTATCGCCCATCTGGAGCAGATCGGCAGCGCGCTGAGATCGGGTTGGCAGCAGGCCGCTGATGCGCACGGTGTGGGGATTCGACAGACCGGGCCGGTGACGATCCCGCTGATGACGTTCGACGGCGACGACTTCACCGCGCGCCAAGCACCGCGCGCCTACCGATTCGCATCCGAACTGGCCGAGCGCGGCGTCTACCTGCACCCGGTGCACAACGGATTCCTCTCCACGGCGATCTCAGAGGCGGACATCGCGCACACGCTGGAAGCGTCGGATGAGGCCTTCGAGGTCGTCGCGGCGGAGTTCAACGGTTGAGCGCTGTCAGCGTCTCCCGCTCCGGTGCTGGGTCGGCCGCCGCGTGAGGATCGAGATCGCGACGCCCATCCCGGCGCCAATCATCGCTGCCGCAACGACGTTGCGACGGAGCGGCGGCGTCGCGCCGTTGCGGTCGACCGCTGGGCCAAGTCGATCGGCGCCGTTCAACATCTCGGGCGCGGCAGGCGGCAGTTGACTGCGCAGATCGAGTCCGTAAATGTCGACGGCCGCGCCGTTCCTGACCGGATGCGCAGCCTGCTCGGGCGCTCGGTCTGATCGGCGCGGCAAGATTGGAATCTCCAGAACTGGACCGCTCGGTTTCGGTGACGGGGGACGTTCCACGTTGACGGCAGGCAGCGGCTCGCTGCCGCGCAACCGAATCTCCTTCATGCGAAAGATGGCGAGCACTGAGATGGCGACGATGCCTGCGGCGAGCAGAAAGTTGTCGGTGATCGCGACGGCCACGGCCGTCTGCACCTGCGGCTCGGCGACGGCCCAGATTTCGGGCCCCAGATCTTCCACGAGCGAGTCGCGGAAGATCGGATCGACCAGCTTCTCCGGTTGAATGTGGTCGACCAGGTCGGGCGCGAGCCGATCCATCAGGCCTTGCGCGAGTCGGGCGTTGAAGAGCGCGCCGATCACGCCGATCCCAATCACGCCGCCGACTTGCTGGAAGAACTGGGTGAAGGCCGAGACGATGCCGAGGAACTTCTGCGGCGCGGCATTTTGCGTCGCAATCGACATCACCGGCATCATCAGCCCCATCCCGATGCCGAACAGGAACATCCGCCCGAGCACGCCGGGGATGGTCGTCTCGCGGGTCATCGTGGACAGCAGCAGCATCGACGAGAACATCATCAGCGAGCCCGTCACGGCCAGGAACTTGTAGCGGCCCGTCCGCGACATCACCTGTCCCGACACGATCGAGCCCATCACCGACACCAGGATCATCGGTCCCATCACCAGGCCGGCCGTCGCCGCGTCGACGCCGATCCCCACCTGCAGATAGAACTGCAGGTAGACGAACACGCCCATCATCCCGATGCCGATGAAGAAGTTGACTACCGCCGCCGTGGCGACCGTTGGAATGCGGAACAGCTCGAGCGGGACGATTGGTTGCTCAGCCCGCTGCTCGACGCGGATGAAGAGCCCCAGGCCCAGCGCTGAGACCGCGAAGAGCACCAGCGTCTGCGGCGCGAGCCAGCCCCACTGAGACGCGAGGCTGAGCGCGATCATGGCCGGGATCAACATGAACGACAGCGTCAGCACGCCGGCGATGTCGATCTGCAGCTTCTTCTTGGGCGGTCGCAGCCAGGGCATCTTCAGCGCGATCACGAGCATCACGAACGGTCCGACGATCAGCATGCAGAGGAAGACCCAGCGCCAGGACAGCGCTTCGGTCAGCACCCCACCGATCGGCGCGCCGATCAAGCTGCTGAGCGCAAAGACACCGCCGAACAGGCCGATGAACCGCCCGCGCTCCGCCGGCGTGTAGAGGTCGCCGATGACAGAGAAGGTGGCGGTCGCCAGAATCGCTCCGCCGACACCCTGCACGGCTCGGAACGCGATCAACTCGTAGATGCCCGGCGCGAAGCCGCACAGCGCGGAGCCGATCAGGAAGATGGTCAGTCCGCCCAGCAGCACGGGCTTGCGTCCGAAGGTGTCGGACATCGTGCCCGCAATGGGGATCGTCACCACCTGCGCCATGACGAAGGCCTGGACGAGCCACGGGTACAGTTCGAGCCCGCCGAGATCGGACACGATCTGCGGCATGGCCGGGCTGACCACGCTCTGTTCGAGCGCGGAGAGGAACATGCCGAGCATTGCGCCGATGATGATCAGCCGCTTGGTTCCGCGCGGCAGGTCGATCCCGAGCGGCCGCTGCTCGTCAGGCAGCGGCGTTTCTGTGGACGGGGCGTCAGCAGCGGCAGTCTGGGCGGCCATCGTGAGCCATTCGACGGATGTGGCGAGGTCGATGGGAACGAACGCTCGGCTGATTTGCTTCGCGCGTTCGTACTATCGACTATGCTAGGCACGCACTCAGCGCGGGACAAGGCGCACGGCGTCCCCGGGCGGCCCCAATTGACTTGCGCAGAAGTGCTAACCTCGCCACATATCAGTCGCGCCAATGCCACGCGGCGCGAGGAAAGGGACGACACATGGCCGAGATGATCTGCGATCGGATCAAGGTGATCGACTCCGACACGCACGTTTCCGAACCGGAGACGCTGTGGACGGACCGCATCTCCACCAAGAAGTGGGGCGACCTCGTCCCACACGTGATCTTCGACCCGGAGATCAACGAAGACCGCTGGGTCATGGGCGGCAAGAAGTTCATGCCCACCGCCGGCGCCGCGATGGCCGGCTGGAAGACCCCGCCGCCGAATCACCCGCCCAGCCTCCAAGAGGCGGACCACGGCAGCTGGGAGATCCGCGAGCGCCTCGAGCGCATGGATGAGTACGGCATGTACGCCCAGGTCGTCTACCCCAACGTGGGCGGCTTCGGCTCTGGCAACTTCCTGCAGATGACCGACGACGAGCTGCGCCTCGACTGCGTGCGCGCCTACAACGACTTCCTCGTCGAATGGACGTCGGTGGAGCCGTCGCGCTTCATTCCGATCATGGCGATGCCGTTCTGGGACGTGCAGGCCTGCGTCGACGAGATGCAGCGCGCGCACGATCGCGGGCACCGCGGTGTGCTGATGACCAATCAGCCGCACACCTTCGGACTGCCGCGCATCACCGAGGACCACTGGGACCCGATCTGGAACCAGGCGCAGGACATGGGCCTGTCCATCAACTTCCACATCGGCTCCGGCGATCTCACCGAGCTGCGCAATGTGACCGTCGACAACGGCCGTCAGGCGGCCTACGCCAAGTCGACCGTCAAGCTCTTCCTCGACAACTCCAACGCCATCCTCGACATCATTCTGTCGGGCATGTGCCACCGCTTCCCCGAGCTGAACTTCGTCTCGGTCGAATCCGGTGTCGGCTGGATCCCCTACCTGCTCGAGGCGATGGACTGGCAATGGCTGAACTCGGGTTGCCGCGAAGAGCATCCTGAGATGGACATGCTGCCCTCGGAATACTTCAAGCGCCAGTGCTACGGCTGCTTCTGGTTCGAGGAAGAGTCCGCGCTGAAGGCGATCGACATGATGGGTTCCGAGAACTTCATGTTCGAGACCGACTTCCCGCACCCGACCTCGATGTCGCCGGGACCCAACTCGGTCGCGCGCAACCCGAAGGAACACGTCGAGGAAGTCCTCAGCGTGCTGCCTGAGGAGGACCTGCTCAACGTCCTCCAGCGCAACGCGATGAAGGTCTACAACTTCGAGGTGTAGACCTCAGAGCCCTGGCTGTCCAACCCGCCGCGCCGGGCTCCTCGAGGAGTCCGGCGCGGTTGCGTCTCACCCCGCGACAACCGCTGCAAAGGGGGAGGGGGGAGACCAGACATGTCGAAACACTTCGGCGTGGTGCCGGATCGGCGTTACACGCAGTGTCCGGTCTGCGCAGCCATGATCGACCAGTCCACCGGCTCCTGCCGGCACTGCGGCGTCGCGGTCGAGCAACGAGTCAGCGGGCAGATGTTCTTCGAGGGCGTCGCGCGCTGGCTGGCGAGATTCGGGTGGGCGATGTTCTTCGACCTCGGCCGAATGTTCAGGCGACGGTCTTGATAGCCTGAAGTGGGAGCAAGCGACGAATGACCACGACCGACGCCAAGCTACTGACGGCCCAAGACCTCCTCCGACTGCACAGCGAGGGGATTCGCGGCGAGCTGATTCAGGGAGTGTTGCACAAGACTATGCCAACCGGCAGAGAGCACGGTGAGATCGCTGCGAACACAGCCTTTGAGCTTCTGTTGTTCATCAGGCCTCGAAACGCCGGAATCGTTACCACTTCCGATTCCGGCGTACGTTTGGAACGCGACCCGGATACCGTCCGAGCACCAGATGTTGCCTATTTTGCGGCAGAGAGAATCGGTACGGGCCGAGAGCCTCGATACTCCGAAGTCGTACCCGATCTTGCGGTCGAGATTGTCTCACCCAACGACGACGTGGATATCGTGCGAGGCAAAGCCCGCATGTGGCTGAGCTTTGGCGTGCGGATGGTCTGGGTCGTGCATCCGGTATCGCGCAGCGTGGATGTGCATCGACCCGGACAGTCGGTTGAGACGATTGCCGACGATGGCAGCCTCGACGGACAAGACGTCTTGCCCGGCTTCACCTGTCCCGTGGCCGCGATCTTTGGCTCCTGAACGGCCCCGTCGGTTTCGCTGGACGTTCGCTACACTGCCGACTGAACCCCAAAGACAGGGCGCGCGTGACCTGGTGCGCCCCAGAGAGGAACTTGACTCATGGAAATGCAGAATGTCGTCATCGTGGACGGCGCTCGCTCTGCCTTCACTCGAGGCGGACGTGGCGCCTTCACCGCGACGCGAATGGACACCGTGGCCGTGCAGGTGCTGCAAGAGCTGCTGAGCCGCTTCCCGCAGCTGTCCCCGCACGACATCGAAGACGTCGGCATGGGCTGCGTCGGCGGCGTGGCTGAGCTCGCTGGCATTGGCGCCAATCACATCGTCCGTCTGGCCGGACTGCCCGAGTCCGTGTGCACCTTCGACTCAAACCGCCAGTGCGGCTCCTCGATGGAGACGATGCACCGTGTGGCGCAAGAGATCATGGTCGGCGCGATCGACGTCGGTATCGCGCTCGGGGTCGAGCGCATGGGCCGCCAGCTCGGCGGCGGCGGTGGCGTGGAGCCGAACCGGATCACCGAATTCAACCAGGATCGCCACCAGATGACCGAGGCGCAGCGCAACCTCGCGCCCGACCACGGCCTCGACTTCTCAGTCCCGATTCCTGACGAGATTCTCGACTCGTCGCCCGTCACCTCGATGCTGCAGACCGCGCAGAATGTGGCCGAGATGTATGACATCTCCCGCGAGACATTGGACGAGTTCGCAGTCGAGTCACACCGCAAGTACGGCGAAGCACTGGCCAACGGCTTCTACGAGGGCGAAATTGTCCCGATCGAGGTTGAGCGGCCGGTCTTCGACGACGAGGGCAACCTGTTGCTCGACGAGCGCGGCGAGAAGACTGTTGTCGCCGTCGACGAGGGCTACCGCCCGGGTACGAACTTCGAGGGTCTGAGTGGTCTGCGCACGGTGCGTGGCACGGTCTCGCACACGCAGAGCGAGATTCGCATCACCGCCGGCAACAGCTGCCCGACCAACGACGGCTTCACCGCCGCCCTGCTGATGAGCGAGCGCAAGGCGGACGAGCTCGGTCTCGAGCCGCTGGCCCGCATCGCCGGCTTCGGCGTCGGTGGCGTCAAGCCGCAGGTCATGGGTCTCGGACCGATTCCCGCCACCCGCAAGGCGATGGCGCACGCGGGCATTGAGGCTTCGCAGATCGACCGCGTCGAGTTCAACGAGGCGTTCGCCGCGCAGGTGATTCCGTCCGTCAAGGAACTCGGTATCGACATGGACAACGTAAACGTCAACGGCGGCTCGCTGGCCATCGGCCACCCGCTCGGCGCCACGGGCACCCGCCTGGTCACGACGGTCGCGCGCGAGCTCAAGCGCTCGGGCGGCCAGTACGGTCTGGCCACGCAGTGCATCGGAGCCGGCATGGGCATCTCGACGATCATCGAGGCAGTCTAGTTCGAGTCGTTCGCCGTTCGCGAGAACGCACCATGAGAGGCCGAGGGTCGTTCCCTCGGCCTCTCGGTGTCTCACGGATGGCCGAGCAAGGAGAGATCTCAATGGCGCGGAACACCAAACGAACCGTTGGCCTATCGGCGCTCTTCTTGAGCGCGCTCGCGGCGATCATCGCCGGAGTTGCCTTCGCTGCCCAACACGGCTCAGACGCTGAAGTCCGCGTTGGAGCGATGCGGCATGAGGATGGACGCGTCGAAATCGCCGTTCAGCAACGCGATGCCGACGGATCATGGGGCGAACTGCAACGACCAAGCGCTCGCTTCTTGCCCGCCGACGTGACGGGCGAGTGGCGCTTGTCGTCGCCGGTCGGCCTGACCATCACTGACGCGATGTCCACCGACGGCATGGCTGATGACAGCATGGCTGACGCAGAAACGTCAGGCGAGCTCTACTGCATTGTCCACCACGGAGCGGACAGCGATCAGTTCTGGATCGACTTCGAACTCGTGGCGCAGCAGAATGCGCTCGAACTCGGCCTGACCAACGTGGAGTTCACGGGCGAACCGGAGGTCGAGGACCACGCGGCCGCGATCATGGACTGCGTCGAGCGCGGCGCGCTCGGTATCGCCTCGTCGATTCCGAACATCGACGGTCTGCGTGACGCACTGGTTGCCGCGCGCAGCAGCGGGGCTTACCTGGTCACCTTCAACTCTGGAGCCGACGTCGCCGGGCTGGTCGGTTCCACGATCCACTACGGGCTCGACGACCGAGTCGCCGGCGAACTGGCTGGCCGCGAATTCAATAACGCCGACGTGACCGGTGCCGTCCTCTGCGTGGTGCACGAGCCGAACAACGTCGGCCTCACGGGCCGCTGCGACGGTCTGGAGAGCGCGTACGACGGCGAGGTCGTTGAGGTTCCG
>JAJEBU010000051.1 GCA_022822375.1 Dehalococcoidia bacterium
GACACGCGACGCCACTGGCTGCGATGATACAGATCGCGCCGTCGCGAGCGCAGACGACGCGAGTCAGAGGGGAAGGGCGGCGAACATGTCAGAGCTTCGCTGGGACCCGCCGGCCGGCGGCAGCGCCAACGTCGGAGAGCCGCAACGGGGCGGATCGAGCGGCGGATCCGGCGGCGCGAGCCGATGGACCATCGGCTTGCTCATCTTCGTGATGATCGGCGCCGCCTTCGCGCTGGGCATCGGCGTGATGCGGATCGTGGACGCGTCGGACGGCTATCCGGCATCGCTCCGCAGCTCACGAGATCTCAGCCCGCCAACCGCGGCGCCATCCGTGGTCGCACCGTCCAATGACGACCAACAACAGGCCGCCACGACGCCAGGGCGCGAGTCGCGCTTCGCGATCCTCGATGAGATCGTCGAGATTCTGGACGAGGACTTCGTCGAGCCGGACAAGTTCGCATCGATTGACACACGCGAGGCCGCCATCAGGGGCATCATCGAGGCATTGGAGGACGAGCACACGGTCTTCATCGACGCTGAGCGCTACCGGCTCGCGTCGGAGGACATCGGCGGATCGTTCGAAGGCATCGGGGCGACCGTGAACATCGTCGATGAGGCGATCGTGATCGTGCGGCCGTTCCGCAACTCGCCGGCGGAGCAGTCCGGGATTCGCGCGGGAGATGTGATCCTCGAGGTCGATGGCGAGTCGACATCCGGCTGGAGCTTGCAGCAGGCCGTGGCCGTGATTCGCGGGCCGCGCGGGACCGACGTCGCACTGCTCGTCCGCCATGCGGACGGCGAGGAAGAGCTGGTTGTGGTCACACGCGATCGGATCGTGGTGCCCAGCGTGGAGTCGTTGCCGATCACGGACCGCTCGGGCAATCCGGTCGCAGACATTGGCTACATCCTGATTCAGCAGTTCACGGAGGACACTCGCACAGAGCTGCTGGAACTGCTTGACGGCGCGCGCAACGCGGGCTTGGAACAGCTCATTGTCGACTTGCGCAACAATCCCGGCGGCTTGCTCAGCGCCACAGTCGAGACAACCGGGGAGTTCGTGGATGAGGAGATCATCCTGCGCCAGATTGACCGTATGGGCGAGGAAGAGATCTTCCGCGACCGTTCGGGCGGGGCCGGCGTCGACCTGCAACTGGTCGTGCTGATCAACGAGCACTCGGCCTCGGGCTCGGAAGTGATGGCGGCGGCGCTGCGCGATCACGGCCGCGCCGTCCTGATCGGCGTCACCACGACCGGCAAGGGCACCGTCAACGTGCCGCGCCGGTTGTCCGACGGCAGCGTGCTCTACGTCAGCATCGCGCGCTATCTGACGCCGAACGGCCAGCAGGTCGAGGGTGTCGGGATCACGCCCGACATTGAGATTGCGATTCCCGACACCGGCTTTGAGGCCGGCCAGGACATCCAGCTGTTCGTCGCGATTGAGTATCTGCGCGGCGAGTATGATCCGTCCGCCGCGACGGAAGAGGAAGGCGATGATTCATGACGAGTCAATCCGACGGTTGGGCGCGTCCCGAGCTAATCTGCGAGACCGATTGGCTGGCCGAACACATTGACGACCCGGATGTGGTCGTGCTCGACTGCGATCTGATCGATGCGTATCTGCGCCTGCACATCCCTGGGGCGGTCTGGTCGTTGTCGCGCTATTGGAAGACCGATCCTCGCGACGATTCGCAGATCTACGGCATGTCCGATCCGGAACAGTGGGCGCGCTTGGTCGGCCGGCTCGGCATTACGCCAGACACGACCGTCGTCGGTTACGACGGATCGGGTTCGCTCTACGCCGCGCGGACGTGGTGGACGTTCGACCGTTTCGGCCACACCAACTTCAAGATTCTCGACGGCGGACTGGACAAGTGGTACGCCGAGGGCCGCTCGCTCTCGCGCGAGAACTTCCGTCCGCAGGCGGTCGAGTATCCGACGCCGTCAGCACCGCACGACGACTCGATCTGCCGGATTGACGAGATTCCCGAAGCGATCGCTGACGACAACCATGTCTTCTGGGACGTGCGCTCGGACGGCGAGTGGACCGGCGCCAACAAGCGCGGCACGCAGCGCGGCGGCCGCATTCCTGGCGCGGTGCATCTGGAGTGGCTGCACACGCTGGACAGCCCGGTGCGCACGCTGAAGCCGGCCTCGGAGCTGCGCCAAATGCTGGGTGATCTGGGTATCACGCCCGAGAAGACGGTGACCACCTATTGACAGGGCGGCATCCGTGCGGCGCACGGATACTGGCTCCTGCAACTGCTCGGCTACAACAACAGCCGCAACTACGACGCGTCCTGGCACGAGTACGGCAACGCGCTCGACCAGCCGATTGAGACGGAAGACTAGCCGTCGAGCAGGCCGCCGAGCGCGGCGTCGACTTCGGCGAGCGGGGCGAAGGCTTCGAATCGGGCGGTGACGACTCCATCGGCGTCCACGACGAACGTCCACTCGTCGGTGTGCAACCCCCATTCCTCCAGAATGGGGGTCTCGATCGGTTCCTCACCGAGCCTGACCTGCTCGGGGTTCTCGTAGAGGTCGACGTGCACGTAGTTGGCCGCGTCCCCGTAGATCTGGCGGACTTCGGAGAGCACTTCGGCCTGCGGGCCGCAGAATGCGTTGGTGCAGAAGCCGGGCGAGGCGAACACGACGACGAACGGCTTGTCGTCGGCGACCGCGTCGGCGATGGACACGAGATAGAGGCCGGGGTCAGGAGTCTCACCAGTCGATAGGTCAACAATGTTGGCGACATCGGTCAGCGTCCGGCTGTCTGACGCCGGCGCGGATGCTCCGACAGACGGCGCGGACGTGGCTTCGGGGACGTCGAGGGCGATGCCGAGATCGGTGAAGCCGTCGCCGGCGGGCACACGCAGAATCAGGTTCCAGCGGCCGGCGTGGGTGAAGTCGATCGAGGTGACGTGAAAGCCGCGGACGCCATCGGGGAAGCGCGCGAATCGGGCGACGACTTCATGCGCGCTGCCCTCCGCAGCATCAGGCGCGACGCTGACCGCGATCGCAGGGAACTCGACCAGGCCTTGCGGCCCCTCGATCACGACCGAGATGCGGTGCTCGCCCGGCGAAATGTCGGGAGTTCCCAGTGCCAGTGTGTAGTCGTTGTCAAAGACGTAGACCGGATATCCGCCGTCTCGCAACAGCTGCAAGCGCGGGCTCAGGGCGTCGTAGTCCGCTGGTTCGACGATCGGGATCGAGCCGCCGGGACTTGATGCTTGCGAGGCGTGCTGGTCGGACGCGCCAGAGTCGGCGGTGGACTGTGGTTGATCATCTGCGACCTGCGCCTGTTCTTGCGCCTGCCCATCTTCTTGCGATTGCGATGGTGTTGCCTGCGATTGTGGCTGAGCGCTCGACTCGTTCGAGGAACGGTCCTGCGCATCTGTGGACTGCTCTGATTGCCGCTGTTCCGTCTGCTGCGGCTGATCCGCCGTGGTCTCCTGCTGGGCCCCGTCGGAGCTGTCGGAGCCGCTGGAGCAGGCGGCGAGCGCCAGCATCGCGGCGGTTACGGCGGCGATGGTGATCAATGATCGGATCATGGTGGTCCTCAATGGTCGGGCGTTGGTTCTGTGCTGAGATTACTCGCCGCCGACGTAGGCGCCGAAGGTGTAGGCAAAGACGCGGAACTGGTCCGAGTTCGAGCGCAGGATCAGCTCGCCCTCGCCGAACTCAGGCAGGAAGATCAGCCGGTAGAGATCGTTCTCGGTGACGCGGATGAACGAGCGCCCGTCGGCGTCCCATTTGATGTGTTCCGCGGCGATCGAGCGGTCCAGCCAGTCGCCGTCCCACTGCACGTAGACGTCGTAGGGGTCGCCGTCCTCTGCGACGGTCAGGACGACGTTGGCCGTTCTCCCGCGCACGAGCAGCGCCATGTAGTCCTCGAGATTCTTCGTTTCGCGCGCATGCACGATGGCCTGGGTTTCGGTCGTCCACAGACCCTCGAGGTACCAGAGGTTGTGCTCGCGGTCGTCGGTGTCAATGTCGCGATAGTGCGTGGGGATGCCGGGCCCAGCCAGGAAGTAAGTCTCCTGACCGGCGTAAGGGCCGCCTGAGCCGGTGTTGCGGCTCCAACCGGCGTAGAGCTCGCGAGTCTGACGCGGATTCCCGCTCTCGCGCGTGGGGACCGCCGCGTTCACCCCGAATGGGACGTCGGAGAGGTCCTTCCCGACCGCTTCCAGCGCTTCGCGAATCTCCTGCTCGGTCTCCTCATAGTGGCCCTCGCCGAAGTGGGAGTAGCGGATGCCCATCGGCGACCCGTCGTCGGTCGGACCGATCAGATACTTGGCGGGCCAGTAGCGGTTGCGAAATGCGCGCCAAGTGCGGTAGTCGTTGTCGATCGGCACGTCGTACTGGATGCCGTGCTCGGCGATGGCTGCGCTGATGTTGGCGGGCAGCTTCTCGAACTCGAACTCGGGCGTGTGCACGCCGAGGATGACCAGCCCATGATCGCGGTACTTCGCGTCCCACGCGGTCAGGAAGGGCAGCGTGCGAACGCAGTTGATGCAGGTGTAGGTCCAGAAGTCGATCAGTACGACATTGCCCTTGGCCAGTTCGAGCGCGATCGAGGTCTCCTCGCCGTTCAGCCAACCGTTCAGTCCGGTCAGCTCTGGGGCGGTGGCTTGAGCGAGGATCTCCTCCGCTCGCAGGGTCAACGCATCTCGTTCCGGCGGCTCTGAGGGCTCGGAGTCTTGCGTCTGCTGAATCTGCTGCGCTGCCTGCTCGGACTGCTGTGGTGCCTCCTGCTGCGACTGCTGGGCGGGTTGGTCTTGCGCGGCTGACTGCTGATCAGTCGACTCTGTCGTCTGCTGTTGGGATTCCGTCTGTTCGGATGGCTGGGAGTCAGCCGCTGGCGAGTCGTCCTGCTGCTGATCGCTGGAGGTTGTCTGTGCGGCTGCGGTCGGCTCATCGCCGTCGTCATCCGACTGACGCTGTTGTGCCGCAGGTGGGTCGTCGGCCTGTTGCTGCTGCTCCGCGCCGTCCGAGCGGATCTCGACGGCAGCTTGTTGCCGCTGTTCCTCTTGCTCCTCTTGCTCCTCTTGCGCCGAGGTCTGTGGTTGTTGTTGCTGCTGCTGCTGTTGCTGCTGTGGGTCGTCGTCCGAAGCGCAGGCGAGCAGGAACGCGCTGAGCAGGAAGAGGACGGCGGCGAGGGAAATGGATCTGAGTGTCATCATGCCGATGATCGTAATCGGGATTCGTCAGAAAGAAGGTGACGTACTACACGTCACACGTCACACGTCGCCGTTGGCCCAGGCGGTGATCAAGGTGTGCGCAATCGCCATCGGGCCGGGCAGTGAGAGCGATCCGTCGGGCAGACCGGGCTGACCCAGCTGCGCCGCCGGCTTGGACAGCGAGTCGTTGATTTCAGCGCGGGTAAACCACTGGACATCGTCCATCTCCCAGTCGTCGTAGTTGATGTCCGACGAGCCGGCGTCGGCGTGACAGCCGATCATCAGCGAGGAGGGGAACGGCCAAGGCTGCGATGAGTGATAGCGAACATTGACGGCGTCGATGCCGGATTCTTCTGCCACTTCGCGGCGCACGGCGTCTTCAATCGACTCGCCGTGGTCGATGAATCCGGCCAGCGCCGAGAACATGCCGGGCGGCCAGGACGCCTGGCGGCCGAGCAGGCATCGGTCGCGCTCGCGGTCGATCACGACGGTGATCACGACCGGGTCGGTCCGCGGGAAGTGCTCGGCGGGGCAGGCGGTGCACTTGCGCGAGATGCCGCCCTGAATGGCTGAGGTCTCGGCGCCGCAGACCGCGCAGTGCCGGTGCCGCTCGTGCCAGTCGAGGAAGGCTCGCGCTTGCGCAGCGATGCCGGCATCGTCAGCGTCGAGCACTGGCGCGGCGGCTCTGAGGTCCTGGAACTCGGCGTCATCGGGCAGCTGGAAGCGGTTCGGCGCGGCAGCTTCATTGATCGCAAAGCGCGCCGCGCCGTCGGATGAGCCGAGCAGCAGCAGGGGGTGACGTTCGATGTCCGCGCCGGCCGGCAGCGGTGACCAGCACAGGCGCACTGCACCTTCGGTCTGGCGCATCGGAAAGGTCAGGTTGCGCAGCGGTAGCACGAGCGCGTCGACAGAGTCGATCTGTTTCGAGACCCAGTCCTCGTCGCGGCGGTGCGCCGCTTCGCGGTCGAGTGGGTTGCCGGCGAAGACGTTACGGAACTCAGGCATGGCATTCAGTCATGGCGGCTCAGCTGGTGTGCGTTTGGGCGGATGGATCGAACTGCGTCGCGGCAGGATTGCGGGGCAAGCCCGGCATGGTCATGATCTCGCCCGAGATGATCACCACGAATCCCGCGCCGGCCGACGGTCGCACGTCGCGCACCGTGAATTCGTGAGCTCGTGGACGCCCGAGCTGCGCGGGATCGTCGGAGAGCGAGTACTGGGTCTTGGCGATGCAGACGGGCCAGTCGGCTTGCCCCAGCCGACGGGCGCGGCGCAGCGTCAGCTCGGCGCGCCGCAGGTACGAGACGCTGCCGGCGCCGTAGACCTCGCGGGCAATCGCTTCGATCTTCTCAGTCAGCGGCTGCTCCAGCTCGTAGAGGCGCTGGAAGGCCGGCCGGTCGCCGCTCAACGCCTCTTGCACTTCGCGGGCCAAGTCGAGACAGGCCTCGCCGCCTTCGAATGGATTGGCGACCGACGCGCGGACGCCGCGCGCGCGACAATGCGCGCCGATCGCGTCGAGCTCGGCCTCGGTGTCGGATGGGAATCGGTTGACGGCCACGATTGGCGTCACGCCGTGACGCTGCACGTTGTCGATATGCGCGTCGAGATTGGGCAGTCCCGCTTCGAGCGCATCGAGGTCTTCGGTCTCCAGGTCCCGCGCGTTGCGTCCGCCGTGGCGCTTGATCGCGCGGGCGGTGGCGACGATCACCGCCGCCTGCGGCTCGAAGCCGCCGATTCTTGAGTAAATGTTGAAGAACTTCTCCGCGCCGAGGTCGGAACCGAATCCGGCTTCGGTGACGGTGATGTCGGCCGTGGCCATCGCGGCGCGTGTGGCGGCGATCGAGTTGCAGCCCAGGGCGATGTTGGCGAAGGGTCCGCCATGCACGAACGCGGGCCCGCCCTCCGATGTCTGGACGAGGTTGGGGCGAATCGCGTCCTCGAGCAGCACGGTCATCGCACCGTCGACTTCGAGCTCGCGACAGGTGATTGGTTCGATTGGGGAGCCGCCGGTGTAGCCGACGATCACATTGCCGAGCCGTTCGTGCAGGTCATCGAGGTCGGAGGCGACGGAGAGGATCGCCATCACTTCGGAGGCCGGGGTGATGTCGAAGCCCTCTTCGCGCGGGACGCCATCCGTCGTGCCACCCATGCCGATCACGGCGCCTCTGAGCGCGCGATCGTTCATGTCGATGCAGCGCCGCCAAGTGATTCGGCGAGGATCGAGCCCGAGCGGGTTGCCGTGGAAGATCGAGTTATCAATCGACGCCGCGAGCAAGTTGTTGGCGGCGGTCACGGCGTGCAGGTCGCCGGTGAAGTGCAGGTTGATGTCGTCGGCTGGCAGCACCTGCGATCCGCCGCCGCCGGTGCCGCCGCCCTTGATGCCGAAGACCGGCCCCATCGACGGTTCGCGCAGAGCCGCCGCGGCGTTGGCGCCTGCCAGCCTGAGCGCCTGTGTCAGGCCGATCGCCGTGGTGGTCTTGCCTTCGCCGGCGGTGGTTGGGGTCATGCCGGTGACCAGCACCAGATCGCCGGCAGGACGATCGGCCAGTTGCGCCAATGCGTCGGCCGTCAGTTTGGCTTTGCGGTGTCCGTACTGATCGATCTCGTCCGCCGTGAGCCCCAGATCGGCTGCCACGTCCACGATTGGCCGCATGTCGCTTCCCCCTCAACGCTTCCAGCGGCAAGGGTAGCGCAGCCGTTCAGCTGAGTAATCGTGGCCCCGTACACGTACTCTGGCACGGGCGTGACCGCGCGAGCGGGGGCTGCCCCAGCCGCAGCCGCTAATGCTCGACCGAGAGCTTGACGTCGGTCACTTTGCGGGAGTTGACGATCAGGGCGATGTTGAAGTCGCCGTCGTCGGTCAGGGCCAGTGGAATCGCCGCGACCTGCCAGGGCGGCTCGACGCCGCGATACTCGAAGTCGCGCAGCTCGAAGTACTCCCGCGCGCCGGCGTCGTACTCGACGCGGACCACAATATGGTCGGCGTCGACTGGCTCATTCATCTCCAGCCGAATCCAGAATCGTTCATCGAGCGCGAGCGGGCGGTTGAGCGGGGTGAGCACGGCCAGGTCGTCGGCGGCCTCGTCAATGTGCAGCGCGGCCACGGCGGAGCCGCCCACGCCGGAGAAGATCCCGGCGCCCGATCCGCTGCATCCGAGCGCGGACGCGGCGAGAGCGAGCAACGAGACAGTCAGCAGCAGGAATCTTGCGGAGGACATCGAATCCAGCGTAGCCGCGCTATGGCGGTCTCGGCGGTCTAACTGTTGCGTCCCCAGAGCAGCCAGTAGCCGGCAGCAGTGGAGCAGAGTCCGACGGCGGCCAGGGCCGGCCACCAGGGCCGCAGGTCGCCGAACAGCGGTGGATGAACGAGCACGGCCGCTCCCGCGCCCAACGAGACCGCCAGCCCCGCGGCAGCCGCGACTGTCAGCACGGCGATCGCGAGCTTCGTCCAGGTCAACGCGCGCAGAGCCACGGTGCGGGATTCGTTCATCTCGGCATGCTACGCGCCCAATCATGAGTCCAATCATGCGTCGAGTCACCCCTCGGACGCGGTACCCGCGTAAGCTTTCGCTATGGCCAAGCGCAAATCGAAACAGTCGTCGAACGGGCCGAACGGGTCGCAGCCCAACGACCGCACGGTCGCGTCCAATCGGCGTGCCCTGCGCAACTACGAGATCCTGCGTCGCTATGAGGCAGGACTGGCGCTGAGCGGATCGGAAATCAAAAGCATCCGTGCCGGTCGAGCGTCCATCGCCGAGGCCTACTGTCGGCCTCGCGCGGACGGTATGGCGCTGGTTGGGGCGCACATTGCGCGCTATGAGCCGTCGGGCGAGGCGAACCATGAACCCACGCGCGATCGGCGTCTGCTGCTCCACCGACGCGAGATCGCGCAGCTCGAACAGGCCTTCGAGCAGAAGGGTCAGACGTTGGTGCCGCTGCGGCTCTATCTCACGCGCGGGCTGGCCAAGCTGGAAGTGGGCATCGGACGCTCGCGCCGGCAGTACGAGAAGCGCCAGCTGCTAGCGGAGCGCGACGTGAAGCGTCAGATCGAACGGGCGCTGAGAGGCTGAACGTCAAGCCCGACCCGGCTAGCTGCGGCTGGTCTCCAGGTGGCGTCCGACGTGTCCGACTTCGATCTTGGCGGCGGCCGAGTTCCAGCGAAAGTGAATTCGGCACCAGGCATCGGCGCTGCCGCCGCCGCCCAGCTTGATGTGCAACTGCATCTCCACCAAATCTCCGTCGGCGTTGCGAAAGCGGCGCTCTGCGCCGAAGCGGCGCATCGTGTCCGACGACTCGGTCGAGACATCCACGTTGCGCGTCCGCAACCAGCCGACGATCTGCGCCTCGTCCATGCCGTCAGCGAGCGCCTGTCCCAGGTTGTCCAGGCGTCGGAGGCTCTCCCAGACCGCGCTCGCCGGCTGGTATCGCGACGCTGCGGCGCTCTCGTGGGCGTTGGCGAACAGGTCGAGGTGTGCACAATAGGCCTCAGCCAGCTGCACCGCATCGACGGTGCTATCCGGGTCATCGGGCGGCGGTGGAGCCTCAAGCGATGCCTGATGCGCCGCAACCACATCCAGGGCCTGATCCAACCGTTCCGCCTGGCCGCGCCAGCGATCGCGTTCCTGCTCCACTCGCCGCAGCTGAGACTGCAGCGCCAGGATCGTCTCGTTGAGCGACTCGGAACGTTCCGCGCCGACCCCGATCTTCGTCTGCAGCGCGCGGGACAGTTCCTCGACCTGGGAGGCCAACCGCGCTCGTTCCTGCAGCCGGATGCGATCGGCGATCTCATCGCAGCGGCCGTCGCTCGGCAGTTCGCGGTTGACGCTCGCGGCGAAGTGTCGAATCTCCTGAGCGAACTGAGCCTGCAATGCCCGCGAACGCAGGACGTAGCGGTGTCGCGAGGGCGAGTCGGCGCGCGACAGAATGGGGCGGTAGACGCGCACAGCGCCGCCGTAGCAGGCATATTGATTGCCCAGCAAGCCGGCGATGCGCCTGGAGGCCGCGGATCCCCAGACTGCCACGAGCGCCAGCCCGGCGAGGTCGCGTTGTAGTGAGCGCGGATCGAACGCGGTCTGGTTGCTGTCATCGAGAGACACCGCGATCAGCGGCAGCGTTCGATCCGCACGGGCCAACACCTGACCAACGAAGTCCGCCGCGTGCTCTGGTCCGACCGTCGTCGGTTCGCTGCTGAGCACGATGCCGCCGCTGCGGCACTCGAACTGGTCGATGACCTGCCGAACGAAGCTCAGCTTGCGGAATCCCGCTGCCCGCGCCGAGCGCGGGTCGGCAGCGTCCAAGCGCACCACGGCCTCAATCGTGGTCTGGGCGTCCTGCTCACCGCTGCGCCCATCGCAGGCGGCAGCGATCTCAATCAACCAGCGGTCGCCAGGCTCGTCACTGGGCAATGTCCAGCGCAGCTCGAACGCCGTGTCTGAGTCGTGCGCCCCGGACCAAACCTCCAGCTGCTGATCGGCATTGCGCCAGACGCCCGACTCGGTCTCGATCGCTCCTGCGTCGGCGCCGAACACGTCCGCTGCCCAGCGTCGCGCGAAGCGGGCGACCTCGCCGTGTGCGGCAGTCGTCGTGAGCACGGTGCGGTAGAAGTCGGGCATTTGCTTCGGAGCCCCTCTGCTGCGCTGCCAGTGCGCTCCTCCAACTCAGCCGCTGTCTGCAAGATAGTCAACCAATGCGCGACCGCCGGTGCTGCCATGCCAGCGGTGATGCGGTCTGTGTTGCGATCTGTTCAGCCTGCGGGCGACGGTCTGGCTATATTGATTGTCAGCGTCGGCGTCCGCCGGCGTCCAACATGGGGACGAAAGGGTTCGACAGCGGTTGACTGCGCATTGCTGCGTGCCGAGCTGGCGTAACTCGAAAACTGCGCCAACCTTCCTATACACGGCGAATCCAAGGAGTTTGCCCTCGCTGCCTAACCGCGGCGACGTCACCCTGAACTGAATCCGAACAGCGACGGGACTGGCGCCGACCAAACCGGATGCCCGCTGCGCGATGTCGGGAGCGCGGCGGAAAGACCACTCCGACTGACCTGTCCGTAACGGTAGGCCGACGCGCCGGCGTTCAGGGACACCGCAAGCGACGGACACGCACGTAGACGCACTGGGAAGCGGCCGTCTGGACGGGGAGTTCGATTCTCCCCCGTCTCCACCAGCAAACAGAGCGCCCTCCCGAGCCAAGCAGTGCTCGGGAGGGCGCTGTTGTGATGTCGCAGGTGGTTGAGAGAGGAAACGTACGAGTTGGAGAACGAATCGTTTGCATGACGTGAGGAGATGGATCGTCGTGTAGTAGGATTCACTGAACTCGGTTTGACGACTCAGACCGGGCAACTGAGATTGCGGCGCGAGCCGCCCGTCCCGGAGGACACGATGAGCGAACGGAATTACTGGACTCGGATGCGCCGTCGACAGCTGTCACGCCGTGCGCTGCTGGGCGCATCGGCGCGTGCCGGCGTCGGCGCGGCCGGCCTGGCATTGGTCGGCTGTGGCGATGATGACGACGACGGCCAGCAGGCCGCCGCGCAGGTGCAGCAGCAAGCCCAGCAGCAACAGCAGGCGATGCAGCAGCAGCAGGCCGACCAACAGGCCATGCAGGCTGCAGATCAGGAAGACCAGCAGGATCAGGCGGCTACCGCGACGGCGCAGCAAGCTTCGAGCGTGCCGGGCCCGGGCCAGGGCGGCGACTCGGTCGCGTCGTACTACGGCCTCAACTCGGGCGACCTGCCGACGCTGGACCCGTACGAGAACCTGACCTATCGCACGCAGACAGGTTCGGGCTACCACTACGCGAAGCTGATTCGCGAGGTCGAAGGCGGCCCCGGCGTGTCGCCGACCTACCACGGCGAGCAGACGCCCGACGCCTCGGAGCTGCCTGAGGTCGTGGACGAGACGACCTACGTCTTCAACATTCGCGATGACGTCTTCTGGCACGACGTTGAGCCGCTCAACGGTCGCCAGCTGACCATCGACGACATCATGTACACCTACGACCGCTTCCGCGAGGTCTCGCCGAACGGCGCGAGCTGGGACAAGGTCGTGGCCTCGTTCGAGCCAGGTCAGGACAACGCGATCACGGCGAAGCTGCACCGGCCGCACGCGCCGTTCGTGATTCTCGCCTCCTCGTCGCAGCACCTGTACCTGATTCCGCCCGAGATTGTGGACGACGGCACGGTCGCCGAGCGACCCGTCGGCGCGGGTCCGTTCATCTTCGAGGAGTACGAGCCGGGCGTGGCGCTGCGCTGGCGTCACAACCCGAACTGGCACAACGGCTACAACGGCAACGGTGCGCCGTACCTCAACACGATCACGCGGACGCTGAACGCGGACCCGAACGTGATCATCCAGGCCGTGGCCGACGGCAGCTTCGACTTCTCGCGGCTGTCCGCTTCGGTCTACGCGCAGATGGACGGCGCGCTGCCCGAAGAGTACGACCGCGACCGCGCCTTCGTGTTGACGCCGACGGCGACGCCGGGCGGCTTCTACTTCAACTTCTCGATTCCACCCTGGAACGACGTGCGGATGCGTTTGGCGCTGTCCATGGCGCTCGACCGCGACGGCGTCCTGCAGGGCACCGACGACACCGGCCAGGGCGTCTGGCAGTCTGGTATCTCGCCGATGGCTCCGTACTGGCTCGACCCCAAGTCGGACGACTTCGGTCCGAACGCGAAGTACTTCCAGCTCAACCTGGCAGAGTCGCAGAAGCTGCTTGATGCGGCTGGGTACCCGGACGGGATTCAGGCCACGATCCACAACACGGCCGACTACGGCGCGACGGCGAACAACTTCTTCGCCGCGAACGTCGCATCGGTCGCTGAGGGCGGCTTCCAGTTCGAGATCTTCTCGAAGGAATACGCGGCCTACATCGCCTCGATCTTCCGCGGGAACTTCCCGGACTCGTGGGACGGCGAGTCGAGCCACCTGGCCATCGGGCCGTTCTACGGCGGCGCGACCGACCCCGAGGACCTCTTCGCCGCGGTCTACTCGCGCAACTCCGGCCGCCACAACTGGGGCTCGTCGAGCCGCACGCCGGCCAACCGCGACGCCGTGCTGGCGCTGGACACCGGCGGCAACGCCGAGGCCTGGTCGCCGGTCGACTCGGACACCTTCGGCCACCCGAACTCCGCGATCGGCGGCGGTCCGGAAGAGGACGAAGAGCTGCACCGGTTGATGGACGAGCAGCGCGGCATCCTCGACTTCGAGGAGCGCGTGCAGAAGATCCACGACATCCAGCGCTACATGGCGGAAAAGATGTACACGGTGCCCTACACTGCGGCGCCCGAGACGTACGTCTACAACCCATGGGTGCGTCACAACGACTTCGACAAGGTCCACCCGAAGATCAGCTACGGCACGGGCAATGCGTTCGAGCCGTTCCTCTGGATCGACGAGGACCTCAAGGACGAGCTGACCTAGCGTTCGAGATGCGCTCGGCGCGCCCGGCGGCTCAGGCCGTGCGGGCGCGCCGGACGCGCCCGGCGCTCGCTGTGCCGAGAGCGATGGACACTGTGATGGACAGGGCCGCATGAACCAGTACGTCATCCGCCGCCTGCTGCTGATCATCCCGACCCTGCTGGGGGTGACCATCCTGGTTTCCCTGCTGGTCGAGCTCCTGCCCGGCGACTTCGTCGACACCTTGCTCGAGGAGTACACCGGCCAGGGCGAGAGTGTGCAGGAGTTCCGCGCTCGGATTGAGGCGCAGCTGGGGCTCGATCGGCCCTGGCACGAACGCTACGGCGATTGGCTCTGGAACGCGCTGCAGGGCGACCTCGGCACGTCGTTGCAGGGCTCCTTCCGGACCGTGAATGAAGAGCTGCAGAGCCGCATTCCGGTGACGATGGAGCTCGGCTTCCTGGCGCTCGTCGTGGGAACGATTGTCGCGCTGCCGGTCGGCGTGATCTCGGCCGTGCGGCAGGACTCGGCGGCCGACTACATCCTCAGGGGGCTGGCCGTGCTCGCGTTGGCCGTGCCTGGATTCTGGTTGGCGGTGATCGTGATCAGCATCGTCTTCCCGACGCTCGGCTTACCGGCGTTACCCGTCACCTACTCCACGCCGACCGAGGACTTACCCGAGAACTTACGCAAGATGTATGTGCCCGCGATCCTGCTGGGCGTGGCGCTGGCTGGTCCGATGATGCGGCTCACGCGAGGCGAAATGCTCGAGGTGCTGCGACAGGACTACGTGCGCACGGCGCGCGCCAAGGGTCTGCAGGAGAATGCCGTGATCGTGCAGCACGCAATGCGCAACGCGCTGATTCCGGTGCTGACCGTGATCGGTCTGCAGGCGTCATTGCTGATCGGCGGATCGGTGATCATGGAGAGCATCTTCAACCTGCCGGGTATGGGGCTCAAGATGATTGAGGCGCTCAAGCGCCGCGACATTCCGATCGTGATGGGCATCATGGTCGTGATCGCGCTGTTCGTGATCGTCGTCAACCTCGTGGTCGATCTCGCCTACTCGCTGGTCGATCCGCGCATCCGTTACTCCTAGCCGAGAGCGGTTGAGGGGCGAAGGGACAGGGCCGTGTCCGAATCCACCACACTCGACGACGTTGTCGTCATTGGCCGTCGCGAAGGCATCGCCGAACGTGCGCGGGACCTGATCGAGACGCTGATCAACCGCGCGCTGGAGAGCCCGATCGGCTTTATCACCGCGCTCGTCGGGCTGATCGTGCTCGGCTCGTTCGGCTTCCTTGTGGCGGTCGTGATCATGCCCTATTGGATGTACCGGCGGCGCAAGTATCTGGGTGCCTTCGGTGCCGTGATCCTGCTCGCCTGCGTGCTCGTGGCCTTCTTCGCGCCCCTCATTCAGACGACCGATACCGGCGGCAACGCCAACATCGTGCCCTATGCCAAGGCGACCTTCTCGGACCGCTTCATCGGCCCGACCTGGGACCACGTGCTGGGCACGGACAATCTCGGCCGCGACTACACCACGCGGATCGTCTACGGCGCCGAGGTGACGGTGCTGGTCGGTGTGGGGACCGTGCTGCTGACCGCCTTCCTGGCGACTGGGATCGGGCTCGTCTCGGGCTACTTCGCCGGGGCCGGGCTGACCTGGAGCATGCGCGCGCCACCTCAGGTGCTCGGACTGCCTGGGCCGCTGTGGTGGTTCGCCGCGCTGCCCTTCTCGCTGTTCTTCCTCGCCATTCAGCTCGCGATCCGCTTAGCCGACCTGGCCACGCTGGGGCTGCTCCATGACCAATGGGAGCGGCTGTCTGAGATAGCTGGGCTCGGCTTGCCCACGAAGCCCGGGCCGTTGCCCGACATCGACCTGGTGATCCAGCGCGTCGTTGACGTCTGGAACGCCTTCCCTGCAATCTTCCTGATCCTCGGCATCCTGGCGGTGCTCGGCTCCGGCGGCGACGGCTTCTTCGGGCTCGGCCGCGGCCCCGACATCGGCCCCCAGGCAGACTTCGGCGACGAATGGCTGTGGGAAGTCTTCCCCCGCACCACCGTCGTGATCGTCACGCTCGCTGTCGTGCTCGCGGCCGGCAACTCACGGATCGTCAGAGGCGCCGTGCTCTCGACCCGCGCCACGCAGTACGTCGAAGCGGCGCGCGCGCTGGGCGCCAACAACGCGCGGATCATGCTCGCTCACATCATCCCCAACGTGATGGCGACGATCATCATCCTCTCCTCGATCAACCTCGGCGTCGCCGTACTGGCCGAGGCGGCCATCTCGTTCCTCGGCTTCGGCATTCCCGAGCCGTTCCCAACCTGGGGCCGCGACGCCGGTGGTCTGGCGCTGACCTACGGCGCTCAGTACTGGTGGATGGCCGTCTTCCCGGGCCTGGCGATTGCGATTGCCGTGTTCGGCTTCAACATGATGGGCGACGCGCTGCGGGACATTCTCGACCCGCGCTTGCGCGGCACCTAAGCTCAGAAGCTGGCCGAAAGCTGGTCGCAGGCGGCCAATCCACGCCGCGATCGCCACGCCGCATCACACGGCCGGTCGATTTGATCGGCAGACGCGAACAGTACGCGCGGGCGAAACACACCCGCGCGTTTCTGTATCATCTGCGTTACATTGTCGCGAAGGCTCGAAACTCGGGTTGCCCGAGCGGAGCGCTTCGCACTCAGCAATGGACGGGCCGATCCCGTCCCCAGAGGAGGCACAGCATGAGCGAACGGAACTATTGGCAACGAATGCGGCGTCGACAGCTCTCGCGGCGCGCGCTTTTGGGAGCGTCCGCTCGTGCCGGTGTCGGCGCGGCCGGCCTGGCATTGGTCGGCTGCGGCGACGATGACGATGACGGCCAGCAGGCCGCCGCGCAGGTGCAGCAGCAGGACCAGCAGCAACAGCAGGCGATGCAGCAGCAGGCGCAACAGCAACAGGCACAGCAGGCTGCCCAGCAGGCCGCGCAGCAAGAGGGTGACGACCAGGACGCGGCGATGCAGCAGCAGGCCGTCTCGGCGCTGCCCGCACCGGGCGCCGGCGGCACCGGCGTCTCGCCCTACGTCGGCCTCAGCTCGGGCGACCCGCCCACGCTCGACCCGTATGAGAACCTGACCTACCGCACGCAGATCGGCTCGGCCTATCACTACGCCAAGCTGATCCGCGAGGTTGAGGGTGCACCCGGCATCTCGCCGATCAACACCGCCGAGATCTCTGAGGACGCCTCGCGGCTGCCCGAGGTGATTGACGCCACGACCTACGTGTTCAACCTGCGTGAGGATGTCCACTGGCACGACGTCGAGCCGCTCAACGGCCGGCAGCTCGTGATGGACGACATCATGTACACCTACGACCGCTTCCGCGAGGTGTCGCCGAACGCGGCCGGCTGGGACAAGGTCGTCGCCTCGTTCGAAGGCGGCGAGGACAACGCGATCACGGTCGGTCTGCACCGTCCGCACGCGCCCTTCCTGACGCTCGCCTCGTCCTCGCAGCACCTCTGGTTCATCCCGCCCGAGATCGTCGACGACGGCACGGTCGCCTCGCGCCCGGTCGGCGCGGGTCCGTGGATCTTCGAGGAGTTTGAGCCGGGCGTGGCGCTGCGCTGGCGCCGCAACCCGAACTGGCACATCGGCAACGACACGGGCGGCGCGCCCTTCCAGGAGACCATCACCAAGACGATGCAGAATGATCCGAACGTGATCATTCAGGCGATCGCCGACGGCAACCTCGATATGTCGCTGCTCTCGGCGGCCGTCTACCGCCAGATGGAAGACGCGATTCCGGACACTTACGACCTCGACCGCTACTTCGTCTTCACGCCCAACACGGTGCCGGGCGGCTTCTACTTCAACTTCTCGATTCCGCCCTGGAACGACGTGCGGATGCGCTTGGCGCTGTCGATGGCGATGGACCGCGACGGCGTCCTGTCGGCCACCGACGACACGGGTCAAGGCGGCTGGCAGTCGGGTATCTCGCAGCTGCCGCCGTTCTGGCTCGACCCCAAGTCGGACGAGTTCGGTCCCAACTCGCAGTACTTCCATCTGAACCGGGCCGAGGCGCAGAAGTTGATGGACGCGGCCGGCTATCCGGACGGTGTGCAGGCGCTGGTCCACAACACGGCCGACTACGGCGCGGCGACGAACAACCTCTACGCCGCCTGCATCGCGACCGTGGCCGAGTCAGGCTTTCAGATGGAGATCTTCTCCAAGGAGTACGCGGCCTACATCGCCTCGATCTTCCGCGGCAACTTCCCCGATCAGTGGGACGGCGAGTCGAGCCACTTGGCGATCGGCCCCTTCTACGGCGGCGCGACCGACCCGGAGGACCTCTTCGCGGCGGTCTACTCGCGCACATCGGGTCGGCACAACTGGGGTTCGTCGAGCCGGACGCCCGACAACCGCGACGGTGTGCTGGCGCTGGACACCGGCGGCAACGCCGAGGGCTGGTCGCCGGTCGACGCCGACACGTTCGGCCATCCGAACTCGGCGATCGGCGGCGGTCCCGAGCTGGACGAGACGCTGCACCAGATGTTCGACGACCAGCGAGCGCTGCTCGACCTCGAAGAGCGGATCGAAGCGATCAACGACATCCAGCGCTACCTGGCCGAGCAGATGTACTACGTGCCCTACGTCGCGACGCCGGGCGTGTACGCCTTCAACCCCTGGGTCAAGCAGAACGACTTCGAGAACATCCACCCCAAGACCACCTACGGCTGGGGTGGCGCGTTCGAGCCGTACGTCTGGATGGACCAGGCGCTCAAGGACGAGCTCACCTAGCGGCCGTCCACCGCGCACGCGGAACCAACCAAGCGCCCGCCCGGCTCGCCGGGCGGGCGCTTCGCGTTCTGGCCGAACACGCGCTTACGCGGCTCGGTGATTGCGTCGCCGTCGGTGTTGTTGGAGTCGCGCTGCAACCGCCCCTCCAATGCCGGGAGGCGCGACAGCGGTGCCGATGAGCTTCCTGCCTGTGCCCATTTCGCCGCCGACGGTCGCGTCGCCCTGCGAGCTGCGCGGATGCGCCGCGCCTCGAATCGCATCCTCCTGCGCGCCCAGCGGTGAGTCAGGGAGTTGTGAGATCGGGCGTCGGTCACTGGCCGGGCGGTCGCTCGGTGGGTCGGGCGCGCTCACTGGCCGGGCGGTCGCTCGGTGGGTCGGACGCGCTCACGCGGCTCGGTGATTGCGTCTCAGTCGGTGTTGACTCTCTAATCGTTTGCTGGAGGAACTCGACGTCTTGCTGCAGTCCGTCGACGATTCTCGCCAACTGGTAGATCGCGTGCTCGAACTCGCTGTTGAGCTGTGCCTGGTAGCTTTCAAGCCTCATGAGTGCGTCCTCAACTGCTCCGTCGGAGGATCCTGGGAGTAACGTCTCGGGGCGGCGTAGCAGAAGCGCCTCGAGGCGCCTGCTTGTGTTGTCGAGGTATGGTTGCCACCAGGGAGCGTTCTGAGTCATGCTTGGATCCTCTCGATGTGGCGGCGCACGTCGCTGACGCACTCATTCAGGCGGTCATAGTAGCTTCCGCGACTGCTGCAGTTGGCTCACTCGAGGGCGCTGAGCAGGATGGGGTCCACACTGCGGGCGGCGTCAGGCGGAGGGGCTCGTGTCCGCCGGTCGCGGAGACGGTTACTTGCGGCCGAACTCGCGCAGGACGTCGTCGGCGGCAATCTCGATCAGCGTGGGCCGACCGTGCGGGCAGGCGTGCGGATGGCGCGTCTGTTCGAGGTCTCTGAGCAGCGCCGCCATCGCCGGCGGGTCGAGCGCCTGACCGCGCCGAATCGCGCCGTGGCAGGCAGCCGACGCGGCCGCGCGGTCAAAGCGCTCGGGCTCGGTATCGGCCTGGCCCGACAAGTCGTCGAGCACGGCTCTCACGATCCGCTCGGCGTCTGTGGCCGTGCAGAAGCCGGGCAGCGCCCGCAGCCGCAAGACGCGCGCCCCGAACGGGTCGGCGTCGAATCCGAGCGCCTCGAGCTCGGCCGCCGCCAGCTCCCAGTTGGCCGCCTGCTCGGCATCGAGCGAGACGAGCAGCGGATCCAAGAGCGGCTGCTGCGCCGGCGCCGCGCCGCGCCGGCGGGCGTCCAGGATTCGCTCGTAGACCACCCGCTCGTGCGCCGCGTGCTGGTCGACCAGGACGAGTCCGTCCGGCCCCTCGGCGATGATGAAGGTGCGGTGCAGCTGACCGACCATCCGCAGCGGCGGCAGCCCCAGCGGTCCCGAACGCGGCGCGCCCTGATTCGGGCGGGCGTCAACATCGGCGCGCATCGATTCGGAGCGCATGGACCCGGCGGGTGTGGACTCGGCCACCGCGAGCGGCCTTGACCGCGCCCGCGGCAGGGCGCGCAGGGACGAGGTCCGCCGTTCAGGCAACAGCGGTTCGTCACTGGCCGGCTCGACCTGCGCAACGCCGGCCGCGGCGGGCGCGTCGTCCGCATACTCGAGGTCGGGCCGGCGTCCGCCCAGCACGTTCAGCCGCCGCGGTTGGGCGGCGTGCTGTCGCGAGAGCGCCTCGCGGATGCTGCGGCCGACGAGCGAGAAGGCCGCAGCGGGATCTTTCAGCTTGACTTCGGTCTTGGCCGGGTGCACGTTCACGTCGACGGCGTTGGGCGGGACCTCGATGCGGACCACGGCCAGCGGAAAGCGGCCCGCACCGAGCCAGCCCTGATAGGCCTCCTGGACGGCGAACGAGAGCCGCCGGTCGTGGATCGGCCGGTCGTTCACGAACAGCCGCAGTCGGTCGCGCGAGCCTCGCGCGTCACGCGGATCGCCGGCCAGCCCGTCGAGCGCGAGCTGGGCGCGCTCCGAGTGCGCCTCGAGCCAGATCGCACGTTGCGCCGCGTCCGCCGAGAAAGCGGCCGCGGCCGCCTCGCGCAGCAACCGCTCTCGAACGGCCGACAGATCGACCGCACCGTCGACCGCTCGGCCGGTCAGGGCGTCCGGCGGAGGCTCATGCGCGAGCACGCGGCGGCCGTCGATCTCGAGCCGCAGCGCCAGCGCCGGCTGAGCCAGCACGAGGTCCGAGCAGGCGCGCGCCAGCGCGGCGCGCTCGGAGCGTTCGCCGGCCAGGAAGGCGCGCCGGGCCGGCTGCCCGCGGAACAGATCGATCACCTCGACCGTCGTGCCCTCGGCCCGCGCCGCCGGCCGCAGCGGCTGCGCGCGGCCCAGCTCGTACTCGATGGCCGCCGCCGCCGCGCCGCGCGGGCGAGAGGTGAGGATGAAGCGCCCGGCCGCCGCCGCGATAGCGGGCAGTGCCTCGCCGCGGAACCCGTAGCTGCGCACCCGCATCAGGTCCGCGGCGTCGGTCAGCTTCGAGGTCGCGTGGCGCATGCAGGCCAGCGCCAGCTCGCCCTGGGGGATGCCCGCGCCGTCATCGTGCACACCGATCCGCTCACGGCCGGCCTGGACGATCTCGACCGTGATCCGGCGCGCGCCGGCGTCGACGGCGTTCTCCAACAGTTCCTTGAGCACCGCCGCCGGGCGCTCGATCACCTCGCCCGCCGCAATCTGCGCCGCGACCGGCTCGGACAGCGCCCGGATCGGCCGCCGTCCCCGTCCCGCCTCAGCACTGCCAGTGTCAGCACCGCCGGCGTCCTGCGCTGGACGCCGTTCACTGCGGCCGAGCGCCGGACGCACGGGATCCCGGACGGTCGGCTCGGTCGTCATGATCCGGCCTCCGCGGTCTGCGGACGCGCCTCATCGCGCCGGCCGCGCAGCTCGTTGCGCGCCTCATCGCGCAGGGCGTACAAGGCCGAAATCGCCTCGAGCGGCGTGATCCCGTCCACATCCAGGTCGGCCAGGTCGTGGACGAGCGGATGCCAGAGCGGCGCGGGTTCCGGCCCCGGCTCGAGCGGCGGCATCAGCATCAGCTGGGGCGGCGGCGGATCGGCTGGGACTGCGGCGGCCGGCGCCGGGCCGCGCTCGAGCGCGGCCAGCAGCTCGGCCGCTCGGGCCACGACGGGCTGAGGCAGCCCCGCCTGCGCGGCGACCTGCACGCCGTAGGAGCGGTCGGCCGCGCCCGGCGCCACCTGGTAGCGGAACTCGAGCCCGCCGTCTGCACGCTCCTCGACCTGGACCGAGCAGTTGGAGACGCGCGGCAGCTGGCCGGCCAGGGCCGTGAGCTCGTGGAAGTGGGTCGCGAACAGCGTCCGCGGGCCACGCCCTGACGGGGCCGGCTCCTTCCCCGAACGGGCGCGGGTGTTGCCCGAACGGGCCCGGGCGTCATCTGCGGGCGGGCAGCCGCCGGCCAGCGCTTCGGTCACCGCCTGGGCGATGGCCAGACCGTCCCAGGTCGAGGTGCCGCGCCCGATCTCGTCCAGCAGCAGCAGCGAGCGATCGGTCGCGCCGCGCAGCAGCCGCGCGGTCTCGAGCATCTCGACCATGAACGTCGAGCGACCCTCTGCGAGGTCGTCGTGGGCGCCGACCCGCGCGAAGATGCGGTCGACCAGGCCCACCCGCGCGCGCCGCGCGGGCACGAACGAGCCCAGCTGGGCGAGGACGACGATGAGCGCCTGCTGGCGCAGGTAGGTCGACTTGCCGGCCATGTTCGGTCCGGTCACGAGCAACAGCTGGGGCGCGCGCACGCCGTCGTCTGAGAGCCGCAGATCGTTGGGCACGAACGCGCCCTCGGCGGCCGCGGCCTCGACCACCGGATGGCGGCCGCCCTCGATCTCGAGCTCGCCCGTGTGGTCCAGCTCGGGCCGCGTCCAGCCGCGCTCGGCCGCGGCGCGGGCCAGCGCGGCCGCCGCGTCGAGCCGGGCCAAGGCGCCCGCGATCTCACGCACCCGCGCCGCCTCGCCCGTCAGCTGCGCCCGCAGCCGGTCGACGACCGCGCGCTCGGCCGCGGCCAGCGCCGCCTCGGCCGCCTCCAGCGTGCGCTCGAGCCCCAGCAGCGCGGGCTCGGTGAAGCGTTCGCGGTCGCGCAGCGACTGGCGCCGCTGCCAGTGCTCGGGCGCGCGCGCGGTCTGGCTGCGCGGCACGTCGATCAGGTAGCCGAAGGTGCGGTGATAGGACACCTTCAGGTTCGCGATGCCGCTCTCCGCGCGGAGCGCGTCCTCACGCTCGGCGATCGCGAGCCGCGCCGCCTCCGTCTCGGCGCGCGCCACATCGACCGCGCGGTCGACGCCGGCCTGCACCACACCGCGGCCGTAGTCCTGGGCCGGCTCAGGCTCGAGCGCGGCCGAGAGCGCCGCCGCGGCTCGAGGGGCCGGCCCCAGGCGGCGCGCCAGCTCGGCGAGCGCGGCCAGATCCGGAGCCCCGTCTCCAGCGTCGTGCGCCGCTCCCTGGGCCGCCCCCTGCGCTATCCCCTGTGCCGCGTCGTTCGGCGCGCCGGCTCCAGCGCGGTCGTCCGCCGCCGCGGACGGCGGCGGCCCAGGGGGCGGTCCGGTGAACTGCCCGTCCACCTGCGCGGCCACCTGCGCGCCCAGTCGTGCCGCGCGGTCCAGCCCGTGGGCGAGCGCGGCCAGTTCGGGCGGAGCGGCCAGGTCCGAGACGGTGCGGGCGAAGAGCCGCTCGAGATCGGGCGCGCCCTTGAGGCCAGCCTCGACCGTGCGGCGCACGGACGGACGCCGGGTCAGCGCCTCGACGCGGTCCAGCCGCCGCCCGATCCGTTCGAGGTCGAGCAGCGGCGCGGCCACCGCGGCCCGCAGCCAACGTCGGCCGGGCGCTGTGGCGCAGCGGTCCAGGACATCCAGCAGCGTGCGCGGCCGTCGCCGTCCCGATCCGGCCGGCGCCTCGCGGCCGGCGCGCCCGCCCGGGCTGCCCGGCTCGACCAGCGCCAGCGCTCGCTGGGTGGCCGCATCCCACTCCAGCCGCGCGCCCGGCTCGAGCCAGCGTGGCGGGCCCAGCTGCAGCGCCGCCGGACATCCCTCCCCACGGGCCAGCGCGCCGTTCGAGACCTGCAGAGGTGCATGATCTGGCGCACGGTCTGGCGCATGGTCTGGAGCATGGTCTGGAGCATCGTCTCGTGCCGTGCCGTGCACCGTGTCTGGCGCATGGTCGTGGCTGGGGTCGTGGCTGGGGCCCGGCGGGGCGGGCACGGCGCTCGACAGATAGCGGACCAGCGCACCCAGCGCACCCAGGGCGGCCGGCCGCTCGTCCAGGCCGAAGGCGGCCGGCGGTGCGTGCCACTGTTGATCGAGCATCCGCGCCGCCTCGTCCGCGCGGAAATCGGCCGCCGGCCGCGGGCGCACCGCCAGTTCCAGCGCGTCAGGCGCGTCTGTCGCCTCAGGCAGGACCAGCTCGCGCGCGCCCAACCGCTCGAGCAGCGCGGCCGCTTCCTGCCACAGCTCAGCCTCAGGCGCGGCGGACTCCCCGCGGCCCGGTTCGCGGCCTTGGTCGCGCGAGACCTCGCTGACGTGGCACTGGCCGGTCGTGATGTCGGCCGCGGCCAGACCCAGCGTCCAGCGCCGACCCCGCCGCGTCAGCTGCGCGGCGGCGCAGGCCGACGCTTGCCCCGCTTCGAGCAGGGCCGGCTCGAGCGCCGTGCCCGGCGAGACCACGCGCACCACGCCGCGCCGCACCAGCGAACGCGAAGCGCGCGCCTCGCGGGGATCTTCGAGCTGCTCGCAGATCGCGACCCGGTGCCCGGCCTCGACGAGCCGCGCCAGATGCTGGTCGACCGAGCGGACCGGCACGCCGGCCAAGGGCGAGCGCAGCCCGCCGCCCATCGGCTTCGAGGTCAGCTGGATGCCCAGCTCGCCCGCGACCAGCTTGGCGTCCTCGTCGAACGTCTCGTAGAAATCGCCCAGCCGGAAGAACAGGATCGCGTCCGGGTGGCGCGCCTTCATGTCCAGGTACTGGCGCCTGACCGGCGTTACCATCTCTACCCCACACCGTTTCCAGCCCTCAGCAGTGCACGCATGATACACGGTTCCGTGTAGCGGTTCCGCAACCGGTCCATCCGCCACGCCGGCGACGCGCGCTGTTGCCTGGCAGCGCGCATCGCCTATGGATGATCTGATCAAACAGTTTATCAGTTTCCGGCCCGCCGAACGTCCGCTTGCGCCAGGCTGTGGACAATCAGAAACGGGTGCGCCACCGGGTAGTGTCGTCAAGCAGCGCCACCCGGCCGCGCCGTCGGTGCGGACCGGATCAGGCCTGCCTGCTGGCCTGCGCGGGGTGTCCGGGCGTCAGACCGCTTCGAGCGGGGCGAGGAAGCGGTCGACGACGCGCACGGCTTGGGGCGCGAGCTCGCGGCAGACGTCGCAGCGGATGCAGCGGGCGTCGTCGATCGTGAGGCCGGCCGGCTCGATCTCTGCACGCTCGCCCTCTTCAGCCGCGTGATCAGCGGGCGGCGCCGCGCGGTCCACGATCGCCCCTGTCGGGCAGAGCGGGCGGGCGCCCGCGAGCTCGGCCGAGTGCGGATCGGTGACCAGATAGCGGGTCAGGCCGGGCGCGGCGAGCGCCGGGTCGCGACGCTGCTCGATGTGCACGTCGAGCTCGGAGCGGAAGTAGTTGACCAGCCCGCGCACCGCGTAGGGCGTGAACTGCCCGTGCAGACAGTTGGCGTTCTGCAGCGTCTGGTCGATCACCCCGATCCGTTCCAGATCCTCTGCCCGCCCGTCGCCGTGCAAGATCCGCTCGAGCACCTCGACCAGCCGCTGCGATCCGCCGTGGCAGGTCGTGCAGCGGCCGCAGGACTCATCCTCGCAGAACTCCGAGAAGTACTTGGTCAGGTCGACCGCGGAGGCGCGATCGTCGAACAGGATCAGCCCGCCCGAGCCGAGCAGCACGCCGCGCTCGGTGAAGGGCGGACGCTCCAGCTTGAGCCTGAGGTCGGAGGCCGGCAAGAGGCCGCCCAGGGGGCCGCCGGGCTGGATGCCCTTGGGCTCACGGCCCTCGGGCGGGCCGCCGCCGCAGCCCAGGAGCAGCTCGTCCATGCCCATCCCGAACGGGACCTCGAGGATGCCGGGCCGCACGAGCGCGCCCGAGATCGAGAACATCTTGGTGCCCGGGTCGGATTCAGTGCCGTGCTGGCGGTACCAATCGGCGCCGCGCCGCACGATCAGCGGCACGTTGGCGTAGGTCTCGGTGTTGTTGACGTTGGACGGTTCGGCGAAGACGCCCTTCTGGGCGGGGAACGGCGGGCGGATCTTGGGCATCCCGCGCAGCCCCTCGACCGACGCGATCAGGCCCGTTTCCTCGCCGCAGACGTAGGATCCCGCGCCGCGCGTGATCTCGAGATCGAAGCTGAAATCCGAGCCGAGGATGTCCTCGCCCAACAGGCCGCGCTCGCGCGCCTGGACGAGCGCCAGCTCCATCCGCGCGATCGCCAGCGGGTACTCGTCGCGGATGTAGATGAAGCCGTACTCCGCACCGGTCGCCTTGCCGGCGATCGCCATGCCCTCGATCACGAGATGCGGGTCGGACTCCATCAGGACGCGGTTGACGAACGCGCCCGGGTCACCCTCGTCGGCGTTGCAGACCAGGTACTTGGTCGGTCCCGGCGCACCGAGCAGGAACTTCCATTTCTGGCCGGCCGGGAAGCCGCCGCCGCCGCGCCCGCCGACGCCGGCCGCCAAGACCAGGTCGCAGATCGCCATCGGTTCCATGCCGATCGCGCGATCGAGCGCCTCGTAGGCGCCCTCGGCGATCGCATCGTCGAGCGATTCCGGGTCGATCACGCCCATCGAGCGCATCAGCCGCCGCTCCTGCGGCGCCCAGAAGGGATGCGCGTCGAGCGAGGGGACGCCCGCCTCAGGCGTTCGGGCGCCGATCAGCCAGCGCGCCGCTGCCTCTGCGGGATCAGCCGAGAGCGCCGCATCGAGAAATTCTGCCGCCTCAGCCGGCGGGACGGGGCCGTAGACGACGGCACCCGCGCCGGGCCGCTCGAGCTCGACGACCGGCTGCAGCCAGCTCAGGCCCAGCGTGCCGACGCGGATCAGATCGACGCCGCGCTCGGCGCAGAGCGGCACGAGTGCCTCCCAGAGTCGGTCGGCCTCGGCCGCGATCGAGGACGTCGAGAGGTCGACGCGCAAGAGCGGGCGCTCGGGCGCCCGGCGCGGGGCGGCGGCCAGCTCGGCGGCTTCGCGAATCTCCTCGTAGCTGCTGCTCATCTGGCCGCTCCATCCAGTTCGGCGGCGTGCGCCGATCCGTAGACCTCTTCCGCGCCCGTGAACGTCGCCGGCGCGATCTTGATCGGCTGTTCGGGCCAGTCGATCGGATCTTCGCCGTCCTTCAGGCGCCGCGCCAGCCGGACGGTGTCGACCATCGTCAAAGGGCCCACGACGCGGCCGTTGACCCAGACCATCGGCGCGCGCTCACAGGTGCCGTTGCACTGGCCCAGCCAGAGTCCGAGCGCGTCGTCGGCGGTGTTCTCGCCCAGCCGGCAGCCGAACTCGGCCTCGAAGATGCGGCGGATGCGGTCGCCACCGACAACCCGGCAGGACGGCCCCGAGCACCAGGTGACGAGCGTCTGCGGCGGCGGCGAGTGGCGGAACTCGGCGTAGAAGGTGGCCGGCCCGTAGACCTGCGCCTCGGAGACGCGTAGGTGCCGCGCGATCAGCCGGATCGCGTCGCGCGAAATCCAGCCCAACTCTTCCTGCGCCAGGTGCAGCGCGCGCAGCATCTGACCCTGCTCGCGGGGCAGCTGCCCCAGCAGTCCGGCGAAGCGTTCCATCGCGGCGCCCCTCCCCGCTGTGTGATCCAGCGCCGAGCCGCAGCTCGGCCTGCCTTGATGCTATCCGCGCCCCAGATCAGGAACAACCACCCAGCCGCCAGTCTGGCCGTCCCTTGCCGTGCCTTGCCGTGCTTGGCCGTGCTTGGCCGTGCTCGATGCAGCCGGCCGCCGTTCAGCCGTGCGCGAGCCGCAGGCCGGGCCGCGGCCAACGGCAGCTGACCAGCCGACCGGTCGTGGACAGCGTGATGTAGGCCGTCTGCATGTCCGCGCCGCCGAAGCAGATATTGGTCGTGAGCGGATCGTCGCCGACCGCCACGTGCTCGACCTCGCGCGAGGCGGGATCGATCACGGTCACGCCGCCCGCGCCGATCGAGGCGACGCAGACCCTGCCCGACGCTTCGACCGCGAGCGAGTCGAACATCGTGAACCCTGCTGCGCCCGCGATGTAGGCGTTGAAGCCGGCCGCGGCGCGGTCGTCGGCCAGCCGTCCAGGTTCAGCCACTTGCCAGCCGAACAGGCGGCCGGTCGGCGTTTCGGCGGCGTAGACGATCGAACCGTCGGGCGAGAGGCCGATCCCGTTGGCCCCGCCCATGACCGGGAAGACTTGCCGCGAGATGTGTGATCCGTCCGCCGCGGCGTAGTACACCGCGCCCAGGTCGCGGTCGAACTCGCGGTTCTTGCCCAGGTCCGAGAACCAGAACCCGCCGTGCCCGTCAAAGACGATGTCGTTGGGTCCCTTGAGCGGGATGCCGTCGCACTCGGTGTAGACCGTCTCGACCGCGCCGCTGTCCAGGTTGACGCGCTGGATCGAGCCGCCCTGGTAGTCGTCGGGCGTGCCGGCGGGCATGATGCGTCCGCCTGATCGATCCCACTTGAAGCCGCCGTTGTTCGTGATCCAGACGTGGCCGTCTGGCCCCAACGCGGCGCCGTTGGGCCCGCCGCCGGTCTCGGCCACGACCGAGACATCGCCGTTCGGCGCGACGCGGGTCAGCGTCCCGCGCGCAATCTCGACCAACAGGACGGTTCCGTCCTCAAGCGCGATCGGCCCTTCGGGGAACTCCAGCCCCGACGCGAGTTCCGTGATCTGCATGGATGCCAGCCATCTAGAGCGGATGATCCGCTGCTGCCCAGTCGTTGTGACCCGCGAAGTCTAGCGAACGGAGCGCCTTCGACACACGCCGTCGCTGCCCGCGGGTGCGCTTAGCTGGGCGGCTGGAGGATGAACTCGCGTCGCTGCGGCGGACCGACAATGGCGTCGATGCGCAAGGCCAGCTGGGCCTCGAGCGGCGTGCGGAGCACGATCTGCTGGCCGGAGTGGTGGATCGGTTCGAGCGCGCCGCGCGGCTCGACGCCGGTGACGACGATCTCGAGCGGGTCGGCGTCCGACTGGCGCGGACGCGTCTGCGCGACGGCGCGGGCGATGACCGAGCCTGACGAGGTGAGGATCGTGCAGGCGAGCGCCTCCGGCGCGGTCGTTCCAGTGGCTGTGGCGGCGGCTGGGACGGCGGTAGGGACGGATGAATCGTTCGCGAACTGATTGGGCGCTGGCGCCGACACGGCGCCCATGCTCAGATTCGGGGCGGCTGCGGATGTGACCATTGATCCCTCGCTTTGCTCTGTGTGGCGGAGATTCCGTGCGCGTGTTCTCTGCTAACGCTCTAGCAAGCCGCGCGCCGTTCCGTCAAGTACGGACTCCGCGAACGAGTCCGCTGCGGCCTGTATCCTGCGTCCAACTCAGCTGTTGGCGGCGGACTGGGCGTCCGCCGCGGCACAGACCAACCACTGGAGAGGGTCCAACGCATGGGCAATCGACTTGAGGGCCGCGTCGCGATCGTGACGGGCGCCGGACGCGGGATCGGGCGCGGACACGCGCTGCTGCTGGCCGAAGAGGGCGCCAAGGTCGTGGTCAACGACTTCGGCGGATCGCAAGGCGGCGAGCTGGACGGCCAGGCGGCGCCGGCCGACGAGGTCGTCGCGGCGATCCGAGACGCCGGCGGCGAGGCCGCGGCCAACTACGACTCCGTCTCGGACATGGACGCCGGCGAGCGAATGGTGCAGCAGGCGCTGGACGAGTTCGGCCGGCTGGACATTCTGATCAACAACGCGGGCATCTTGCGCGACCGCATGGTCTTCAACATGACCGAGGAAGAGTGGGACGTCGTGGTCGCGGTGCACCTCAAGGGGCACTTCACCGTGACCAAGTTCGCCTCGCAGGTCTTCCGCCAGCAGCGCTCGGGGCGGATCGTCAACACGTCCTCCGAGTCCGGGCTCGGCAACATGGGTCAGGCCAACTATGCCGCGGCCAAGGAGGGCATCGTCGGACTGACCCGCACGCTGGCCCGCGACCTGGGACGCTACGGCGTGACCGCGAACGCGATCCGTCCGCGCGCGGGCACACGCCTCACGCTGACCGAGGAGTTGGCCGAAGCGCAGCGCCGGGCGCGCGAGGCGGGGCTGGCGGCCGGCGATGCTGGCGATATCGACTTCGGCGCCGATCGCGAGGCGATGATGGCGCCCGAGAACGTCTCGCCGTTTACGGTCTGGCTCTGCACCGACGCCGCGGCCAACATCAACGGCCGCGACTTTCTCGTCTGGGGCAACGAGGTGGGCATGTACTCGCTGCCCACGGTCGAGGCCGCGGTGTTCGGCTCGGGTACGGGCTTCACGCTCGACGAGCTGGATCGCGTCGCGGCAGGCTCGTACCTCTCGCAGCAGAAGAATCCCTGGCCTGGCCAGGCCCCGCGTTGAGCCTGCACAGGCCCCGCGTTAAGCCTGGCCAGGCGCCTCGCTCAGCCGGCCCCGCGCTCAACTTGTACTGATCCCACCCGTTAGGAGTCCAAGATGGCAATCCTCAGCCACGAACACATCCAGTTTGCCGCCAACGGCGGCAGCGCCTCGGGCTACCTCGCGCGGCCCGTCGACGGCGGACCGTATCCAGGCGTGGTGGTGATCCAGGAGTGGTGGGGGCTGAACCCCAACATCTGTGACATCGCCAACCGCATCGCCGCCGAGGGTTATGTCGCGCTCGCACCCGACCTCTTCCACGGCGCGGTCACGGCCGAGCCTGACGAGGCGCAGAAGCTGATGATGACGTTGCAGGAGCCCAATGCGCTGACCGATATGTCGGGCGCGGTGGCGGCGCTGCAGTCGCGCGGCGACGTGCGCTCGGACCGGATCGGCGTGACCGGCTTCTGTCTGGGCGGCGGGATGTCGCTGCTGCTGGCGATGAACAATCCGGCGGTGCGAGCGGCTGCGCCGTTCTACGGCGTGCCGGGCGCGGGCATGGACAACGCCGCGCAGATTCAAGGCGCGGTGCTCGGCTTCTACGCCGGTCACGACGATTGGATCACGTCAGAGGTGGTTTCGGGCATCGAGGGTGCGCTCGCCGGCGCGAACGTGCGGCACGAGATTCACATGTACCCCGACTCGCACCACGGCTTCTTCAACGACACCAGCCCTGAGGTTCACGATCCCGAAGCCGCCGCCGACGCCTGGGAAAAGCTCAAGGCCTTCTTCGCCGCCGAGCTGCAGGCCTAGAGCGGTCGCGGCCGCTTCGCACTCGCCCCGCTTTGGATGCCGTTGCAGCTGTGCTGCGTGAGTGTTTCGCGGTACCCGCAAGGAAGGGGCAACCGCACCGTGTCGCGCTTCGGATGAGTCAGTTCGACGTTGCCCTGCCGCTCGAGGTCGACCAGAAGGTCGTCCGCGAGCACAACCGGCGCGTCATCGCGTCGCACGCCAAGGACATCGAAGATGATCTGGCGACCCAAGAGTCCTGGGTACTCGGGCCTGTGACTTTGAGCATCGATCCAACGCACGTCGAAATGGTGGAAGTCAATGGCTCCACTGTCAGCCGTGGCAGCGAGAGGTGGATCGGGACGACGAGCAGTTGGTCCAGGCGGGTCTTGACTGGGTTGATGAGTTCTTGCCTGCCTGCCGGGAAGAGTACTCAGCCCTGGCAAATCTCGAGATCGACCCCGATTACATACCGAAGCAGCGGCGCAATACGTTTGCCTACAGCGGAACCATGCTGCGGATTCTGGCTGGTTGCTGCCACGAATGGCGCAACGTGCATCCGGATGGGTCAACGGAGCAGCTCGAGCGCTACGTTCGCGCGATGGACTTCCGAACGAATCGGCGAAGATCGCTGCTGTTCAAAAGCGGCGTGGTCGACAACGAGGGTTACAGCCTGCGGGGAGGCCGGCGGGAGATTGGCTTAGCGATTCGACAGATCGTCGGCGAGGCGTCGCGCTCTGCGGCGAGTTAACGGCGCGGGAGGCTTGGTGCTTCTAGAGCTCGAGCATGCCGGATTCGGCTTCGTCCTCGTCGGCGTCGTCCGCTGCTTTGTCGGCGCCGAGTCCGACGCCGATGTAGACGAATCCGCCGGCGGCCAAGCCGAGGAAGAGGCCGGCGGCGATGATGATCCAGAGCAGCCAGGCGTCGAATCCGCCGTCGGCCGAAGACAGGTGCTGGTTGCCGGCGCCGAGGTTGACGAGGATGGCGTGGACGACGATGCCGACGACGCCGCCGACGATCATGCCGGGCAGCAGCAGGATCATCTGCAGCGGTGCTGGCGCGTCTTTGAGCCACTGCGGCAGCATGAAGGACGGAACCAGAGGCGGCATCGTGGCATCCCTTCGCCGACGCGCATGGGCGTCGCGGGTCGTCAGAGCGGTTGCCCACAGTATCGCCTCCGCTCGCGTTGGCGTCTAGCGGTTTGACGAGAATTGTTCAGGCGGGTGAACAAATGCAGCGGGCTGCATCCCGTCAGAGCCGATTTGCCGATACGATCTGAGACATGTCACCGCAACGATCGCGTCGCCAGACTCCGCTCCGCCGTACCGCCATGTCCCGTCGAACGCTGCTCGCTGCCTCGGCCCGTGCCGGCGTCGGCGCGACGGGACTGCTGTTGGTCGGCTGCTCGGACGACGATGCAGAGCAGGAGGCGCAGGCCCAAGAGCAGCAGGCGGCGCAACAGGATGTTCAGGACGAGTCTGCTCAGCAGGGTCAGCAAACTCAACAGGCTGGCCAGGCCATGCAGCAGCAGTCCGCTGGGCAAGCGCAGTCCGAGCAGCAGCAGTCACAGGAGGCTGAACCGCCGGCGGAGCCGAGTGGACCGTCGCGCGGCGGGATCATCCGCGCCTGGCTTGCGCTCGAACGGATCGATTCCTGGGATCCGCATCGCTCGCGGGATCGTCGGATGCAGGCGCTGCACAGTTTGATGTATCAACGGCTGATTCAGCCGGCCTCGAACCACACGGGCGAGTTGACGTCCGACCTGGCCAGCCTGCCTGAGACTCCTGACGCGACGAGCTACATCTTTGCGCTGGACGCGAATGCCCGCTTCTGGGATCGGGAGCCGACCAACGGTCGCGCCATTTCGTCGCACGACATCGTTTGGAACTTCAAGCGTCAGCGCGACGCGTTGGACGCCGCCGGCTCGGTTGATCCATCGTTCTTCCGGCGCTCGGCCTACGAGCGCACGGAAAGCGCGGAGGCGCCGGACGACGGCACCCTGCTGCTGACGACCGCGTCCCCCGACGCCGCCTATCTGGGTTCCGTGCATGCCTCGCCGTTCGCCTGGATCACCAGTCCCGAGGCAGCTGGACTGTACGGCGACGACTGGCGCGACGATCCGTCCGACGTGATGCGCAACAGCGGAACGGGAGCGTTCGCGCCGCACAGCGGCGATGGATTCGAAGTCACGCTGGCTCGGTCGGATCACTGGCCGCGCGCCGAGCTCGGCTGGGCTGACGGCATCGTGTTCAGTTCGGGCAACGCAGACACACTGGCGAGCATCTACCAGACGGGCGGGTTGGACATCGCCGACTTCCCGCTGTCGAATGAGTCGATCGAAGCGCTGCGCGATGAGTATCCCGAGCATGATGTGTTCGAGCGTCCGCTTGGGGCGCCGGTTGAGCTGGTCACGCCGATGGCGCTGGGGGACGATGCGCCGGACGGTGCGCCGCTGAACGATCCGCGAATCGTCCGAGCGATCGCGCTTGCGGTGGATCGTCAGACGCTGATCGAACGCCTCTACGACGGGCACGGACGCGTCAGCGGCCCGCTGCCTTGGTACCTGGACGGCTGGAGCCTGACGGCGTCGCAGCTTGAGGCCTTGCCCGGCACCAGTTCGGATCGCGCAGGCGCGATGTCGGAGATATCAGGGTTGGTTGACGCCGCTGGCGGCGGCGCCGCGATTCCGCTCGTGGCGGCTGATTTGTTTGAGGGATTCTTCCCTGGCGCCGGGGAAGCGGTGCGTTCGATGATCGCTGACGCGACCGGTCTGGAAGTCGAGCTCGAGTTCCGCGACTGGGCGGCGGCGGTCGATCAGTTGCGATCGGGCGAGCGATTCTGCCTGCTGGGCTGGGGTCCGGCGCCGACTCAGGCCGATCCGACCGACGACTGGCGCCGCACGCTGCATTCGGCCGGCCCCGATCGCTGGAGCGGCGGCGGGAACCCTGACTTGGACGCGCTGATCGAGCAGATGGGCATGACCTTCGATCTTGAAACGCGTCGCGGGATCGCCCAGGACGTGCAGATTCAGCTGCTGAGCGGTGAGGCGGTCCAATGGCGCGTGCCGCTGGCGGGTGGCGTGCAGTTGGGCCTGCATCAGCCGTGGCTGCGGCCCGATCCCAGATTGTTCGAGTACGCCTGGTCGACGCAATACCTGAGCAACAGCTGGGTCGACGTGTCGCGCGAGGGATATCCGCTGGAGCGCGAGTTGCCGGTGCGTGAGGCCGAGTCGGACGGCTCGGAATAGCGGAAGGCGTCAGGTCCAGCGGCGCTGGTGATCGCGTTCGAACTCGAGAATGCGGCGGTAGACGCCGACCATCTCTCTGTCGCGGTCGAGCGGTTCGCGTGGCGGCTTGATCACGGCGCCGCCGAGGGCGTCGACGATCTCGCGGTGGTCGTCGATGATGAAGTCGGGCACGATGTCGGTGAAGAGATGCAGGCGCTGACGGTACTGGAAGATCGGCTTGCCCATGATCCCGGCCAGCAGCGGCCAGAGATCGTGCTTGTCCGCGACCTCGCGTCGGGCGCCGTAGCCCGACCACATGTAGACGTGATGCCCGCGATCCTGGAGGCGTTCGAGCACCTCGCGGGCGTAGGGCCGAAGGTGCAGGTTCCAGGAGACGAGACAGCCGTCGACGTCGAAGAAGATGTTGAGCGGTCGCACAGCCGTTAGCGTACCGCCTATGGGCGCTGAGACATGTCTGCATCTGCCGAGTCCGCTGCGGGGCGGCCACTTTCGCATGGCGGCGCGTCTGGAGTGTTGGCGCTGCGCGGTGCGCAATCGTCGGATGCTGAGGCGATCGGTGCTGACGTCGGCGGTGGTGGGGACGATCCTGGTGGCGATCAATCAGGGCACGGTGATCGCGGGCGGCGACGCCGCGTGGGACCTCGCCTGGAAGGTTCCGCTGACCTACTGCGTCCCCTTCCTGGTGGCGTCGTGGGGTGCGTTGGGCAACGCGTGGGTGCGGGGCTCTGGTGAGTGTGTTCTGGGCGATAGTGAGGTCTGAAGGGACACCGCATGTACTTGACAGCATATGCACTGAAAGGCATATCATGACTGAGGCGTGGATCGTTGAGTTCCATCCAGCCTTCGACGCAGAGTTCGATGCGCTGGCAGACGCCGTACAGGACGAGATGTTGGCGCACGCGAGGCTGCTCGAGCAACTTGGCCCGTCGCTTGGCCGGCCGAGGGTGGACACGCTGGGCGGGTCGCGGCACGCCAACATGAAGGAGCTGCGCTTCGACGCCGACCGGGGCGTCTGGCGCGTCGCATTTGCGTTTGACCCGGACCGGCGAGCCATCCTGCTCGTAGCCGGAGACAAGCGCGGAGCGAACCAGCGCCGCTTCTACAAGCGGCTGATTCGACAGGCGGACCAGCGGTTTGAAGACCATCTGGGCCGCCTCCAACAGAACAGGAGTCGGAAATGACCACGCTCAAGGACAAGCTCGAGCGGCTGCCGGCTGAGCGCCGCGCCTGGATCGAGCAGCGCGCTGCGGCGCTCATCGACGAGGAGCTCAGCCTGCGCCAACTGCGCCGTGCGACGCAGCAGACCCAGACGGATCTCGCCCGCAAACTCGGCATTGGGCAGGACGGCGTCTCTCGAATCGAACAGCGAGACGACATGTTGGTGTCGACGCTGCGCCGCTACGTCGCCGCCGCGGGCGGCGAGCTGCGGCTCATGGCCGATTTTCCAGACAAGCCGTCAGTCTTGCTCAGCGAGCTCGGCCAGACGGCGGACGATCTGTCGGTCCAGGCCGTGGGGGAAGATCCTGCGGAGTACGAAGCGGGAGGCTGAGCGGGGCCGCAAGGCTCTAAATCTTGTCCGGCGGCGGCCAGATTTCAATGGCCAGGTCGGCAAGGCGCACTGAGCGCTCATGAATCTTGGACTCCGACCAACCTCCCTTGCCCATCTCTAACGCTTGATTCGTCAACATCATCAGCCCGAACTTCTTGAGGTTGTGCTGCTTCTTGTTCCAAGCCTCGTCACCCATTTGTGCACCGAGCTTGGAAGTCGATAGAGTCAGGTTTCCGATTGTGTGGAGGACGACGTCCCGATCGTCTGCGGCAACGGTACGCGCCTTCTCAGTTCGCTGGCTGAGAGGCCAGTTCTTCCGCCAGTTCTGAGGCATGATGTGTTCGATTGTCAATCCACTCTTGGGAGTCATTGGGACTTTGCCCTGCCCCAGCGAGACTTCCATTGCCTCGAGTATCGTGCGAAGCCGAGTGCGCGGGCTCAGCTCTCGATACACAGGCTTGGTCTTTAGCGCTTCTGCGAAATCACTGTCCGCCGGCCAGATGCGGTTTGAACGCGGAGAGTTGCCTAGCTCACCAATCAGGACGTCGAAGGCGGTCGCCGTGTTCCTGTGTTCCAACTTCGCTAGTATCTGTGGAAACCAGTTGTTCAAGCCCATCACGCCGATGCCGCATACCATCCGTCGAACAAAGAAACTCTCAATGGCTTGAAGGGATCGCTCCAGTTCGGTGCCACCGGTGTTTTCAAGGAGCCACAAAATCAATGGCGTGCTCACGCCAATGTCTAGGCCTCTCCACTGTCGTAGCCGCTCGTCAATTGTGGAGCACACCCCTCCAAGCATCATCTTTCTGTACAGGTCTGCCGATCCGGCAAGATCAGCAGCCACTGCTACTGGAGTAAGTGGACGAGCATAAGCTTGAAACTCAGTGTAAGTGTCGGCGAAGCGAACCTGACGTGTAGTCCGAGTGATCAGCCAGTAAAAGATGAAGTTATCAATGTCCTGGGAGCCCTGCTGAACTCTTGCAGACCACCAAGAATTCTGCTCTACTGGCTCCAGGAAGTTCTGATAGAGTGCGGTTTCGTTGCCGCCCTGCTCGCGTTCCTCGAACAGCAAGTAGTTCTTGACGAGATCCCACGCCTGCAAAGGGGTTCCTCGAGCGTTTAGAGTCTCGAAGATCCAGTTAGGATGATCGTTCGGACCTATCGTTATCGTGACAAGCCTTAGGCCGTTGAGCAGGGTGTCGGCTAGTGCATTGGCCCGTGCCGCCTTCTGCTCTTCTCGCTCCTTCAGCCAATCGCTAACGGCACCTCTGAAGTACTCGTGCGCTTGCCCAATGAGGTCCCCATCCATTGACTGGTTCTTTTGGTCCCTATTGCTCATGGCGGAAGCGAAGCTCGGCAGATCGGAACCCCCTGGCTTGAGTTTTAGCCAAGAGGTTGAGTCCTTTGGATTCTGAAATGCATTCGGGTTCTCGATCAGGGTGTGGATCTGGGCAGCAGCATTGGCTGCGCTGTCCCCTGCCTCGTTTAGGGCGAGCTCTGATGCGTCTAGAAGAAGCTGGAAGGTTGTGAGGCGTTGCTGCCCATCAATCACACTCCATTGCGCTATGCCACCTGGTGCGGGGTTCTCTGCCCGTACGATTATCGCGCCTAAGAAGTGCTCTCTGTTGGATGATGGATTAGCCATCCTGAGTTCTGTCGTCCGTTGGACATCAGCCCACAGCTTTTCCCATTGCCTCTTTCGGGTCCAAACATACCGCCTCTGGAAGATCGGTATGACGTATTGGATTGGTACCCCAAACAGGTTGAATAGGGTTTGAGATAGAGGGAGCATGATGTTTTCCGTATTGCTGTTATGAGACTAGCGCCCCCTAACGCGGCAGGCCGAGGCCGCGGGTGGCGATGATGTTTCTCATGATCTCGCTGGTGCCGGCGGCGATGGTGAGTGGGACGCTGTTCAGATACTCGTCGGGCAGGCGGCCGTTGAGTGGTGCGTGGGTTTGCTCGCCGGAGAGCCCGCCGCTGAGGCCGAACATGTTGATCATGCCGGCCAGCCGCTGATTGATCATCGTGCCGTACAGCTTCGACATCGACGCCTCGTGGTTCGGCACCAGTCCCTGCGACTGCATCCAGGCGACGCGGTAGGCGAGCCAGCGGCCGACCGTGAACTCGATCTGCAGGTCGGCCAACTTGTGGCGCACACGCGAATCCTCGTCGGGTCGCCGGCCGTCTGGGCCGGGCTGGCTGGCCAGCGCCGTCAGCTCGCCGAGCAGGCGCACGCCCGAGACCACGCGGCTGATCCCGGAGCGCTCGAAGTCGAGCGTGGTCGTGGCGACGTACCAGCCGCGATTCTCCTCGCCGACCATGTTCGAGGCCGGCACTCGCACGTCCTCGAAGAAGACCTCGTTGAAATGATGTCGATTCGCCATATTGACCAGCGGCCGCACGGTGATGCCCGGAGTCTTCATGTCGAGCAGGAAGAACGAAATCCCTCGATGCTTGGGCGCGTCGGGCTCGGTGCGGGCGAGCATGAAGATGTAATCGGCGTGCTGCGCGCCTGAGGTCCAGATCTTCTGTCCGTTGATGATGTAGTCGTCGCCGTCGCGCTGCGCGCGGGTCTGCAACGAGGCGAGGTCGGAGCCCGAGCCGGGCTCGGAGAAGCCCTGGCACCACTGGATGTCGGCCGAGCGGATGCGGGGCAGGAAGAAGTCCTTTTGCTCGTCCGAGCCGTACATGATGATCGTGGGGCCGACGCGGTCGACGCCCTGGTTGTAGACCGGCGCTCGGTGGTGGGCCATGGTCTCGTTGAACATCGCTTGGCGGATCGGGCCGGCGCCGGCGCCGCCGTGCTCGACGGGCCAGCCCAGCGTGAGCCAGCCACGATCGGCCAGCGCGCGGTGGAATCCGCGCGTGAACTCCCAGCGCTCTCGGTTGGCCGCGCCGTCTTCCGCTGGACCCTCTGACAGATCTGCCCAGCCGGGCGGCAACTGTTCGCCCAGGAAGTCCAGCACTTCCTCTCGGAACGCCTGATCTTCGGCGGAGAACTTGAAATCCATGGCAGGCACCTCTCCCTGTTGGGCATCGTTGGACGGCTTGGAATCAGGCTAGCAAAGGGTCGGAGCTAGACTCTGAACCATGACGTCCGATGGCGCCGTTGATGCAGTGGGAGATGGAGCCGGAGCAGGCGCGCTCGCGGGCGTGAGGGTGCTCGACCTGACGGACGACCGGGCGATCTACGCGGGCAAACTGCTCGGCGATCTGGGTGCGGACGTGCTGCGGGTCGAGCCTGGCGGCGGTGACCCGCTGCGCGAGCGGTCGCCGCGTCTGGAAGATGGCGAGTCGTTGTGGCATGCGTTCTTCGGCAGCTCGCGTCGGTTCCTGCAGACGGATGATGCAGCCATCATCGAACGGCTGGCGGCTGGAGCGGAAATCGTGCTGGACTGCGGCCGACTGTTGGACGCCGACGCCCTGCACTCTGCGCAGCCTGGCCTGGTGATCGTGGACGTATCGTCGTTCGGTTCGACCGGACCGTGGCGGGACTATCTGGCGCCGGGCCTGGTTGCGGAAGCGCTGGGCGGCGTCGCGGCGACCTCGGGCGACAGCGGCACGCCGCCGCTGCAGCTGCATGGCGACCAGTATGCCTTTGTCGGCGGCGTCTATGCCGCAATCGGGGCGTTGGCGGCGCTGCGCCATGCGCGGGAGTCAGGCGAGGGGCAGGTGGTTCGCCTCAGTCTGCACGAGGCGCTCGCAAGCGTGCTTGAGCACGTGCTGATGTGGGCCTGGTATCACGATCGGCTGCCGTTCGCTGAGGGTCCGGTGCTGCCGCGCCAGGGATCGCTGCATTGGTCGGGCGCGTACGTCGTCATGCAAGCGGTGGGCGGGTCGATCATGATCACGCCGACGCCGGACTTCTCGAAACAGGCGGCGTGGTTGGTCGAGGAGGGGCGAGGAATCGAGTTGCTCGATGAGCGCTTCATGGATCCCGCCAATGTGGCGGAGCTGGTCGACTTGACGATGACCACGCTGCGTGAATGGGTCGCGACGAAGGATGTCGAGCCGTTCTTCCATGAGGCGCAGGCTCGGCATCATCCGTACGGCTGGGTGATGACGACGCCGGAAGTCGCGGGCAATCCGCAGCTGGAGGCTCGCGAGTGGTGGACGGGCTACCGCGTCGGCGGCGGCGATGTGCCTGGTCCCGGCGCCCCGTATCACTTCTCGGAGTCGGCGTGGGCAGTCTCGGATGGGGGCGATGCGGTCGTGCTTGATGGCGGAGATGCGCTCGACGCCGTTGGTTGGAGCGATTGATGGCCGCCGCGACTGGTCCGCTTGAGGGCATTCGAGTCCTTGACTTCACGCATGTGCTGGCCGGGCCGTTTGCGACGCGGATGATGGGCGACATGGGCGCAGACGTGGTGAAGGTGATGTCGGCCACGCGGGCAGGATTGGCCGGCGGGGTGGATCATCCGTATCACGCGATGTGGAACCGCAACAAGCGGGTGCTGCAGTTGGATTTGAGCCGCACGGTGGCGCGTGACATCGCACGGCAGCTGGCGCTCAAGGCCGACCTGGTGATCGACAACTTCTCGGTCGGCGTGCTCGACCGCTGGGGGCTGGGGTACGAGGCTGTGTCGCCGGAGCACCCGGGCGTCATCTATCTGGGCATGTCTGGCATGGGTGTGACGGGTCCGTGGTCGAAGTATGTGACGTATGCGCCGACCGTTCATGCGCTCGCGGGGTTGACGTATCTGACCGGCGTTCCGCGACGCAATGATCTGGGGATCGGCTTCAGCTACAACGATCACATGGCCGGCTTGCACGGCGTCGTGGCGGCGCTTTCGGCGATCGAGGCGCGGCGCCGCACGGGTCGAGGCCAGCAGATTGACATGAGCCAGTTTGAGGTCGGGGTCAGTTTCAGCGGTCCGTCGCTGCTGGACTGGTTCGCCAACGGCGTCGCTGCGGAGCCGGTCGGCAATGCGCATGCATGGGAGTCATGGACGCCACACGGCGTCTATCGCTGCGCCGGCGACGATCAGTGGTGCGCGATTGCGGTGGTCTCGGACGAGCAATGGCTGTCGCTGTGTGGGCTGATGGACGCCCACGACTGGCTGGACGATGCGTCGCTGTCTTCGACAGATGGGCGCCGATTGCGCCACGAGGAGATTGACGCCCGAGTCTCGGAGTGGACGCTCGGACAGGATCGCTATGAGGTCATGCGGCGTTGCCAGGCAGCGGGCGTGCCAGCCGGCGTCGTGCAGACTGGCGTTGACCTGACGCAGAACGATCCGCAGCTGCAGCACACGCAGATGTTCTTCGACTTCGAGGACGACCACCCCACGATCGGCCAGCTCAAGGGAGATCGGTTGGCGTTGCAGTTCGGGCGCACACCGTCGACGGTGTACAACCGCTCCGAGGTCTTCGGCGAGTCCAACAAATCGGTCGCAAGGGACTGGCTGGGGATGTCGGCGGCGGAGGTCGAGCGGTTGGAGTCGGAGGGGGTGATGGAGTAGGTCGGGCGGCGGCTATTGGGCGGGGCTCTACGCAGGTACGAGGATCGGCTTGAGTCCCAGTGCGCTGCGGAACTCATCGGGAATGTCGTTCCAGTGCTGGGTCAGCAAGTCAACTAGCTGCTCGCCGTTGATAAGGCCAACACGGGCGAACCCTTCTTCCTCTGCGACACGGCGAGCCTCTTTGGTGTAGTCCGAGGTGGTGACGAACGTGCCCTGCGCCCCAATTGGAATGCGGCCACGAAGATCACGTACCGGTTTGGCACTTATCTTCGAGCCTCGTTTGTAGCGCTTGACTTGCCCGGTAATGCTGATCTGGGCTGCATTCGAGAGGTTTAACGTGCCACGGAAGTCAACGCCACCATCAGCCACGGGCTGAGTCACTTCAATGTCAAATCCGATTGCGGTCAGGAGATGGCCAGCGAGCTCCTCGAACTCGATAGGCGATAACTCTAGAAGGTGCTCGATAGCCAACTCATACGGCTTCAGCTGTTCAGTTGGGGGAACTGTGCTGCCTGATGCTGCCGGAACTGCCTGTCCAATCTTTTCGAGGAATTCGTTGACGTGGCTGACATTGAAGACGGTTACTGCCGAACCCAACGTGTTCTGAAACGCGACTGAAACTGAGTGTCGATCCAATGTGCTAGCCGACCACTCGACATCGCGACGATGCCGGTAGGGGCACGTCTCTTCTGCTTGGGGAATCCAACGGTACTCGCCTACCACCTTGCCAAAGTGAAGAAGGCGTCGATTCTTGCCCGGGGTGATGACCCAGTCACCAAGTGTAATCGCCGTCAGAAAGCGCCAAATGGTGCTGACGTTGGTGTTGATCGTTCCTTTACCTTCGCCGGGATAATGGTTTTCCTCGTAAGCCGCAGCTAGCTCTGCCTTGTCAGCTACTCCAGTTAAGTCGCCGACGTTGTCCCACCCAATGCCGGTGAAGCCGCCGTCGACACAGGCTTGGGTGTACTCGCCGCTGTCGGCGCGGACGACCCAGACTCTTGGCACGCTCTGCCTCCTCACCTTTAGCGGAAGACTGAGTAGTCGATCTCTTTGCTGGTGATTACCTCGATCAGGGCGGCTTGGCCTTCTTCGGTGGCTCGGATGCCTCGTTTGAAGGCTTCTTTGAGGTCTTCGGGCGACTCGACGCGTTCGCCGTAGCCGCCGAAGGCCTTGGCCATGTCGGCGTAGTGACCGGAGATGTCGGTGGCTCGGTACTTTTCGGTGGCGGTCTGCATGATCGGCAGCTCGATGGCCATTGAGAAGTTGTTGAGCAGCACGCTGAGGATCGGGATGTTCTCGCGGACGGCGGTCTCGAAGTCCATGCCGGTCATGCCGATGGCGGCATCGCCCCAGACGTTGAGGCAGGTCTTGTCTGGGCTGGCGACTTTGGCGCCCATTGCATAGCCGAGTCCGGTGCCGAGCTGGGTGGTCTTGCCCCAGCCGATGTAGCTGAGCGGCGTGGTGGAGTTCCAGAACGGCGACATCTGGTCCCGCGGCGAGCCGGCGTCGTGGGTGGCGACGACGTTGTCGATGCCCACCGTCTCGTCGAGCGTGGCGTGCAGGTCCTTGAGCGCGCGGTAGGGATTGATGGGCGCGTCGTTGTTGTCGCTCTTGTGCGACCAATCCTGTCGCCACTGGCCGTTGGTTTCAGCGATGCGCGCGGCGATGGCGTCGGCGCGACCGCGCGGACCGGAGATCAGTTCGCGCACCTCGCCAATGATCGCGTCGAGCACGAGGGCGGCGTCGCCGACGACGCCTTCGGAGATTTCGACTTCGTTGTTGAAGTCCTCGGGGTCGAGCGTGGCGTGGATGTAGTACGGACCCTTGGGCATCTGCAGGCCGAAGCCGGTCTTGGCGAAGGAGCAGCCGATGCCAAAGACGACGTCGGCATCCTGCAGGAACTCGTGGACGGCTTTGGGGAAGGCTCGACCGCCGGAGCCGAGCGAGAGCGGATGCGTCTCGGGGAAGGCGCTCTTGCCCTGCAGCGATGTGGTGACGGGCGCTTCGAGGAGTTCGGCGAGCTCGCGCAGCTGATCCCAGGCTTTGGCGTAGTGGACGCCTTGTCCGGCGTAGATCACGGGCCGCTCGGCGTTGACGAGCGTTTGTGCGGCCTTGCGCGCGTCGGCCGGATCGGGACCGCTGCGGTGCTTGGGCGTGGGCGTGTAGTTGATCGGCTCGTCAATCTCAGCGCCCCAGAGGTCGCCGGGGATTTCGAGCACGACGGGCCGCTGGCGGCCGTTCTTGGCGTGCGTGAAGGCGCGGCGGACGGCGTTGGCGAGGTCGTTGGCGTCGGTCAGCTGCTCGGTCCACTTGCTGACGTGCTGGAAGTTGACGAGACCGGAGAAGTTTGGCGCGACATTGGTCTGTGCGCGGGCGTAGCCGCCGGGGATCGCGACGAGCGGCGCGGACTCACTCCAGGCCTGGGCGAGGCCGCCGAACGAGTTCTCGGCGCCGGGACCGTTCTGAGTGAGGTAGACGCCGATCTGGTCGCCCGAGGTCATTCGCGCGAAGGCGTCGGCCATGTGGATGGCCGTGCGCTCCTGGCGGACGACGATCGTGCGAATGTCGGCCTGGGCGGCGGCTTCGAAGATGGGGTTGACGGGATAGCCGACGACGAAGTCGACGCCTTCGCGCTTGAGCATTTCGGCAATGGCGTTCGCGGTTCTCATTGATGTGTCTCCTTGGTTGCTAGTGGCCCTCACCCTAACCCTCTCCCGGAGGGAGAGGGGACGTGGCCCTACGCGTCAGAGTGTACGGGCGGTTTGCGGTTGGCCCACGGCTGGGCTTGTTCGAGTTGCGCGCCGATGCGGAAGAGCGTTGCCTCGTCGGCGTAGGGCGCGACGAACATGGTGCCGATGGGGAGGCCGTCCTCGCTCCAGTAGAGCGGCACGGACGCGGCTGGGTTGCCAGAGGCGTTGAGGAGCGACGTGAAGCCAACGGTGCGCTGGACGTCGTTGCCTTGCGCGGCGAGGTCGTCGCGGTCGAGCGCCAGTCGGCCCAGCTCCAGCGGCGGCACGGCCATCGTGGGTGTCAGCATCAGGTCGTAGCCGGGACCGTCGACGCCGGCGAACCAGCGGGCGACGTGGCGACCGATGGCGTGGACGGCCTGGGTGGCGGCGATGTAGTCGCTGGCGGTCGGCATGTCACCGGAGATCATCCGCCAGGTGAGCGGCTCGACGTCTTCGGGGTTGGCGGTGCGGCCGAGTTCGGCGGCGCGCCGGTCGATCAGCAGCTTGGTCGCGGGACGGATGATGTCGAACAGAGGGTTGCGGACCTCCTCGGGGATGACGAGCGAGGCGTCTTCGACCTCGTGCCCGAGCGAGGCGCAGAGGTCAGCGGCGTGTTGGACGGCTTCGAGACAGACGCCGTCGACCTCGCACTCGTTGAAGGGCAGGCGGATCACGCCGATGCGCAGCTTGCCGGGGTCGCGGCCGACTTCTTCGGCGAAGGGGCGCTCGGGCGGCGGTGCGAAGTAGGGCGCGCCGATGTCGGGTCCGCAGGTGGCGTCGAGCAGGACAGCGGAGTCGCGTACCGAGCGCGAGACCGCGTGGACGGTCGACATGCCGGCCCAGCCCTCGCCGACGTCGGGTCCGGAGGGCGTGCGTGCGCGCGTCGGCTTGAGTCCGTACAGGCCGTTGCAGGAGGCGGGGATCCGGATCGATCCGCCGCCGTCAGAGGCGTTGGCGACGGGGATCACGCCGGCCGCGACGGCTGCGGCGGCGCCGCCCGACGATCCGCCGGCGGTGTGATCCAGGTTCCAGGGGTTGCGGGTCTTGCCGTGCAGCTGAGACTCGGTGGTGGAGGTGATCCCGAACTCTGGCGAGGTGGAGCGGCCGAAGATCGAGAGACCGGCCGCCTTGTAGCGGATCACCATTTCGGAGTCGTGATCGGGCACGTAGTCGGCGAAGATCTTGGAGCCGGAGGAGATCTTCTGACCGGTGTAGTAGGTGCCGAGGTCCTTGAGCAGGAAGGGCACGCCGTGCAGCGGACCCTCGGGCAGACCGCGCAGGGCGCTCTCGCGGGCGTGGTCGTACCAGGGATAGACGACGGCGTTGAGCTGGGGATTGACGCGTTCGGCGCGTTCGATCGCCTCTTCCAGCAGCTCGGCAGCGGTCACCTCGCGGTCGCGGACCATCCGCGCGAGCTCGACGCCGTCCAGGTCGGAGTAGTTCTGGATTGCCATGGATTCCTCATTCCAGCGTTGCCAATGTTGGGCGCTTGGGGCATAAGCTCTACGCATGGTACGCACTGACGGTCGAGACCCCAACGCGCTGCGTCCGCTGGCGTTCGAGTTGGGCGTGCAGAAGCATGCGGACGGCTCGTGCATCGTGTCGCTGGGCGATACGCGCGTGCTCTGCGCGGTGACGGTGGAGGAGCGCGTCCCACGCTGGATGCGTGGCCAGGGACGCGGCTGGTTGACGGCCGAGTACAACATGCTCCCCGCCGCGACGAACACGAGATCGGACCGGGAACGGGTGTTGTCGGCTGGTCGGACGAAGGAGATCCAGCGGCTGATTGGTCGCAGCCTGCGCGCAGCGCTGGACTTGAGCGCCGTCGGCGAGCGGACGTTCAACGTCGACTGCGACGTGATCGATGCCGACGGCGGCACTCGCACGGCTGCGGTCACGGGCGCGTTCGTGGCGCTGAGTCTGGCCGTCCGAGCGCTGGCCTATGACGTCTCGCCGATATCGTCGGCCGTGGCTGCAGTCAGCGTTGGCATCATCGACGGCGAGGTTCTCGTTGACCTCAACTATGGCGAGGATTCCAGCGCCGATGTCGACTGCAATGTTGTGGGTCTGTCCAATGGCGGATTGGTCGAGGTGCAGGGCACTGCGGAGGGCGAGGCGTTCTCGGCAGAGCAGCTGAGCGAGATTGTTGCGGCGGCGCAGGACGCGTTGTCGGAGATGTTCGCGACGCAAGCCGCCGCGCTGTCCGAGAACTAGTAGTAGTCGGCGTAGAGGCCGAGGTGGCTGCCGCCGAGCAGCAGGACGTGAGCGGACCCGTAGCCCTGGTCGATCTGCTGACCGGGGAAGTTGCTCATCACTCGGAATCCGC
>JAJEBU010000158.1 GCA_022822375.1 Dehalococcoidia bacterium
ACCCATGACCCTCGAACCCGACGCCTACACCACCATCGACATTGAGAAGCGCTCGAACGGGATTGCCGTTGCGACGCTCAACCGGCCCGAGAAGCTCAACGCCGTCAACGCCGCGATGCACCGCGAGCTGGCCGCGCTGTCCGTCGACGCCAACCGGGACCCGGATGTTCGCGTGCTCGTCCTGACTGGCGCTGGACGCGCCTTCTGCGCCGGTGGCGACTTCTCCGGCAGCCGCGACGAGCCGATGGGCGGACATTACCTCAACCGACTCAACGAGGCCCGACTGATCGTTGACAACTGGCTCGACTGCGAGAAGCCGACCATCTGCGCGGTCAACGGCTACGCGCTGGGCTTGGGCGCCACCGTCGCGCTGCTGTCCGACGTGGTCTACATCGGGCGCTCCGGCGTGCTCGGCGACACGCACGTCAACATGGGCATCGGGGCGGGCGACGGTGGCGGCGTGGTCTGGCCGATGTTAGTCGGCCCTGCGCGAGCCAAGTACTACCTCATGACCGGCGAGCACATCCGCGCCGAGCAGGCCAAGGAGCTCGGCCTCGTTCAGGATGTCTGCGAGGACGACGACCTGATGCCCACCGCGCTCGCCCTCGCCGAGCGCCTGACCAACGGCCCGCTCGCCGCCATCTCCGCCTCGAAGGTCCCGATCAACAAGTGGATCAAGCACGTCAGCAACATGGTCCTGCCCGTCTCGCTGGCGATGGAGCAGGTCACCATGGACGGCGCTGACGCAGCCGAAGCGCAGGCCGCGTTCCGAGAGAAACGCCAACCGAACTATCGGCGATAGCCCATAGTTCCATTCTGTCGATACGCTGAGTCTGATCGCGGAAGTCTGCGAACGGCAGTGGCGGCTCGTGAGCGGCGGGCAGCCGGTAGAGGTGTGCGTCGGGTGATGACCGTCCTCAACAGCGTCTGCGCACTTCTCTCGGTACTCGCGAGGGCCAGGCCGTCGCGGAACTCGACCCACTCGATCATTGGCTTGGCGCTCCTGCTCATGGCCGCGTTGGGCGCCGCCTCCTGCACGGATGACCAACCCCAGCAGCAACAGTCCCAGATGCAACAGCAGGACGCCACGGCGTCCGAGCAGCCCGACCAGCGGGACGCTGATCAGCAGCAAGCCCAGTCTGACGCTGACGTTGCTGCACAGCAGCATGAACAGTCCGACAGCGAGCCGTCCGACGTCCAACAGACCAGCCAGCAACAGCAGCGTCAGTCCGACGACGAGGACGAGCCGTACGCCACAGACGCGATGACGTCGGAAGACCAGCAGCAGGCGACGGAGAACATCCCCCCGATCCGCCGTTGGCTCGTCGATGGTGTGCCGCTCAATCCCAGCGCGCCCGCCGAAGGCGACGAGTACGGCTGGGGCGCAGCGATCGAGGGTGATGTGCTCGCCGTGTCGGCGCCCTACCACGACGCCAAGGGCCAGGACACCGGCGCCGTGTTCGTCTTTGAACGCAGCAACGGCGAGTGGGTGGAAACCGCCTACCTGACGCCTGACTACCCCGACTCGCACGGTTGGTTCGGCCGCTGGATCGCACTCGATCAAGGCCGACTCGTGATCGGCGCGCCCTACGAGGACATGATCGGCATCGACGGTGTCAGGATCGATGACTCTGGCATCGCCTACGTCTATGAGAAGGTCGGCGGCGCGTGGCGGCGCACGGGCACCTTGCTCCCAGCGGTGCCGCAGGCCGGCGCCTCATTCGGCTGGAGCGTCTCAAGCTGGGGCGACCGGATTGCGGTCTCGGCCTGGCAAGACTCCGTCGACGACATGATGGTCGGATCGGTCACGACCTACATCCAACGCAAGGGACTCTGGCAGCCTGAAGCCGTCTTCCACCCGCAGGATCCCAGTCAACTGCACATGTTCGGACGCGACATCGAGCTGTACGAGAACATCCTCGTCGTCGGCGCGCCCGGTGACGACACCATCGCCGAAGACGCCGGCGCGCTCTTCGTCTGGCACTACTACGCCAACCAGTGGAACTTCGCCGGCAAGCTGCTCGCCTCCGACGGCGCGGCCGCCGACCGGCTCGGCAGTCAGGTCGCGCTGCATGACGGCTGGCTTGCCTCGGGCGGATACGACCACGACACGCCCGCGTGGAGCAACGGCGCCGTCTACGTCTGGAAACTCGACAATCTCTGGAACTTCCACTCCAAGCTGCAGCCGTCCGACCTGCAACCCGGCGACTGGTTTGGCTACTCTGTCGACATCAACGACGGCATCCTCGTCGCCGGATCGCCGCATCGAGCGCATCCCGAGACGGGCACATACCGCAGCGGCGCGGCCTACGCGTTCGAGCTGATCGACGACCGCTGGGTCGAGATCGGCGTCTTCGGCCCCGTCGACGCCATTGAGTCCGGCGCGAGCGCCGAGTTCGGCTGGGTTACCGAGGTCGACGGCATGACCTCAGTCGTCGGCGCGTGGCTCGCCGATGCCGAGGCGGGGCCAGACGCGGGCGCAGCTGCCGTCTATGAGATCCCCGAAGACTTCGACCAGAGCGCCCAGGCAGAGGACGAGGAAGAGTCAGAGGACGAGGTAGAGGACGGGCCAGAGGCTGATGGGGACCAAGAAGAGTCTGAGGCAGTGGACGACAGCTAGCGGTCGGGACCGCGCACCGTGACTCCGCCGTCAACGGGCAGGATCACACCCGTCACGTACTTCGCCTCGTCGCTGGCGAGAAACACCGCAGCCCAGGCGATGTCCCACGGCTCGCCCTCTTGCCGGAGCAAGCTGGCGTTCTTGCGGCGCTCTCGCAGCTCGTCCGACATCCCCGCGGCGTAGACCATCGGTGTGTAGACCGGACCTGGCATGATGCAGTTGGCGCGGATGCCGTCGCGGCCGTGATCGACCGCGAGAGCCTGGGTCAGTGTCGCCACTGCTGCCTTGCTGACGCTGTACGCCGTCAGCCCGCGCGGTCGCAGCGCAGCGATCGACGACACATTGGTGATCGCGCCGCCGCCGCTCTCGCGCATTGCGGGCACTGCGTACTTGCAGGTCAGCATCATCGACGTCACATTCACCCGCTGCACGTGCTCCCAGTCGGCCAGCGAGATGTCCTCCACCGTTCCGCGTCCGCCGATCCCAACGTTGTTGTGCAGGATGTCGAGCTTGCCGTTGCGCGAGACCGCCTCGGCCACGATCCGCGAGCAATCTTCGGTCGAGGTCACATCAGCGACAGCGACGGCTGCGTCGTTGCCCTCGGCGCGGATCATCTCCAGCGTTGCCTCGACAGCCGCCTCATCACGGTCAACGAGTAGGAGGTCTGCGCCCTCGCGGGCGAACAGGATGGCCGTCGCGCGGCCGTTCCCAATCCCGTCAGCGCGAGATCCCGCACCCGTCACGATTGCGGACTTGCCCGAGAGTCGTCCGGTCTGTTCTGGCATGGTGGTCCTCTCAATCAGTGGTCAGGGTGCTGGTTGGCGCCGGCTGGGGTGGACGCTGCGGCTTCCAGAGTGCTTCGCGCCGCCAGCCGGGGAGGAGCGCGGACGGCAAGAGCGTGCCTCGTTCCTCACGGTCGGCGCGGACCCACAGGATCATGATGATCAGCAGCAGCGGCCCAAAGAACGCGGCCAGGCCGAGGAACACCGTGGGCAGTGAGTATGCGTCGACGATGCTGCCGAAGATTGGCAGGAAGGGCAGCATGATCAGCGCCCAACCCATGTGGTTGAGCGACAGCGCCGTCGCCCGCAAGCGCGACGGAATGCGGCGGTTCAGGTAGCCCTCCATCAGCGGCATCTGCGCGCCCCGCGCGAGTCCGAGGATGATGAAGAATGCGATCGCGCCCAGATGGTCGATCAGCGAGATCGCCGCGTAGACCAGCACCACCCAGAACGGCAGCGACGCCAGCGTGCGCACGATCCCCAAGCGAGTCGCCAGCCAGAAGGCCAGCGCGGCGGCGAAGACCGTCGCAATCCGCGCCGGCGCTTGCAACGCCGTGAAGGCCCATCCCACTTCCAGACCTTGCTCTTTCAGGAACGGCTGCAGCAGATAAAACTCGGGCACCATCGAGGCGATCAGCAGCGCCGAAAAGATCAGCGAGTAGCGAATCGTCGGCGTGCGGCCGGCCAATCGCAGCGTCTCCCGCAACAACTGCATGTACGACGGACCGCTTGCTTGCAGATCGTCCTCGTGGCGCGGAGGCTCGCGGAAGAACAGCGAGACGATCAGCGCGAGGCCAGTCGCGGTCGTGCCGGCCAGCAGTGCGTAACGCGCCCCGATCTCTCCCGCGATGGCGCCGCCGGTGATGGTCGCGATCACCAGCGCCAACGACCGCACCGCAAACGCACGTCCCGCCTGCCGCTCGAACTCCCGCTCGCGGCCCAGCGATTGCAGTGTGTCGTGCAAGAACGCGCTGTCGGTGCCGGTCAGACAGACCATCGCCAGACCCCACAGCGACCAGGCGACAGCGGCCATCCAGAAGGAGTCCGTGAACGCGAACCACGACGTGAACGCCATAAAGATGATCAGCGAAGCGCGAATCGTCCGCACACGGCCGAAGCGATCGGCCAGCGCGCCGGCGAGCGGCTGTCCGAATGACGTGATCACATAGAACGCTGGTCCAATCGCGCCCAGCTGCGACCAGGACAGCCCGACCTCGTCGGTGGCGTAGATGATCCAGATCGGCATCCAGAAGTGCAGATCGTGGAGAAAGTAGAAGACCGGATACAGTCGCAGGTTGCGCTGCCAGCGGCGGCGTTGATCGGGCGCAGGTTGGGGAAGATGGGTCAGGCTCACGGGCGCAGGCTAGCGGCATATAGACTCAGCCCAATAGCTCTCAGAACGACGATTGGACGCAGCAGATGACCGAACAGCAGATCCTGACCGAAACGATTGGCCGCGTTGGCGTGATCCGTCTGAACCGTCCCGAGAAGCTGAACGCCTGGACCAGCATCATGGCCAACCAGATGACGCGCCAGATCCGCGCCTGGAACGATGATGACGCCATCGGCGCGATCGTGATCGCGGGCGAAGGCCGAGCCTTCTGCGCCGGCGCCGATCTGCAGGGCTTCAACCAACGGCTCGCCGATGATCCCGACGCAGCCGCCCCGAACGAGCGCGAAGCCAACTGGACGCAGCTGATCCGCGAATCGAAGCCAGTCATCGTCGCAATCCACGGCTACGCCGTCGGCGTTGGTCTGACGCTGGCGCTGCCAGCCGACGTTCGCTACGCGGCCGAGGGCGCGCGGCTGTCGATCCGATTCGTGAAGGTTGGGCTCGTGCCGGAGCTCGGCTCGACTCGGCTGCTGGCGCAGCTGGTCGGGCTCGGCCACGCGACCGACATCTGCCTGTCGGGCCGCATGGTACCGGCGGACGAGGCGTACCGGATCGGACTGGTGTCCGCAGTCGTCCCGCAGGACGATCTGTTTGCCACAGCGCTGGCCAAGGCCGAGGAACTGGCCAACAATCCGACCGCGGTCGTGCGCAAGATCAAGACGCTGCTCAACGACAACGCGACCGAGCCAGACCTGATGCGAGTGATGGAGCGGGAAGGTGCGCGCGACCGCGAGTCGCGGCGTCTGCCCTCGCACACCGAAGCAGTCACCGCGTTCCTCGAAAAGCGGGAGCCGGTCTTCAATCAGTAGTCAGGCGCTTGGCGTCAGCCGCCGAGCAAGTGGGCGCGCACCTCGTCGAGGTCGCGCGCGATATGCGTCGCCCCCTGCGCCGTCAGGAACTCGGCGTCGCGCACGCCCACGATGCCAATCACCCCGGCGAACCCGGCGTTCCGTCCCGCGCCCATGTCGGACTCAGTGTCGCCGACCATCGCCGCCGACGCCGCCGCGCCGCCCAGACGCTCGAGGGCCAGGCAGAGCGGCGCGGCGTCTGGTTTGGGCTGCGCCGCCGTGTTCGAGCCGAGGATGGTCTGGAAGCAGTCCGCCCAGCCGAGCAGATCGACCGTCTTGCGTCCCGCGTCTTCGCGCTTGTTGGTCACAATCGCGAGCGGCACGTCCGCCTCGCGCAGCGCGTCGAGCAGCGATTGCGCGCCCGGCAGCGGAGTCGTGCGCGGCATGTAGTCGCGCTCGTAACGGCCCAGATAGTCCATGTAGATCGGCTGTGCCGCCTCGGCGCTCAGGCCCAGCATGTGGTCGAGCATGATCGGCAGCGGCGGACCGATGTATTGCAGCAGCTGCGGCTCGTCGACCGCGTAGCCGTGCGCGTTGATCGTCTCCAGCATGCAGCCGATCACCAGCGGTTCGGTGTCCGCCAGCGTGCCGTCCAGATCGAACACGACCGACCCATAGCGAGCCTGAGAAGCACTCATGGCAGGCGGATCCGCCAGTCGTCGGAGCCGGGCCGGTCCCGCTCGCAGACAGCGAGTGTGCCGCTGACGAAGACGCTCACACTGAGCGCCGGGCCAGGAATCGTTCAATCCTTGGCCGACGGCCGTTCGGCCGCGGCGGCGGTGTTGCGAATCTCGTCAAGCAGCGCGTCGGCGTCAACGGCGAGCAGCTCGGCGGCGTCAGGAATGCTGAATGTTTGAATCGGTGTCACCATGTCATCAGGGTAGCGTAGGTGCCAACGCGGGCGCGTCGACGGCGTCGCACGCGGCACGGACGGCACAGAAGGTGGGAGACGGTCGTGTTTGAGTACTTCGTCCTCTTGCTGGGGCTGCTGACGCTGTCGGCCTTCTTCTCCAGCTCGGAAACGGCATATCTGTCCATCGAGGGCGTGCGCATGGAGCACGAGCGGCAGCGGCGGCTGCCCGGCGCGGACCGCGCCGCGGCCCTGCTCAGCGAGCCGCGCCGTCTGCTGGCCTCGATTCTGGTCGGCAACAACCTGGTCAACACGGGAGCGGCCACCGTCGGCGGCGTGATCGCCCAGGAACTGGTCGGCGGCAGCGAGGGCCTCAGCATCATCGTGGCCACCGTGGCGGTCACCGTGCTGCTCGTCATCTTCGGGGAGATTGGTCCCAAGTCGGTTGCCCTGCACCACAATCTCACGATGGCCCGCTACTACTCGCTGCCGCTGATCTGGTGGAGCCGCCTGATCGCCCCGGCCGTGGCCGCGCTGGACTGGACGTCACGCATCTGGCTGCGGATCGTGGGTGGCGAGGAAGAAGCTCACTCGGCGCTCTCGCTCGGCGAGCTGCGCACCGCGATCGTCCAGGCCCGCGACGAGGGCGAGATCGCCGTGGGCGATACGTCAGTGTTGCTGGGCGCGCTCCGTCTGGGCGAGACGCAAGTGCGCCGCGTGATGACCGCTCGCACGGCGATCAGCTCTGTGGACGCCAACGCGACGCTCGAAGAGGCCGGTCGGGCGTTCGCGATCGCCGGCTTCTTGCGCTTGCCCGTGCGCTACGGCTCGGCCGACGACTACATCGGCTATCTGCACGGCTCCGACGTCCTGGCGGAGCTGGGACAGGGCAACCGCGACGGCGTCGTGCGAGACGTCATGCGCGAGGCGCCGCTGGAGTCGGAACGCGCGTCGGTCCAGCGCGTGCTCACCGAAATGCAGACGACCGGCCAGCATCTGATGCTGTTGATCGACGAATTCGGGGCGACGACTGGCCTGGTCACGCTCGAGGACATCCTGGAGCTCGTCGTCGGCAACATCCGCTCGGAAACGCGGGCGGGATCGGAGCCGGTGCCCGTGCGCATCGCCGGGGAACAGTTCGTGGAAGGCCGGCGCGGCCTGACCGATCTGGGCGCGGAGCTGGAGATCGACTTCTCGCCAGAGGAGGCGGAGACGGTCGCGGGCATGCTGCTGCAGCGGTTCCGACGCTTCCCGCGGGCCGAGGAGTCGCTCGATCTCTATGGGTACCGCTGGACGATCGTGGACGCGGACGAACGGCGCATCCGCCTGGTCCGCTTCAGTCGGCTGAAGAGCTGAGATGCTGATAAGCTGGAGGCGTGTGCCGAGGTGGCGGAATGGTAGACGCGATGGTCTCAAACACCATTGGGCGAAAGCCCGTGCCGGTTCGAGTCCGGCCCTCGGTACCAAGCCACTGGAAGAGCGATGCCGAGTAGTGTAACGGTAGCACTAGGGACTTTGGATCCCTCAGTTCAGGTTCGAATCCTGGCTCGGCAGCCATAACCGCGACCATTTAGTGAGTGCGGCACGCCGATAGAGCGAAGCAGGTAACAGCCGCTGCAGGCCCGAAATCGCCAGAAGGCCCCTTGACTGCTCTGCCAAATTCCGGCTAGAGTGCGTGCAAAGGTTCCTCCCCGACGAAAGAGCCCATGGGGCTCTCTCCGCTTGCGGAGTAGTCGGGGAGGTCAATTCGTTAACGTAAGCTGGTAGGTTTAGTAGTAGAACGTGCTTCCCCTTCTGAAGATGTCAAACTCGCTGTTGATGGCAGGGCTGATTTGCTGATAGTGCAACGGGTCATTCCGTTCCCACTTTCGAAAGATCGCCCATGAGCAATAGTCCGCGATCTGCAAGCCATAGTGGGATCGCGATGTATGGTGAAGGATCCTGTAGCTAACCTGAGCAGGAATCGTTGTGTTCAGGACGCGTTGAATGCCTTTCGCGACCGCCTGTCGTTGCCGCTTGACCGGCAGCGTATCAGTAATGACGATCAGCATACGATTGCCGACGTTATCTTCGCGTGGTAGCACGTACTTGAGATGGTAACCTAGCATCTCTGGATAGAATCGCGCTTCGGTTGTCAGGGCGGGCCCTGTCTTGGGTTTCTCCACGATGAGACTGTGAATCCTCAGGCTGTCCAGAGCTGCAGCGATACAAGCGAACACATCCGCCCGCACTGCTTTGCTGTCTTCGGCGGCATGGAAGGACTCTAAATCAAGGCCCGATTGAATCAAATCGTATCTGAGTGAATCCAGCAGCTCCCGCGCAGGAAACGGTCTCGTCATGCTCACGCTGGTGAGGACGAAGTATCGAGTTCCCGATGGGCTGAAGTCGAGGTTTCCAGATTCATCAAGGAATATGTAGATCGGTGGATCGATCAACAGAATGCTGCGTCCGCTCGAGTGGTGAGTCAGGCTGATGGGCTCACCAATTCGCATGCTGGCACGGGTATCGGATCGCCGAACTCCGTTGCGGTATCGATCCACAGAGCCATGGCAACCTGTACCTCTCGCAAAGCTTCATCGTACGTCTCGCCGAGCGCTGAACAGCCGGGAAGTTCGGGAACAGCGGCGACGTACATGCCGTCTTCATTGCTCCAGAAGATATTGATCTGGTACTGCAGCATGACGCAACTCCTTAGACCCTTCGCAGGTCGTGTTTCTGCAGCGTCTTGCGCAGCTCGCGCAATTGGTATGGCTTCGCATCGGAGCCGATTGGCTGCAGGTTTACCTTCTCCACGATGCCCGCCATTCTGTACGTGTGATGGCTGCCCCGGATTCGCTCCTCGAAGCCGAGTCTAGCAAGCAGGGCACGGACATCGTCGAATCGGATGTTGGCCAGGTGTGAACCGTCGAGGATGCGGTTGAGCAGCCGTTGATGCCTATCCACGGTGACGCCGCCTTCGACAGGGAAGTGATGGCTGCCCGGGCAGGACTTGAACCCGCAACCTAGCGGTTAACAGCCGCCCGCTCTACCAATTGAGCTACCGGGCATCACCTCATCGATCTTAGCGAGATTCCACCGCTCGGTCATCCCCGTCTGACCACCGCGACGCAGACAGTCGATCTTCGACCTTCACCGGATCCTTTGAGTGCGGTCGGTCGATCCGCAGCGTGACCTGACCGTCGAGCGCACGGATCAGTGCATCGCCGATCACTTCTGCCCGCCAACCGGAGAGCAGATCGGGCCGTCGTCCGGGATTGCGACCGTTGCGATGCCAGGCGATGACTGAACGCAGCTGCGCGCTGCCGCCAACGACCTCCGAACTCACCCCATGCTCGGCGCAGGCGGCAGCCAGAACCGACTCGAGGAACAGCACGACCGCGCGCTGAGGCCTCGGCGTGCTGCGGTGCCTGGACAGTTCGGGCAGTGCCTCCTCAGGCAGCCGCAACGCCTGCTCGATGCGTTCCAGCGCCGACTCGTAGTCCGTCGCCTTCAGTTTGCCTGCCCCACGGACGCTGGACAGCTCTGCCGCCGTGGTCGGGCAGGTCGCTGCGATGGCGACGAGCAGATTGTCGTCCGCGATTCGCTGGCGTGGCACATTGCGGCGTTCGGCGAGCGCGTCTCGCCAACCGGCCAGCTCGCGCAGGACCGCGCGCGCGCGCCTGCTCAGCTTGTTCACCCCCGACATGCGCCGCCAGCGGTCGGCGTCGCGCTCTTGCATGCGGACCAGCCGCTGGGACGTCTCCTCCCGCAGCCATGCTGAGTGCTGGCGCTGGTCCTGCCGTTCCCAGCGACGCAGGAAGCGGTCGTGCAGCTTGAACAGCCAGCGGACATCATCGGCTGCGTAGCGTTGCTGGGCGTCTGTCAAGGGCCGACGCAGCCAGTTGGTCCGTGACTGCGATGGTCCGAGCGACGCACGAAACTCCGACTCCACCAGCTGCCCGTAGGCGATGGGAAAGTGGTGCCCGCTGAAGGCCGCGGCCAGCTGGACATCGAACAGGTTGCCCGGCGGTTGCCCGCTGCGTTGGAGGCAGAACTGCGACTCGTGCTCGTGCGCGTGGACGATCGTGCGGACCGACGGGTCGGCCATCGCCTCCCAGATCGGTTCGTCGGTCGGACCATCCGGGTCGCCGACGAGCGGGTCAATCAGATAGCAGCCGTCCCTCGTGGCCACCTGCAACAACGCAAGCGCGGGACGGTAGCTGTTCTCGGAAATGAACTCGGTGTCCAACGCCATCGCGCCGTCGCGCCGAATCTGGTCGGCGAGCCTGGCCACCTCGGCGTGGCGCGTCAACATCATGATGGAGGACGGAGCGTGCGAGACGGTGTCGTCGGGCATAGAGAGCAGGAGCCTCCCAGCGTCACTCGATCAGATCATAGCCGCAGCTGGCCCTGGTCGAATCCGAAGGCGTTCCGTCACGCGGGCCTCAGTCGCCGCGCGGGAGTCGTGTTACGCTGCGTCCAGAACGAATGGTGGAGCCGCATGAAGGTTCGGGCATCAGTCAAGAAGCGCAGCCGCGACGACCAAATCGTCCGTCGCAAGGGGCGCGTGTACATCATCAACAAGAAGAACCCCCGCAACAAGCAGCGGCAGGGGTAGACCGGTCACTCGCGCTGAGCGGCCAGTGAGCGACCAGGCCGCCCGGCGACGGTCTGATCTCGCACACGCGCAGACCGCTCTGGATGCGTGTGGTGTTGGCGGGCGCGCCGTGTCTGCGGAACGCTTGCGCGGTCAATCACACATCAGCTGGAAGGTCGAACGAGACGCCCGTCCGCCGGTCGTCCTGCGCATGACGCCACGGCGGGGGATTCTGCCGCCCTACGATCTGATCCGCGAAGCCGCGCTGATGGATCGGCTGCGGGAAGCCGGGCTCCACCTGCCGGCAGTGCTCGGCCGCACGGACGAGTTGGCGCCCACAGCGCGAACGACCGGCGGCTGCTTGGTCCTCGAATGGATCGACGGAGCGGCGCTCAGCAACGCTCCCATGGATGCACAGTCTGCCGCTGTCTATTGCCGGACCCTGCAGCAGATTCACTCGCTCGACTCGACGACGCTCGCGCTGCCCGATCTGGAGCCGCCTCCGCGAACTGGCGCAGCCATGCGGGAGCGTGAAGAGATTCGACGGCGTCTCGAGTCTTTCAATCTCCTTGACGTCGCGCATATCCGACGCCTGCGCGAGGCGCTGGCGGGTCGTGCGCCGTCGATCGTCGAACCCATGCTCGTCCACGGCGACGTCAACTTCGGCAACATCATCCTGCAACCCGACGGCCGCGCCGTCGTGCTTGATTGGGAACAGGCGCACCTGGGCGATCCACTGTCTGACTGGGGACGCTTGGCCGCTGAGGACCTGCTGGGCAATCTGGAACTGACGTCGGACGCGCGGACGACAATCGCGAGCGCCGTCGCCGACTACGCTCGCAGCGCCGAGGACCTCCACTACTGGACGCTGCATCAGCTGTACAAGCACGCCTCAGCGACGGGAGCGCTCACGGTGCTGCGCGGCTGGGATATGGAGCAGATCGCCGCGATGTACGACGAGCCGACACGCGCCCTGCTGTCAGCGGAACCTCCCGCGATCTGGACGTAGACTCTGTATATGGCAGACGACATCCGCTATCTCGTGCCGTTGTCTGAGATTGAGGCCCGCTATGGGACGACGTCTCTGTTTGGTGAGCGGTTTACAGCGATAGAGCGCGGACGGACCGTGCTGGAGATGCCGATCACGCGCGACACCGCCGGCGGTGCGCGGGGCGGCGTTCACGGCGGCATCCTCGCGTCCCTGGCCGACATCGGCGTCGTCGCCGCCGTGCTGACCACCTGCCGCGTCGGAGAGCAGATGCAGGGCACCGCCGAGCTCAACATCTCCTACTTGCGGCCCGCCGTGGGCAGCAGCATCCGCGTCGAGTCCACCGTGATCAAGAAGGGTCGTGCACTCGCGGTCGGCGATGTCGACCTGCTGAGTGATCAGAACAAGCTGATCGCGAAGGCGCGTGTGACCTACTCCATCGCGCAGACCGATTGACCCGATGGACTCGGATTTGACCCCGCAGTTGGCGACCGAATCGCTGGACGCCGCTGGCGTCGGGGGACGCGTGCGGTCCGTGGCGCGGCTGGACGGCGGCGTGTCCAACCTGACCTGGCGCGTCGACCGCGAGGGCGCCGATCCCGTCGTGCTCAGACTCCAACGCGAACGTGGCATCTTCCAGCCCTACGACATCCTGCGCGAGGCCCGGGTGATTGCCTGTCTGGAGGCTTCGCCGATTCCAGTCCCCAGGGTGTTGGGTACAGCCGGCGCCGAGTCACCGCTGGGTGCGCCGTTCGCTGTCCTGTCCTGGCTCGACTTCCCGCACATGGGACAGACCGCGATGACCGCCGGCGTGATCGTCCGCTACCGCTCAATGGTGGAGTCCATCCACTCGCTGGACTGGCGGGCGTTGGGACTGGGATTTCTCGATCCACCGTCGGCGGGCCCCGAGGCCGCGCAGCGCGATCTGGATGCCGTCCATGCGCGAGCGGTGGATTTTTCCTGCGCGGACGATCCGCAGATCGCCCGTCTCGCCGGTGCGCTGCAGGCGAATCTTCCAGACTCGCCAGAGCCGATGCTCTGCCACGGCGACATCAACGTCTTCAACTACCTGGTGGGACCGGACGACCAGATTGCGGGCGTGGTGGACTGGGAGCAGGCGCATCTGGGCGATCCGCTCTCTGAATGGGGATTGATTACGGCGCTGGGATCGCTGCGCGGGATCGACGCGCCGCCGGAGGCCCAGCCGTTGGCGGCACCGGCTCTGCAACGGTCAGGCCGCCGTGCGAGCGATCTGCGGTACTGGATGCTGCACCAGATGTACAAGCTGGCTGTCATCCATTGCATTTGGTCGCAGATTGGCGACGAACCACCCTGGTACACATGGGCAGACGTCGAGCGAGTCTCGGCACACTCGGTCTCGTATCTGCTCGACTCAGTTGACCTGTAATCAGCCTCAACAGCCCGCCACGCCTGCGGTTGTGGAGATCGTTGCTTCACCCGTCATTCCAGACAAGCTGGAATGACCGATGTGAGAACAACGCACAGACATTCGTGCCTGGTCCGTGGATTGCGGACGGGATGTCGTACCAGGCCTTACGACCTCAGCAATGCGTCGGTCAGGGTGACGTCGTAGTTGCCGTCGATGAAGGGCTGCGCCTCGAGCACTCGCTGCAGGAACGGCAGGTTGTGTTTCAGGCCCTCGATGCGCGTGGCCGCGAGCGCGATGCGCAGACGGTCGACCGCCTGCGACCGATCCTCGCCGTGCACGATCAGCTTGGCCATCAGCGGGTCGTAGAAGTGCGACACCTCGTCGCCCGAGGCAACGCCGGCGTCCAGGCGCAGCCACGGCTCGTCGGGCGTCTCCAGCACATCGATCGAGCCTGGGCTCGGCAGCAGCGTGTCCGGATCCTCGGCATAGATGCGTGTCTCGATCGCGTGGCCCGTGATCGGCGGCGGATCGCCGAAGCCGGGCAGCTCCGTGAGCGGCTCGCCCGCGGCGATCCGCAGCTGCCACTCGACCAGGTCGAGGCCCGTCACCATCTCCGTGACCGGATGCTCGACCTGCAGGCGCGTGTTCATTTCCAGGAAGAAGATCTCGCCCGATGCGTCGAGTAGGCACTCGACCGTGCCCGCGTTGCGATAGTTAAGTCCAGCCACGGCCTCGCGGACCTGTCCGTAGAGGCGGTCTCGGACATCGGCGCTGAAGTGCGGCGCAGGCGCGGGCGCTTCCTCGATCACTTTCTGATGCCGCCGCTGCACGCTGCACTCGCGATCACCAAGGATCGCCGCGTTGCCCTGGCCGTCGCCGAAGACCTGCAGCTCGATGTGGTGCGGCTCGACGAGCAGCCGCTCGAGATAGACCTCGTCCGAGCCAAACGCGCGTGATGCGGACGACCGCGCCCGCCGCAGCGAACGGCTGAACTGGTTGGGACGCTGGACGGTCGCCATCCCGATCCCGCCGCCACCGTAGGAGGCCTTGATCAGCAGCGGATAGCCCACGTCCTCGGCCACCCGTTCCGCGTCGTCGTCGGAGACGGTCGCGGCCGAGCCGGGAATGACGGGCATGCCCAGCTCGCGCATGGTGGTGCGAGCCTGGTTCTTGTTGCCCATCAGCTCCATGTGGCCGGCGTCGGGGCCGATGAAGGTGATCCCGCGCTCAGCGCAAGCCTGTGCGAAGTGGCCGTTCTCCGAGAGCAGGCCGTAGCCGGGGTGCACCGCGTCGCAGCCGGCCTGCACGGCGGCGTCGAGCACAGCGTCGACGTTGATGTACGACTCGGCGACCGGCGCCGCGCCGATGTGCGTCGCGCCGTCCGCCTCGCGGACGTGCAAGGCATCGGCGTCGGCGACGGAGTAGACCGCGTGCGACTCGATCCCCAGCCGTCGGCAGGTTCGCGAGACGCGGGCCGCGATCTCGCCTCGATTCGCGATCAGGACGCGCTGAAACATGACAGGCTCGACGTTCCAGCTAGTCGCTGAGCGTCACGAGCACGTCGCCTTCCTGGACCTGGTCGCCTTGCGCCACGTGCAGCTCGCTGACCGTGCCGGCGCCTGGCGCCTCGACCGGAATCTCCATCTTCATCGACTCGAGGATCACGAGCTCGTCTCCCTCCTCCACCGCGTCGCCGACAGCGGCGATCAGCTCGAAGATGGTGCCGGCCATGGGCGACTTGACCTCAGCCATATGTGATTCCTCCTCAACGGCGCGTGTGTCTCGCTGATGCATTCCCAGAGTTGACGTACAGTATTGCAGTATCCCCGCAGACGTCAGCACGGGCAGCGAACGGATGGCAGATGAGACGCGAACTGGTCGATCAACTCGTCTGTCCTGTGACCAAAGATCAGCTGCGGCTGGAAGTCGTGCGCGAGGACGACAACGGCGACGTGATCGAAGGCGCATTGGTCTCGGACAAGATCAGCTTCCGCTACCCGATTGAAGACGGCATCCCCAATCTGCTCCCGCCCGATATGCAGCGCCGCCCCGAGGAGTCGGTCTGACTCATCCACACGCTCCACCGCCGACCCGTGGGCAGGTATCGAACATGACAGAAGGATGGCGGGCGGGGCGCTAGGCTCAGTCAAACGCCGTTGGACTTTAATCCGGTCCCGTGAGGCCGGGAAGGTCAACCGAATGCCTGGACGCGATCCGCACCCGCAGACCATCTTGGCGTACGCCGCGCAGGCGTGGTATTGCCCGTTGAACCAGCGTTCTGCGCTGGTTTTCTTGTATGCGGGGACCGTCCGATGATGCAGTCGATGGACGGCCCTGCCATCGACCGCGCCATCGCGCGGATCGCCCACGAGATCGTGGAGCGCCACCCTGATCCCGAGCCGCTGGTGCTGGTCGGCATGCGCACCCGCGGCGTCCCGCTGGCGGAACGCCTCGCGCGGCGCGTCGAGAGCATCGACCACCGCCGCGTCCCGGTCGGCGCGATTGACATCTCGCTGTACCGCGACGACCTGGCGCAGCGCCCGCAGACTCGGATGCAGCCCTCTCGGATTCCTGTCGACATCGACGGCGCGGTGATCGTCCTGGTCGACGATGTGCTCTACACCGGCCGCTCGATCCGCGCCGCGCTGGACGCGCTGATCCACTACGGACGACCGGCCTCGATTGAGCTCGCCGTGTTGATCGACCGTGGGCACCGTGAGCTGCCGATCCGCGCCGATTACGTGGGCAAGAACGTCCCCACCCGGCGCAGCGACGATGTGCGCGTGTCGCTGGTCGAGATCGACGAGGTCGACACCGACCAGGTCTCGGTGTTTGCGGAGGAGCTGGCCAATGGTCGCTAGACCTCCGACCGAATCTGTCGTGCCAGCGGCGCCGTCGCTGCTGACACCCTTCGCCGAGCCTGCGGCGGGTTGGACTCGCCGGCATCTGCTGGACGTGGACACGTTCTCGCGCGGCGAGATAGCGCAGGTGCTCGACACCGCCGGCGCGATGGCCGAAGTGCTCTCCCGCAAGGTCGCGCGGACGCCGGCGCTGAACGGCGTGACCATCTTCAACCTCTTCTATGAAGCATCGACGCGGACGCGGTCGTCGTTCGAGTTGGCCGGCAAGATTCTCGGCGCTGACGTGATCAACGTCTCTGGCTCCGGCTCCTCGATCGAGAAGGGCGAGTCGCTGATTGAAACGCTGAACACGATCGCCGCCGTTGGCGCGGACGCCGTCGTGATGCGGCATGGCGCGTCCGGCGCGCCCTGGCTGGCCGCGCGGACGATCCCCGGCCACATCATCAACGCCGGCGACGGACAGCACGCGCATCCCACGCAAGCGCTGCTTGACGCCTTCGTGCTGCGCGAGGAGTTTGGCGACCTGACTGGCCGACAGATCGTCATCGTTGGCGACATCTTGCACTCGCGCGTGGCCCGATCCAACATCTGGTCGCTCACGACGCTGGGCGCGCAGGTGACGCTGGTCGCGCCGCGTCCGCTGCTGCCCGCAGCGCTCGCGCCGGGCGCGTCCCAACCCGAACATCCGCTGGGCTTGCCCAATGTGCGCGTCTGCGCAGACCTCGACGACGCCATCGTCGGTGCCGACGCTGTGATGGCGCTGCGCATCCAGAACGAGCGGCTGCGCGGCAAGCTGCTGCCGTCCACAGCGGAGTACGCGCGCCGCTACCAAATCACGGCCGAGCGCATGTCCCAGGCCGCGCCTCACGCCATCGTGATGCATCCGGGCCCCATGAACGAGGGGGTCGAGATTGCGGTCGACGTCGCGCACAGCCCACAGAGTCGGATTGAGGCCCAGGTCTCGGCCGGACTGGCCGTACGGATGGCGATCCTCTTCCTCCTGATTCGAGGCAGCGCATGACGGCGGAGAGACAGCTGATCGTTCGCGGCGGACGGGTGATCGATCCCGCATCTGGCACTGACGCGCTGCTCGACGTGCGTGTCGTGGACGGCCGCATCGCCGAAGTTGGCGCCGCACTGTCCAACGCAACGGCTGAAGTGATCGACGCGACGGGACTCGTGGTGTCGCCGGGGTTCGTCGATCTGCACGTCCACCTGCGAGAACCGGGACAGGAACACAAGGAGACCATCGCGTCGGGCGCGCGCGCGGCGGCTCGGGGCGGCTTCACGACGATCTGCGCGATGCCCAACACCCTGCCAGCGATGGACACAGCAGCCACCATTGACGCCGTCGTTCAGCGCGCGCGGAACGCGGACTGCCGCGTATTGCCGATCGGCGCGGTGACGGTCGGCCGTCGCGGCCAGGAACTGACTGAGCTCGCCTCGCTACGTGACGCAGGCGCGGTCGCGGTCTCCGACGACGGCGACGCGGTCGCTGACAACGCGATCGCGCGGCGAGCGTACGAGTACCTCGCTGATCTTGACCTGCCCTTGGCCGAGCACTGCGAAGACCCTGGTCTCTCCCAATCCGGCGTGATGCACGAGGGCGCCGTCTCAGCGCGGCTTGGTCTGCGCGGACAGCCGGCTCAGGCGGAGCTCGCCATCGTTCAGCGAGACATCGCACTGGCCGATGCGGCCGGCGCGCAGTTCCACGGCTGCCACATCTCGACCGAAGCGGCCCTCGCGGCCATCGGCGACGCCCGCGCCCGCGGTCTGCGCGTGACCGCCGAGGTCACGCCGCATCATCTCTTCCTCTCGCACGACGCCGTCGCCGGCGACAGCGCGGAACTGCTCTACGACACCAACGCCAAGGTCAATCCGCCGCTGCGCACCGACGCCGACATCGAGGCCTGCATTGCAGCGCTCGCAGCGGGCGTCGTGCAGGCAGTGGCGACCGATCATGCGCCGCACGCCGCCGTGGACAAGTGCTGCGAGTTTGACCGCGCCGCCTTTGGCATCTCCGGATTGGAATCCGCCTGGCCGGTCGTCAACACGCTGGTCTCTCGCGGTCGTCTCTCACTGGCCGACGCCATTGAGCGGATGACGATTGGCCCCGTGCGGGCATGGAATCTGGACACGGGGGATCTGCGCGGGCTGGGCTCGCTCGGTGTCGGCGCACCGGCGGACATCACCCTGCTCGCGACGGATGCGTCGTTCACGGTCGACCCCGAACAATGGGAGTCCGCCGGAAAGAACACACCGCTGGCCGGTCATCTGTTGACAGGCGCCGTCGCAGCGACGATCTCACAAGGACGCATCGTTTGGGATGGACGGGAGTCGGCATGAGCGGAACGAGCGACTGGGCCGAACATCACGAGGCGGCGTTGGTGCTGGCCGATGGCGCGGTCTTCCGCGGCACGGGCATCGGCGCCGCCGCCGACACCTGGGGCGAAGTCGTCTTCAACACTTCCATGACCGGGTACCAGGAGATGCTGACCGATCCGTCCTACGCCGGCCAGATTCTGGTCCTGACCTATCCGTTGATCGGAAACTACGGCATCGACCCGCCGATCGACGAGTCGCGACAGGTGCAAGTGCGCGGTCTCGTGGTTCGCTCGGAGTGCGACACGCCGTCGCACCCGCGCGGCGGCATGAGGCTGCACGACTACCTCGCGGCAGCGGACATCCCGGGCATCGCCGGCGTCGACACCCGCGCAATCACGCGGCGGATCCGGCACGACGGTGTGATGCTCGGCGTGATTGTCCCGATCCAGGACGTCGACGCCGCCCAGCAGCGTCTCGCAGAGCTGCCCGCCTACGACTCGCAGGACTTCATCAGCGTGGGCGTCGAGCAGCCGTACCGCTGGAGCGATGGGCGTCCCCAGCAGATCGCCGATACGTCGGCGGAGCCGGGCCCGCACATCGTGGTGCTCGACGAGGGGCTGAAGTACAACATCCTCCGCCATTTGCGGACGCGCGGCTGTCAAGTGACCGCGATGCCGCCGAGCTCGAGCGCCGCCGACATCCTCGCCGTCAAGCCCGACGGAGTGCTGCTCTCGCCTGGTCCTGGCGATCCGCAACTGCGCGATGTCCAGGTGGCCGCGGCCAAGGCGCTGATCGGGAACCTGCCCGTCATGGGCATCTGTATGGGACACCAGGTGCTCGGACGCGCCTTTGGAGCGGACACCTTCAAGCTCAAGTTCGGGCACCGCGGCGGGAACCATCCTGTGCTCGAGACCGCGACCGGCCGCGTCGCCATCACGGCGCAGAATCACGGCTACGCCGTCGATCCAGACGCGCTCGCTGCTGACGTCGACGTCACCCACATCAACCTGCATGATTCGACCGTCGAGGGTCTGGCCCACCGCACCGAGCCGGTCTTCTCGATCCAGTACCACGCCGAAGCATCGCCGGGGCCGCTGGACAACGGGCACCTCTTCGACCGCTTTCTAAATCTGATCGCCGAAGCCTCGCCTCACGGATCGGCGAAAGGGAGAGTCCGATGACCCACCACAAGCCCGCGCCTGAGTCTGATGTGGTCTACCGTCTGGCCACCGCGGACGACGCACTCGCGATTGCCGCTGTCATCCGCGATGTGGTGGAAGGCCCCAATCCAGTCGTGTTCGACCGTCCCTGGGACAGCGACGAAGTGCTGATGTGGCGTCGCCGGCTGGGAAACAGCGGCGCGATCTACGTCGCGATCGAGGGCGGCGCATTGATCGGGTTCGGCTCGCTCGACTACGACACGCGCGTGCCCGACACGGCCACGCTCGGCGTCTGGCTGCGTTCCGAATGGCGGCGTCGTGGGATTGGGCGCGTCTTGGCCGAGCATCTGCTCGCCCACGCGCGGGAGCAGCGCTTCAGCCGCATCGTCGGATCGCTGCCCGACAACAACGAGGCCGCGCTCGCCTTCCTCAGCTCGATCGGAGCGCTCGCTCCGCTGATCAACCCCGATTCCCGATTCGAACTGCCGCTCTAGCGGCCCATCCGACGATGACGATGTGCGCTGAAGTGGAGGCATGAGTGAGCGAGCAACAGCCGGAATCCGTCCTGATCATTGGCAGCGGACCGATCGTGATCGGTCAGGCGGCCGAGTTCGACTACGCAGGCACGCAGGCCTGCAAGGCGATGACCGAAGAGGGCGTGCGATCGATCCTCGTCAACTCCAACCCTGCCACGATCATGACCGACGAAGGCGTGGCCGATCAGGTCTACATCGAGCCGCTGACCGTACCCGTGCTGCGCCGCATCATCGAACGCGAGCGGCCCGAAGGATTGCTGCCCACCCTGGGCGGACAGGTCGGCCTGAATCTCGCGGTGGAGTTGCACGAGGCCGGCATTCTGGATGAGTTCGGCGTCAGATTGATGGGCACGCCGATTGAGTCCATCCGCCGCGCGGAGGATCGCGCCCTGTTCCGCGATGCGATGCGCGAGATCGGAGAGCCGACCCCGCCGTCGGCCGTGGTGCACTCGCTCGCCGAGGCTCGCGAGGCGCTGGCAGCGATCGGCCTGCCCGTCGCGATCCGGCCCGCCTACACGTTGGGCGGAACCGGCGGCGGATTCGTCCGCACCATGGACGAGTTCGAACGAGTCGTGCAGACGGGTCTGGACGCCTCGCCGATCACACAGATTCTGATTGAACGCTCGCTGCTCGGCTGGAAAGAGGTCGAGTACGAGGTGATGCGCGACGCCGCCGACACCTGCATCACGATCTGCAACATGGAGAATCTCGACCCGATGGGCGTCCACACGGGCGACTCGATTGTGGTCGCGCCGTCGCAGACGCTGTCGGACAACGACTATCACATGCTGCGCTCGGCGTCGCTGAACATCATCCGTTCGCTGGGGATCGAGGGGGGATGCAACGTGCAGCTGGCGCTCGCCCCCCGTCAGGACGTGACCAGCTGGCCTGCCGAATCGATGCCACCTGGCGGTGGCGTTCCCGATCCGCACGACGCGGACCTGCCCTACTACGTGATCGAGGTCAATCCACGCGTCAGCCGATCGTCGGCGCTGGCGTCCAAGGCGACGGGCTATCCGATCGCGCGGGTTGCGGCCAAGATCGCCGCGGGCAAGCGGCTCGACGAGATCCCCAACCAGGTCACGGGACGCACCCAGGCCGCCTTTGAGCCGGCGCTGGATTACTGCGTGGTCAAGATTCCGCGCTGGCCCTTTGACAAGTTTGAGGCCGGCGACCGCGTGCTGGGCACGCAGATGAAGGCGACCGGCGAGGTGATGGCGATCGACCGCACCTTTGAGGCCGCCCTCCAGAAGGCCATTCGCTCGCTCGAAGTGGGCGGCAAGTCGATGCTCTGGGAGGATGCCGCGGCCGAGTCGGACGCCACGCTGGCCGCCGAGACGCCGACCGATGTCCGACTCTGGCACCTGTTCTCCGCCGTGCGTTCGGGGACAGCGCTAGATGAGATTGCCCGGCGCACCGGCGTGGACCCCTGGTTTCTGGACCGGATCGAGACCATGGTCAGCATGGAGCGGCGTCTGCTCGCCGAGCCGCTGACGCCAGCGCTGATGCGCGCCGCCAAACGAATGGGCTTCGCCGACGAGCAGATCGCCAACCTCGCCGGCTCGGTCGACGAGCGGGTGCGCGAACAGCGGCTCGCCTGGGGCATCAAGCCCGTCTACAAGATGGTCGATACCTGCGCCGCCGAGTTTGACGCCGTGACGCCGTACTTCTACTCCACCTATGAGGACGAGAACGAGGCCGCGCCTGAGGGCGGCAACCGCGCGCTGGTGGTCGGATCAGGGCCGATTCGAATCGGACAAGGCATCGAGTTTGATTACGCGTCGGTCAAGGCGGCCCAGGCGTTGCGCGCGGCCGGCTGGGGCGCCGTCATGGCCAACTCCAACCCCGAAACCGTCTCCACCGACTTCGACACCTCCGACCGCCTGTACTTTGAACCGCTCGACGAAGAGGCGGTGCGCGACATCTTGCAGAATGAGGATGGTTCGCTGAACGGCGATCACAACGGTGGAGCAGTCGCGTCGATTCTCCAGTTCGGCGGACAGACGGCGATCAACCTGGCCGGTCCGCTGACGACCGCGGCGCGGCCGATCCTCGGATCATCCGCCGACGTGATCGATCTGGCGGAGGATCGCCGCCGCTTCGAGCGGTTCCTGGCCGACCTCGGCATCCCCCAGCCGCCCGGCACCGCGGTGCAGAGCGTCGACGAGGCGGTGCTCGCCGCTGACGCAATCGGCTATCCCGTACTCGTGCGGCCGTCCTACGTGCTGGGCGGGCGGGCCATGGAAATCGTCCAGGGCGTTGGTGATCTGGCGCGATATGTGACACAAGCGCAGGCGGCAGCGCCGGGACGCCCAATCTTGATTGATAAGTATCTGGCCGGCGTTGAGGTCGAGGTCGACGCCATCTGCGGCGGACCAGGCGACCAAGCGGTGCTGATTCCCGGCATCATGGAGCACATCGAGCGGGCCGGCGTCCACTCGGGCGACTCGATGGCGGTCTATCCAGCCCCGAACCTGCTGCCCGGTGAGGTCGAGAAGCTGATCCAGTACACGCGCGAGATTGGAGTCGGGCTCGGTGTCGCGGGATTGATGAACATCCAGTACGTGATCATGCGCGAGGCGGAGGGCCAGGACGGTGACGTCTACGTGTTGGAGGTCAACCCGCGCGCCAGCCGCACCGTGCCCTTCCTGAGCAAGGTGACCGGCGTGCCGATGGTTGAGCTTGCCGTCCGCGCGATGCTCGGCGAGTCGCTCGCAGAACAGGGCTATCCGTCAGGGCTGTGGCCGTCGACGCCGCTGGTGGCGGTCAAGGCGCCGGTGTTCTCGATGTCGAAGCTGTCCGGAGTGGACACCCACCTGGGTCCTGAGATGAAGTCGACCGGCGAGGTGATGGGCGTCGACGTGGACTACGACCGCGCGCTGAACAAGGCGTTGCTGGCCGCCGGCATGGCCGTGCCGCCGAGCGGCCGTGCGCTGCTCAGCATCGCCGACCAGGACAAGCCCGCCGCCATGTCTCTGATTCGCGAGCTGGGCGAGGCCGGCTACGGGCTGTACGCCACTATCGGCACCGCAAACCTGATTCGCGGCCTGGGCTTCGACGTCGAGGAAGCGCCGAAGCGCGAGGTCGGCGGCGACCCGGACGTGATCGACCTGATTCGCTCGGGTCAGATTGACATGGTGATCAACACCCCGGAGCAGATCAGCAGCAACATCCGCGACGGGTTCCACATCCGCCGAGCGGCGGCAGAGCAGCGGATTCCCTGCTTCACGTCGATTGACACGGCGCACCACGCCGTTGCGGCAATGCTCGAGGGCGGAGCCGACTACAACATCGCACCGCTGCCCGACTACAAGGCCGGTCTGGTCTAGCCGCATGCGACGCGCTCGCGCCGAGCTGGTCGAGACTGAGGAAATCTACCCCGGCACGTTCGTGACCTGGTACGACGCGCCCGCGCTGGCGCAGCACGCCGCGCCGGGACAGTTCGTGATGGTCGACCCTGGCGCAGAGCGCGGATCGAGCGATCCGCTGCTGCCGCGCGCGTTCTCCTACTACCGCTTCCGCTACGCGAGCGCGGCCAGTTCTGATCGGCAGTTCGCATTGCTCTACAGCGTCATCGGCCGCGTCACGGAGCGAATGGCGTCGATGCGTCCCGGCGACGGCGTCGACATGCTCGGTCCGCTGGGCAAGGGCTTCGACGTGCGGCGGACGGCGTCGAACCTGCTGCTCGTGGGCGGCGGCGTTGGCATCGCGCCCCTGGTGGCGCTCGCTGACGCGCAAGCAGAGCACGGCGGCCGTGCGCCGTCCATCGTGCTCTGCTTCGGCGCGCGCTCTGCCGACGGCGTCTATCCCGCCGAGCTGTTGCCGCCGCAGGTGGAGTACCAGGTCGCGACCGAAGACGGTTCGATGGGACGGCAGGGCTTCGTCACCGACCTCTTCGCCGAGTATCTCAGCTGGGCCGACCAGTCGTTCGCATGCGGCCCGGTGCCGATGTTTCGAGCCATGTCGCCCATCGTCCGTCGCGACGGCCTGAACCGCTCCGTCCAGATCCTGATGGAGACGGAAATGGCATGCGGCACCGGCCTTTGCTACGGCTGCGCCGTCTTCACCAAACGCGGCGTCAAGCTCTGCTGCAAAGACGGCCCTCGCTTCGAGCTGTTGGATGTGTATCCCGGCGGCTGAGGTGAGCTTCGATGCCAGAGATTCCCTACGGCGGCATCACGGGAAACGATGCGACTGATGAGCATCTGTGGAAGCACGGGCTCATCTTTCGTGACGCGGTCTCTGTGTGGGAGGGGCCGGCGTAGTACTTCGCTCAAGGGGAATCCTCAATGGTCGTTGCGTCGGGAGAACTGCGTACGCGTCCAGCACGCACGATCATGATTGGCCCCGATCGAAGGGGACTCTTGCTGACTGTGATCTTGACATTGCCGGGACAGGACGAGGTGGCGCACGTGGTAACCGGTTGGGCGTCAACACCCGGTGAACAATCCCGTTACCATCAGCCTGGAGGAAGGATGCGGGTCCGATGAGCGAACCACCGACTGACCAGGGTGATGAGTGGCACTCGATGAACCCTTCTATTGAGGAGGCGCGTGAGCTTCCCGTTGACCATTCCAGGAAGGGGCCAGGTCGCTTCACCATCGAGGTGAGCTTCAATCGTCAAGAGATTGATCGGATCTATGACGGCCTGCCACGAGGTCCGCTTGGGATCACTCGGTTCATCAAGGAGGCCGCACTCGCTGAGGCCGACCGTCGCGCTACGGAGATTGATGCCCACGAGTTGCAGGAAGCTGACTAGTGAGAGCGGAGCGGTGATGAATCGTGAAGCTCGGTTGATTCTGGATGGGCTGGTCTTCCCCGAGGGCCCGCGATGGTTTGAAGGACGGTTGTGGTTCTCGGACATGCATGCGCATGAGGTCGTCGCGGTGACGCCCGATGGCGAGCGGGAGACGATCGTCGAGGTACCACATCAACCATCGGGACTGGGCTTCCTGCCCGACGGACGGCTGCTGATCGTCTCGATGCTGGACCGCAAGCTGCTGCGCCTGGACCCTGACGGTCTGTGGGACGTGGCTGACCTGTCGACGCTCGCGCCCTTCCACTGCAACGACATGGTGACCGACGCGGAGGGCAACTCATACATCGGCAACTTTGGCTTCGACCTGACGGCCGGCGACTCGCCGAAGGCCACCAACCTGGTGCTGGTCAGGCCCGACGGCGACGCCTCCGTCGTCGCAGATGGTCTGCAGTTTCCGAACGGTACGGTCATTACTCCAGACGGCAAGACGCTGATTGTCGGCGAGAGTTGGGGCCAGCGGCTGACGGCGTTTGACATCGAGTCCGACGCGACGCTCTCCAACCAGCGTGTCTGGGCCGATCTCGGGTTCCCGCCGGACGGCATCTGTCTCGATGCCGAAGGCGCGATCTGGGTCGCGGTGCCGACCAACCCCGGTGCGCTGGTGCGCGTCGCCGCGGGCGGCGAGGTGCTGGAGCGAATCCCCGTCTCCGAAATGGGCGTGTACGCCTGCATGCTGGGCGGCGCCGAGCGCAAGACGCTGTTCTCCCTGGAGGCTCCGACATCGAATCCGCAGCCAGGCGACCCGCGCCTGGGCCGGATTCGAGCGTTCGACGTCGAGGTCGGCGGCGCGGGAATGCCCTAGTGGCGGACACGACCGGCAAGGCTGCTCTGCGACGTCGTCTGCGCGAGATGCTCGCGTCGCTGCCCGAGGAGTTGGTCGACGGTTGGTCGACCGCGGCGATGTCCCGATTGACCGGAGGAGCGCTCTGGCGAAACGCCTCGTCCATCCACACCTACGTCGGATCGCTGCCCGGTGAGGTGCGAACCTCACGGTTGATTGAACGCGCGCTGGACGAGCGCAAGTCGGTTGTCTGCCCTCGCATTCGGCCGCACGGACAGCTCGATCACCACGACGTGACGTCGCTGTCGCAGTTGTCCGATGGTGCATTCGGTGTTCGAGAACCTGATCCGCAGTTGGCGCGTCCGGCAGAGACGGCGATGTCAGACGTGATCATCGTGCCCGGCGTTGGGTTCTGCCTGGACGGCTCGCGGCTGGGGATCGGCGGTGGATACTACGACCGCCTATTGAGCTCGCACGACGGGGCTCGAGTCGCGTTAGCGTTTGAGTGCCAGATCGCAGATTCCCTGCCTCAAGCGGCGCATGACCAGCGCGTTGATCTGATCGTGACGGAGCTACGAGTGATTCAATGCCGCTGATCTCGCATCTGGCCCGGCGCCAAGCCGCCGTGTTTCACGCTGTCACGACTCGGCCTGAGCTGATCGGGGCGTTCGCCGAACTCTACCCAGCCGTCTGGCAGGCGCTGCAGGAGCAGGGACCGCCCGAACTCGGCGCAGTGGTCGCCGTCTACCACCAAATCGGGGAGGCAGAGCTGGTGCTCTCGGCCGGCGTCGAGGTGCCGGACGATTTCACGCCGCGCGATCCATTGGCGAGCCTCCAGCTGGGCGGCGGCGACGCGGGCAAGGTTGATCACTGGGGCCCGTACGTCTTCGACGATTTTCGAGTCACGCAGGCGCAGCTGGAAGCGGCCCTGGCCGAGGCAGGCCGCACGCCGACAGGTCAGGTCATCGAGCGTTACTTGACGGTGCCCGAGGACGAACCTGACCAATCGAAGTGGCACACGGAGATCTGGCTGCCATTGGCGTAGCATCGGTCGAGCCCACCGTCAGAGAGGAACGAGCCCATGCCAGAGATTGTTCAACTGCCGGCCCGGCGGATGGCGGTCATACATACATCCGCCTCGACTGCGGAGCTACCCGCCGAGTTCGCGCGCATCTTCCCCGCCGTCCATGCCGCGCTGCTCGAGCAGGGCGTCGCCCAGTCGGAAATGGGCCATGTGATCGCGGTCTATCACACGATGGACGCGAATCAGATGGAGCTGTCGGGCGGGATCGAGATCGGTGAAGGCGTCGCGGTCTCGCCGCCGCTCGAGTTGCTGGAGCTGCCGGCATGCGAGGCGATCAAGGCCGACCACATTGGCCCGTACGATCAGCTGGCGACAACGCATGAGGCAGTCTGGGCGTACGTGCAGGAGATTGGTCGCGCGCCCGCCGGCGGCCCGACGGAGCGCTACATCACCGATCCGCAGGCGGAGCCGGATGCATCGAAGTGGCACACGGAGATTCTGTTGCCGCTGCAGTAGGCGTCCGAGGCATCCAAGCCTCACACCGTGCAGCGTGCAAGCGTGGAGCGGGGGACGGGATTCGAACCCGCGGCCACCTGCTTGGAAGGCAGGAGCTCTACCCCTGAGCTACCCCCGCCCGCTCCGCTTGCAGCTTAGCGCTCGTTGGCGTCCTTCAACGTCGGGTCGCGCCGCAGCTCGCGCATCGCCTTGGCTTGCAGCTGGCGAATCCGCTCGCGCGTCAGGCCGAACTGATCGCCCACCTCCTGCAGCGTGCGGGTCATACCGCCGTCGTTGAGGCCGTAGCGGCTGCGCATCACCTGTTCCTCGCGCGGGTCGAGCCGGGCGAGCGCGTCGTACACGAGTTGCCGGTTCTCGTCCGACATGACCTCCTGCTCCGGCGTCAGCGCGTCGGGATCAGTGATGAACTGCTCCAGGCTCGACTCGTCGTCCTCGTTCGAGATGTTCTTGTCCAGGGAGGCCGGCGTCAGCGCAAAGCGCCGCAACTGTCTGACCCGGGGCTCATCGATCTCAAGCACCAGGGCGATCGCCGAGTCCGACACTTCGCCGATGCCCTGCTGTTCCAGACGGCGCTCGGCCAGCTTGAACTTGTTGATCATCTCGGCCGTGTGAACCGGGATTCGGATCAACTGGCCGTACTCCGACACGCCCCGCGTCACGGCCTGCCGAATCCACCACGTGGCATAGGTCGAGAACTTGTTTCCCTGTCGGTAGTCGAACTTCTCCACCGCGCGCATCAGTCCCACGTTGCCTTCCTGGATCAGATCGAGCATGTGCAAGCCGCGGTTCTGGTACTTCTTGACGACCGACACGACGAGCCGCAAGTTGGAGTTGTAGAGCGTCGTCTCGGCGTCGTAACCGTCCCACTTCGCAGCGATCAGGCGCCGCTCGATGCGGCGGACGAGCTTCGCGTCCGCTGCGATCCGTTCTGCGCCATCAGCCGGGACGCCGTCAACGAGCGGATCCTGTCCCAACGTCTCGGCGGACAGCCGGTAGAGCCGACTGTCAACCAGCGTGGTCAGGATCGACAGGCCGATGAGCAGGTCACGGACGCGTTCGCTGTCCGCGTCCCAGCCGGCGGCAATCTGATCGATCAGATGCGTGTCGGCCTGGCCGTTGGCCGCTTCGCCGTCGACGGCGTCGCGGAAGCGCGGTTCGCGAACCACCTCGCTCAGATCGAGGTGGTGACGGTATTGGTAGTGGGCCGCGATCTCGACGAGCGGCCGCAGCGTGTGCAGCTGCTCGAGCAGCTTGACCCAGACCAGGGTCGGGCTCGGCTCCAGACCGCGTGGGCCGCGCGGGCCGCTCTGCTCGCGCAGGAGGCGCTCGACCTCGTCGATCCAGCGGGCCTGTTCGATCTGCACGCCGAGCCGCTGCTCGTCCTCGCGGTCGAGCAATTCCCAGCGGCTGATGTCCTGGAAGTAGCGTCGCACGGCGTCAGCCTCGTCGGAGTGCTCGCCGGTGCGCTTGGGCTTGCGGCGCTTGGGCGCGGATCTGCCGTCTGCGCTGCAACGGTCCGTCGCGTCGATGGCCAGTTCAGCCGGGATGTCGTCCAGCCAATCCCAGCGGACCCCGTCGGCGCCGCTGCGGACGGCCGGGCGAGCGGAGTGCTTCATCCGCTTGCGCCAGAGGGCGGCGGTGTCCTTGGACGGCGCGCGCACCTCCGACACGTCGAAGTCGGGCAGCATGTCCGTCCAGGCGTCGGCCTTCGCGGCGAACAGATCGTTCAGCTCGGCGCACTGCTGCGGCGTGTGGTCGGTCCGCCGGCAGACTCGTCGGTTCGTTCGGTTCGTGGTGTCCATGCGTGCCCCCTTTCAGAAGGCCCAACCCGCTCGACGAAACGCTCGCCAGCAGTCGGTTCACAGACGATACGAATCTGGAAGGCAACTTGTTCCCGCCGTCCAGTGCATCTGCATCGGGCGACACGAGAAGTGTGATCACCGCGCGGCACCCCAGGATTTCTGTTCCGTTGGAACGGCCTGGGCGCGTAGTTGGTTACAGAGGAGAGCTAGTCGGCAAGCACGGCCACGGCCGATGTTGCCGCATCTGGCTCGTGGCGGACGTCGTTCGCGTCCAGCGAACGGGTCCAGGCAGCGAACTCCAGCATGATCCCGTCGGGGTCGTAGAAGTACACCGATCGCACGAAGACTCCCTCGTGGTTGTCGCGGGCGATGCCGCGCGGGGAATCGTCGTGGTTGAGGATCGGTGTGCAGCGGACGCCGGCCGCGATCAGCCGCTCGCGCATCTCTTCGATCTCATCAGCGTCGACGTTGAACGCGACGTGGTTCATCGACGCGACCGCGGTTGTCAGCTCGGCGCTGGGGTCGAAGAATGTCTGCGGATCGGGAGAGGCGATGCCAGGCACGGCGTCGGGCGCGTCGGGGAAGTTGAAGAACGCGAGACAGTCGCCGTTGCCGATGTCAAAGAAGAAATGCTGACCGCCGCCGTTGGGCAACTCGATGGTCTTGACCAGCGGGAAACCCATCACGCCCTCGTAGAAGTCAACGGTGCGCTGCATGTCACGGCAGACCAGCGCGAGGTGGTTGATGCCGGAGACGTTGAAGCGACCAACCTTGGTGCGGGTCTGCTCGTCGAAACTGGTGGCCATCTCGATCTCCTTCACGCGCTCTTGCGCTGCTCAGCGCAGGTTGGCGGCTGCGCTGATCCTCCTGGTGCTGTGCCTCAGGTTACTCGGTCGGCAAGCCGAATATCGGCGGTCGAACTGGGGCCGCAACAGGCCGTGATCGCTTGCGTTTCGGGGTCGAGAACTATCGACTCAGTTGGTATTGATATTGAAGTTTCCTATCGTATTGCCCAGTGACTATTGACGCGCCCACCAGCATTTCTACCTTAATCAAACGTTCACACAGGCGCCGCGTTCAGCCGAGCCGGACGCGGACAGCGCGCGGAGACCGAGCAATCCGATGACCCAGTCCACAGAACTCACCATGCCCGACGGCGTCGAAGTCGTTGGCGCGCTCCAGGAACGCTTCGACGAGATTCTGACGACGGACGCACTGGCCTTCGTCGCCAACTTGCATCGCACCTTCAACGCCCGTCGACAGGCGCTGATCGAGCGGCGCGCCGAGCGTCAGGTTGAGTTTGACGGCGGCGCCCTGCCCGACTTCCTGTCAGACACCGAGGAGATCCGCTTCGGCTCCTGGCAGGTCGCGCCGACGCCCGAGGACCTGCAGCAGCGCTGGGCCGAGATCACCGGCCCGGTCGACCGCAAGATGATGATCGGCGCGCTGAACTCCGGCGCTGACGCGTTCATGGCCGACTTTGAGGACTCGCTCGCACCGACCTGGGACAATGTCGTCAACGGCCAGATCAACTGTCGCGACGCCGTCCGTCGTGAGATCACCTTTGAGAACCCGGACGGCAGCGTGCGCGAGCTGAATGACCAGATCGCGACCCTGCTGATCCGTCCGCGCGGTTGGCATCTGGACGACAAGCATGTGCTGGTCGACGGCGAGCCGATCTCGGCATCGTTGTTCGACTTTGGCATGTACATGTTCCACAACGCCGCGGAGCGGATCGCGCGCGGCACCGGTCCGTACTTCTACCTGCCCAAGCTCGAGTCGCACCTCGAGGCGCGGCTGTGGAACGACGCGTTCATTCAGGCGCAGGACGAGCTGGGCCTCCCGCAGGGCAGCATCCGCGCGACCGTGCTGATCGAAACCTTGCCCGCAGCGTTCGAGATGGAGGAAATCCTCTACGAGCTGCGCGATCACTCCGCCGGACTCAATGCCGGCCGCTGGGATTACATCTTCTCCGCCGTCAAGCGCTTTAAGTCGCAACCAACCTTCACCCTGCCGGACCGCGCCCAAGTGACGATGACCACGCCGTTCATGCGCGCCTACACGGAGCTGCTCGTCCGTACCTGCCACAAGCGTGGCGCCCACGCGATGGGCGGCATGGCGGCATTCATTCCCTCGCGACGTGACCCAGAAATCAACGAGATCGCCCTCGCCGGCGTCCGCGCCGACAAAGAGCGCGAGTCGACCGACGGCTTCGACGGCACCTGGGTCGCGCACCCTGACCTGGTCAACGTCGCCCGCGAGATCTTCGAGACCAACCTCGGCGGCGCGCGCAACCAGCGCGAGCGGATGCGTGAGGACGTCACCGTCAGCGCCGGTGAGCTGGTCTCGCTGGATGAGTCAGGCGGTTCGGTGTCCGAAACTGGCCTGCGCGCCAACATCTCGGTCGCGTTGCAGTACATCAACAGCTGGCTCAACGGCGTCGGCGCGGCCGCGATCAACAACCTGATGGAAGACGCGGCCACGGCGGAAATCTCGCGGGGCCAGATTTGGCAGTGGATTCAGCACTCGGCCGCGCTCGACGACGGCCGCACGATCACCGCTCAGCTCTATGAGTCACTGCGCGACGACGAACTCGCTGCTCTGGGCGGCGCGTCCGAGTCCCGCTTCGGCGATGCGGTCGAGATTCTCGACCAACTGGTTTTGAACGAGGAGTTCACTGAGTTCCTCACCCTGCCCGCCTACGAGTATCTCGACTAGGCGGAACAAGTACGGGCACTTCGGCTGGGGACAGCCGTCAACACGTGATCCGACGCCACGGATCGGACACGCGAAGCCACGGAGGAATCCTGATGACGACAAACGGCACGAACGGGACCGGCAACCCACCGGCCAGCGCCGCCGCCGCGCTCGAACACGAGTGGGCGACGAATCCGCGCTGGGAAGGCGTCCAGCGCAACTATACGGCCGCCGACGTCCTGAAGCTGCGCCCCTCGCTGCTGCCCGAGTCCGCAATCGCCCGCAACGGCGCCGAGCGGCTCTGGACGCAGATGCAGCAGAATGAGTTCGTGCGCACCTTCGGCGCGGTCACCGGGGCGCAAGCGGTGCAAATGGCCAAGGCCGGACTCGAGGCCATCTACGTCTCCGGCTGGCAGGTCGCGGCCGACGCCAACACCTCCGGACACACCTACCCCGACCAGTCCCTCTATCCCGTCAACAGCGTGCCGTCGCTCGTTAAGCGACTCAACAACGCCCTCATGCGCGCCGACCAGATCGACCGACTCGAGAGCCGCGAGGCCGTTGACTACTACCTGCCGATCGTGGCCGACGCTGAGGCTGGCTTCGGCGGTCCGATCCACGCCTTCGAGCTGATGCGCAACATGATCGAGGCCGGCGCCGGCGGGGTCCACTACGAAGACCAGCTGGCAGCCGAGAAGAAGTGTGGACACATGGGCGGCAAGGTGCTCGTGCCGACCGCCCAGCACGTGCGCACGCTGCAGGCTGCCCGACTCGCCGCCGACGTGATGGACGTGCCTACCATCCTGATGGCTCGCACCGACGCCCTCTCGGCCACGCTGATGACCACCGACATCGACGAGCGCGACCGCGAGTTCACGACCGGCGAGCGAACGGCCGAAGGCTACTTCGGTGTGACCGGCGGGATCGACTCCGCGATTGCTCGCGGCCTCGCCTTCGCGCCGCACGCGGATCTGATCTGGTGCGAGACCTCGGTGCCCGACATCGGTGAGGCGCGCGACTTCGCTCAGGCGCTCAAGGCCGAGTTCCCCAACAAGATGCTTGCCTACAACTGCTCGCCGTCGTTCAACTGGAAGCGTCACCTGGACGACGCGACCATCGCGAACTTCCAGGAACAGCTGGCCGAGATGGGCTACAAGTTCCAGTTCATCACCCTGGCCGGCTGGCACGGCATCAACTACCACACCTTCAACCTCGCCTCCGGCTACCGCGACCGCGGCATGGCCGCCTACGTCGAGTTGCAGGAAGGTGAGTTCGAGGCCGAGGCCAACGGCTACACCGCCACGAAGCACCAGCGCGAAGCGGGCACCAGCTACTTCGACGAGGTGTTGCTCACGGTCACGGGCGGCGACGCGGCCACGACCGCGCTCAGCGGCTCGACCGAGTCGGCCCAGTTCGAAGAGGCCGTCACCGCCGACTAGTCCCCACCTCTCTCCAGGCTCTGACTTCACACAGCCCCGCCGAGGCGGGGCTGTGTGCTACTTCGGCGGCAGTCGAAATGCCAGAGATCCCATTCGGCGGACTACTGCCAAGCGAAGGCATCCATGATCATCTCTGGCGTCACGGCCTCGCTTTCTTCGATGCGGAAGACGTGTGGGAGGGCCCAGCGAAGTTCTTTCCGCAACCGCCTCGGACGCGGACGAACGAAGATGGTTCCCATTACCGCCAGCCTGAGCGAATGAAAATGGTCGGGCCCGACGACGGCGGCCGCATGCTGACCTTCATCCTCTCGCTCCCTGATGAGTTTGGACATTCTCTTGTGATCACGGGATGGAACTCAACCGTAGGCGAACAAACTCGGTACCATCGACCAGGAGGAAGGATGCGCCGCTAATGCCCGAGCATCATGACCACGTTCACATCGACACTCCCATAGACGATATGGAAGAAATCCCGTACGACCCCGCCTTGAAAGCGCCCAGGAACTTGAAGATCGAGCTAAAGTTCGACGGTGGCGAGATCGACCGTCTCAAGGCCGGTACGCCGCGCCCGGTGCATCTGCACAACTGGATGAAGGAAGCCATCCTCGAAAAGGCCGACCGCGAAGCCCAACGCGCGGCTCGGAGCAGCGAACGAAGCGTCGAAGCCGCCGACTGACGAGCGTTCTGTCAAGTGATCGGAGCACGCTGAGGTAGCCTACCCGCGCCTGACCGAGCGGATAGGACCCCCGTTGTTGCCCCCCCCCCCCCCCCCCAATGCCTGATTGACCACATCTCGAAGCGCTTGGCCGCCATGCTGGCGGTCGTCGCTCTACTGGCGGCGCTCGGGACCGTCAGCACAATCACGCAAGCCGCGGATACACCACCAGAGACACGCACCGAGACGCTGCAGCCCGGCGACAACCACGTCGGCTGGGTCGGCCAGCCGATTGCGGTCGCCGACATCTTCGAGCAGATTCCCCAAGCCAGCCTGATCTACACGTGGGACGCGATCTCACGCAGTTTCGTCTCGGCCACCGCGGACGACGGCGGCGATCTCGAGACCATCGAACCTGGCATGGCCGTCACGATCCGCATCGACGGCCGTCGTTCGGTCAAATGGGAGCGACCGCTGACGCCCGCCAAGGGCTCGGTCACGCTCTACAGCGGGGTCAACTGGGTGAGCTGGTTGGGACGCGAAGACTGGCCGCTCGACCAGGTCGCGCGAGGCATCGGCACATCGCTAGTCAGCATCCGCGTCGATGGGCAGACATGGCCTGTGCCATTCGACAACAGCGTCGACGATCTGCCAACACTCAGCCGCGGAGACGCGCTGGAAGTAACAGTCAACCGCGACCTACTCTGGCTCCAACCAACCGGGATCATGCCGGAGATCGTGTTCCTTGGCGATCCGCCCCAGGATGTACAGAAGAGGTTCACCGCCGACGCTCGTCGCGTCTTGGACCTCTTCGCCGACGTGTTTGCAGTAGAGACAGACTTCGCGGACACGACTCTGCTGATGTTCTACACCGTCGAAGCCGCACTCGAACACGAGGCGTCGGAGGCGCATCCGCATGTGGGTAAAGGGCCCGGCTGGCTGCGCAACAAGCTGGTCAACCGATCCCAAACCTCAGTCTTCCCTTGGGGTGTGCACTACACGCTTTGCCCTTGGGACGTACGCCAGGCCGAGTCCTGCGACGCCTGGGGAATCACAACGTTTCTGCATGAGTGGTTCCATGTCTTCCAGTATCAGTTTGGTGCAGCTCATTTCGACGCACCCAAAGTTACGACGGCATGGATAGAAGAGGGAGTCGCTACCTGGGCCGAATGGCTGTTGCCTGACGAAGTCAGGGATTGGCCTTCCCAAGAGGATCGCCAAAACCGCCTCGATCGCATTGCCAGGACCTCCGTGACGCTTGAGAGCATCGAGCAGCACAATCACACTTGGGCGTATCACCTGGGCGCACTCGCAAGCGAGCAACTCGCGGAGATCAGCAGCCCTGAAGCGCACATGGAGTACTTGCGACTCTTCCACCCACAGATCACCGGCAAGGAGCGGCACTGGGTCGAACCGTCTACCTGGCAAGAGGCGTTCGAGCGCGCATTCGGGCTCACGCCTGCCGCGTTCTATCGACACTTTGAAGCATGGCGCGCAACGCTCCCTGTACCAGATGAGCTGTACGACTACGAGCGGGGCGACATTCCGCTGACAGGCACCGTTCGATTCCATGACGGCACGCCCGCTGTTGGATATCGATTGCAGGCGACACCAATGCGCGACGGCTTTGCGATCGGTATTGAGCGTCAGACGATTGTAGATGAGACAGGGGCGTTCTCAATCGAAGTGACTCCGGAGACGATGCAACGCATCTGGCTCTCGCACGATGGCTGCTGGCTCGCACTTGGCAAGGACGGCCCCTCACTAAGAGGTTTGGACGATGATCAGTACCGAGACCTCGACACAAGGAGCCTCCCCAAGTCTCTAGACCTGACACTGCCCGAGGGCGCCTGCGAGAGTGAGATACGTGTAAACGTCATCAAACTGCGCGGCGACGATCGACAAATCGACGTCCTCCTCAACAGCGAGGACGGGGACGAGTGGATTGCTGCGTCCTCTTCAGACGATACCTACACCGCTCAGGTGCCCGGTCCGGGGCGTTATCGCGTACGAGTCGATATCGACGGGTGCTTCCTCTGG
>JAJEBU010000154.1 GCA_022822375.1 Dehalococcoidia bacterium
TCCCAGCCGCTGCGCCTCGAGCGGCAGCGATCCGCCGCCGGCGAACGGATCGTGGAAGGCGGGCAGCTTGTGGCGGTCAAACAGCTCGTCGGCGCGGGGATGGTCGGCGTTGGCCGCGCACGTCCGCCGCCACGACTGCCAGATTTCGTCGCGCGCCTGCTGCAGCACCGTCTCGTTGGTCGTGTTCTCCCACTTGACCAGCTCCTCGATGATCCCAAACAGCCGCTGCCGCTCCTTCTCCTGCGCGGCCTCCGTCGGGAAGAGGTCAGGATTGGCCGATGGATCGTCCACCATCTGCGCAAAGATCACCGCTCGCGCGGCGGCCAACGGTCGACGCGCCCACCACAGGTGCAGCGTCGAGGGATGCCCATGCCGGATCGACTTCTCCCGCGCCGACGCCGCATTGATCGCGTCCAGCGGCAACGCCACCTCAATCAGCTTGCGCTTGGCCACGACGGGATGGTCAGTCATGTGTCCTCCGCCACCTCCAAGCTACCTGCAGAAGAGAGTGAGGTCGAATGTCCCACCGAAATCCCCTCTCCCTGAGGGAGAGGGCTAAGGGTGAGATCCCCTCTCCCTGAGGGAGAGGGTCAGGGAGAGGTCGAATGTCCCACTGATCCCCTCTCCCCGAGGGAGAGGGCTAGGGTGAGGGCCCCTCTTCCAATGCCAACACGATGGCGTCCGCTACCGACTCCAGCGCCATCAACACGTCGTGGTTCCAGACTCTCAAGACGTGAAAGCCTTTCGATTGCAGAGCACGAGTCCGCACGTGATCCTCTAGCACTTGATCTTCATGGTGACCGCCATCAACTTCGATGATCAGCTTACGATCCATGCAGACAAAGTCGACGAAGTAGGGACCGATGGGAGCCTGTCGGCGAAACTTGTATCCGCCCAGCTGCCGATTGCGCAGAATGCTCCACAGCGCACGTTCAGCGTCGGTGGAATCACGCCTGAGTTGTCTGGCGCGGGAGGTGCGGCTCACCATTTCTGGCCCTTCCGATCCCCCTCACCCTAACCCTCTCCCAGAGGGAGAGGGAACTCGCCTGGCCCTCACCCTATCCCTCTCCCGGAGGGAGAGGGAACTCGCCTGGCCCTCACCCTATCCCTCTCCCGGAGGGAGGGGGAACTTGCCTGGCCCTCACCCTGACCCTCTCCCGGAGGGAGAGGGAACTTGCCTGGCCCTCTCCCTCTTCCAGAGGGAGGGGGATAGGCGCTTCCGGTTCTTCTCCAGCTCAGCTCGGCGCTTCGGCCCGATCCAGCAGCTCCGTGAAGTCGTAGTTGACGCTCGTCACGCCGAAGTCGGGCTGGCGCTGGAACGGCTGGCGGAGGTATCGGACCTGGTGGCCGCCGTCGGGTTGGAACTCGACCAGCGCGAGGATGAACTGGTCCGGCTTGTTGAGCGAGAACAGGATCTCGTTCTTGGTCACGGTCACGGTGTCGGCGTCGGCGCGGCGCCCCTTGACCTCGATGAAGCGCAGGCTCTGTGCTCCCTTCGGATCGCGGCTCTCAACGTCGTAGCCCAGCCGCTCGAACTCGCGGTCGACCGGCTCAAAGCCGAGCTGGCGTTCCACATCCATCACGATCCTGCGAGCCTCCGCCGCGACGGCCTGGGTGTCGGTCGTTGACGCGGGAGTGGGCGGCTCCTGGCCGGTCATGGCGGCGATCATCCCCGCTGGCACGACCATCAGACCGCCGATCACGACCGGCGGCGCGGCGCGTATCTCGGACTCGCGTTCCAACTCTTCCAGCCGCTTGCGCAGACGCCCCTGCAGGTCGTCGGCGCGGCGGCGCGCCTCACTCGCATTGAGCCGCGCATTGACCTTGCCGGCCGCCTCCTGCTCCTGAAGCTGCGCAGCCCGGTAGTCCCAGTGGTTGATCTCCTTGACCAGGCGATCCTTGACCGCATCACGCGTCTTGTCAATCCATCTGACGCGCCGACCCTTGACCTCTGCCAGGTGCTCCGGCGCCACATCCGAAATCAGGTGCTGCATCGCCCGCTGCTCGAGTTCACGAGTAATCCAGCCGCACTCCTCGCGGGCCAGGAACGTCTCCACGTCAGGCTCGTCGCCGCGCAGCGGGCGGTAGTCGAGGTACGGCGCATACTGCATGTGCCGCGTGTTGCCCTCCGCATCGAGTTCGACGTAGAGCATGCGCTTGGAGATGGTGCGCCGCTCGCCCGAGGCGAGCACGCTGGCATCCTGGATCGCATGCTCGGCGTAGAAGAGGATGCGCGGCTCGGTGCCGTGGTCGCGGTCGTCCACGAGAATCGCGCCGCGCCGCAGCAGGTCACGGTGGCGCTCGAGCGTCAAGTCGAGGGTCGCGTCAAGCAGCGGATGTCCCGGGCAGACGAACGCCGCCAGCGGCTTGCCCGGCGGCGAGATCAGGTCCTTCTCGAAGGCGACACGCTCGTAGCGCCTGAGCACCGGCTCGCCGACCCCAATCACGCGGTCGCGGTCACGAATCGGCGCCGGCACATTGGTGATCTGGTAGCGGTGGGACTCACGTTCCCGCATGTTGCCGCCCAGCAGTCCGAATGCCGCGCGGAAGAACTCCTCGATGTAGTGGGGCTGCAGCCGCCGAGCTTCGGCCCGCTCCATGTCCTCGCGCACCGTAGCAACGCGGCTCGCGTCCATGATCTCCGGCGCAAGCGCCTGGTCCTCCATGAGTTGTTCGAGGTGCGGCCGATCGATGGCATGTTCAATGGCAGTGTTGAGTCGGGCGCGAACCTCCGGCTGCTCACCGTGCCGGATCGCCTCAATCAGCAGTTGGCGAAGTGGTCGGCCCTCAAAGTCCAGCTTGCCCAGCACATCAAAGACCTGTCCGCCGAGCGCCGAACGAGCTTGCTCGATCTTCTCCAGCAGCGTGCGATAGACATCGCCCTCTCGAGTCTCGTTGGCGAGGAGATTGAAGAGGTAACAGATTTCCGTCTGCTTGATCCGGTGGATCCGTCCGAAGCGCTGTTCGATTCGGTTGGGATTCCAGGGCAGGTCGTAGTTCACCATTAGGTGCGCGCGCTGCAGGTTGATGCCTTCGCTGGCGGCATCGGTCGCGAGCAAGACCTGCACGTCGGTGTCGTGCAGGAAGCGCTCCTGCGCCTGCTGCCGCTCCTCGCGTCCGAGCCCGCCATGAATGACCGCCACCGCTTCGCTGCGTCCGAGCAGGCGGTTGGCGATGTTCTCGTAGAGATAGTCGAGCGTGTCGCGGTGCTCGGTGAAGATCACGATCTTCTGGTTCCGAGACGGCTTCGGCGGCGGTATCGGACCGGAACCGAACGGCGGCGCATCCTCGGCGACGCCTTGGCCGACGGATGACCGCAGGTCCAGCAGATCAGTGAGCGTCGACGCCAGTTCCTTCCACTTCGTATCACCGCTGCGCTTGACCACGCCAGCGAGCCGTTCCAGGTGTCGCAGCGTGGCAATCTCCGCCTTCAGCTCTGCAATCGTTCGCGACGCGGTGGCCTGATCGAGGATCGATCGGCTGATCTCTTCCACTTCATCTTCCGGTGCTTCGTCAAACTGATCTGGATCGTCGAGATCGTCGTCATCCAGCAGGCTCATGGCCTGGTCAAGCGAGTCGACCCCGCGCTTGATCACCTCAACTTCCCGCTGTCGACTCTCCAACCGTTCGCGTCGACGACGCAGCGATTGCAGAATCGCCTCAGGCGACGACGCCAGCCGGCGCTGCAGAATCGTCAGAGCAAATCCAACGGTGTTGGTGCGTTTGTCGTTGTTGAGCTGTTCTGCTCGGTTGAACTCTTCCCGCACGTACTCCGTCACTTCGGCGTAGAGCCGGGCCTCCGGCGGCGTGAGTTCAAAGGGCAAGGTGTAAGCGATGCGTTCCGGAAACAGCGGACGGCCATCGAACTTGAGCAACTTCTCCTTGACCATCCGCCGCATCAAATCCTCGACGTCGACCTGATGCACACCGTCGCGGAAACGCCCCTCGAAGCGATCGCCGTCCAACAACGCAAGAAAGAGCTGGAAATCCGTGTCCTTGCCATTGTGCGGTGTCGCCGTCATCAGCAAGAAATGCCGCGTCAGTTGCGAGAGCATCTGTCCAAGCTGATAGCGCTTCGTGTACTTGACCTCGCCGCCGAAGAACGAGGCCGACATCTTGTGCGCCTCGTCGCAGACCACGAGGTCCCAGCGGCAGTCCGGCGCCTGCAGCTTGGCCTGCACATCTTCGTCACGCGCCAGCTTGTCCAGCCGCGCAATCGCGAGGTCCGTCTCGGCGAACCAATTCCCCGTCCGAGCCGCCTCCAGCTTGTCGTTCGTGGCAATCTCAAACGGCAGCTGGAACTTGCGCGATAGCTCGTCCTGCCACTGCTCGACGAGGTTGCCAGGACAGACGATCAGGCACCGCTTGAGGTCGCCGCGCGCGATCAGTTCCTTGATCAGCAGGCCAGCCATGATCGTCTTACCGGCGCCAGGATCGTCGGCCAACAGGAATCGAAGCGGTTGTCGAGGCAGCATCGCCTCGTAGACCGCGGTGATCTGGTGCGGCAGCGGATCAATATCGGAGGTGTGAACGGCCAACAACGGATCGAAGAGATGCGCCAGCCGAATGCGCTGCGCCTCCGAGACGAGACGAAAGAGCGCGCCGTCGCCGTCAAAGCTCCACGGTCGGCCCTCCGCAACGACTTCAAGGCGAGCCTCGTCGTCCCTGAAGAGGAGCACGCTGTCCGGCCGGCCCGAAGCATCCTTGAAGGTCAGCTCAATCGCATCGGAACCAAACCACTGGACGTTAACGACGGTCGCCAGACCATCAGGCAAGACGCCGCGAATCCTGGCAGACTGGTTGAGGTCTTCAAGCTTAAGCACCCAATACGCCTCCAACAATCAGTTGTCTGCACGCAAGGTACTGCCAGCACCCCTCGGATCGAGTCGGAGCCCCCAAGCGGGTACCTGCGGCACAACGATCGTGTCCCCGCGGCACAACGATCGTGTCCCCGCGGCACAACGATCGCGTCCCCGCGGCACAACGATCGTGTCCCCGTGCTCCGACACGGGGACGGCAGCGTTCGCTAGGCGTGGGAGTCCCCGTGTCGGAGCACGGGGACACGGGAAAGGGAGCAGGGGGACAACACGGGAAAGGGGGCTGGGGACATCGGTGCTGCGGGAACCGAACGGGTCTCCTGCCCTCTTCCCCATCCCCTGCTGAAGGATCCCGTCCCCTGCTTCATGCAGGGGCCTGCTCGAGGATCCAAGCGGGAAGCCGAGCGGGTCCCTGCGTGAAGCAGGGACTGGGAGAGGGTCCCTGCGCGAAGCAGCCGCCCAGACGCCAGAAGGGGCGGGGACTTGCGTCCCCGCCCCTCCGTGGGCACTCTCGGCTGTGACGGTCAGGCATCGCTGACCGCGCGAAAGGGCTTACGCGCGGTTGCGAATCCGACGCAGTCCGAGACCAGCCACCGATACAGTGGCGAGCGCAATCAGCAGGCCAATCAGACCCGCCGAGACGCCGCCGTCCGACGCGAGACCCCCGGTACCCGTCGCCGGGTAACCAGTGTCGCCCTCGTCCATCATGGACTCGTCGTCTTCCATCATGGAGTCACCGTCTTCGTCCATCATGGAGTCCTCGTCCATCATCTCGCCGTCTTCATCCATCATCGAGTCCTCGTCGCCCTCCATGCCCTCATCGAGCATGGCTTCGGCGACGGCGAGGTTGC
>JAJEBU010000109.1 GCA_022822375.1 Dehalococcoidia bacterium
CCATCCGAACTGCCAGCGGACTGGATTCCCGCGGCTCGAAGACTGAGGAGCTCAGATGACTGACCACACCCCTGGACCGTGGGTAGCTCACCAGATGAGTGAAGACTCGCCGTATTGGATGGTCCGCGAAGAGAGCATTCCTGAAGACTGCGGTGGCTTGGTGGTGTGCGCATCACTGACGAAAGCGGATGCCGACCTGATCGCCGCCGCGCCTGATTTGCTGGACGCTTGCAGGGAGGCGATTCACTACATCCCTGAGTGGCATGAACTTCATGCTGAGCTTGAGGACACCATCAGGGAAGCGGAGGGACGCGATGGAGGACGGGATTCCCGCGACTGGAAGACTGAGGAGCTCAGATGACCAGGGGCAAGAACGGCTTTGTCCGTGTTCCGCGCCGCGCGAAGGAGGATCGCAAGTGGCGTGAGTGGGAAGGCCTGAGGGCGCTGTGGCAAGCGCCGGTGGACGGCTACCACAAGGGCTGGACGGTGCTGACCGCCGACGGCATTGCGGCGCGTTGCGGCTGCGGTGCCGAGCTGCGCGGCTTGCCGTCAGCAGGGCACGCGGTGCGCGAGCTGATGATCCACAACATGGAGGAGCACGGCTGCGAGGTGCTGTCGGCTCAGATCAAGTTCACCAAGGCCAAGCGATGACGACCATCCATCCGTCGGGCACTGACCTGCGCGGCAACGCCTACGTGACGTGTGACGGACGCCGGGTGCACGTGATGAGGCTGGGCGCGACGTGGACGTGGCGCGGGAGCGTGGATGGGCCGCTGTTCCGTCACCGCGAGGACGCGATCGCGTCGGCGCTGGAATGGGTGCGGCGATGACCGAGACAACTGGTCAGCGGATCGCGCGGCAATGGCGACGCAGGGCCACCCGGTATCCATCAGGGCGGCTGGGCTACGTGTGCATCTGCCACACGGTTGTCTGGGAGTTCGAGGAGACGTTGGGCGCGGGGTTTGATCACCACTTCGCTGAGAGCGGCGTCGCGCGGACGTGTCCCCGCTGGATCGACCACCACTTCCCGAGACGGTACGGAGAGCCTGATGACTGAACTCAGAATGCAGAGGCGCTGAGATGGTGAGATACAAGCACGGCAAGGGCCAGAACGGGTACAACCAGCAGCGCAAGAAGCGCGGCTCCGGCAGGGCGCGCGGTCTGGGACGAAACAGTGGCACACAAGCACGCATCCGGAATGCCCGCACCCAGGACGAGAGGAAGAAGCGATGATGGCGGCCCGCCCGACATCACCTACTGGATGCTGCCAGGCTGCGTGCCTGGTGTCTGCGAGCTGCTGCCCGTCTGGGCTGGTCGGAGCTTCGGGCAGTACGACCCGCACGGACGCGACCTCGTCGGCTGGGTCGAGGAGCACATCCTGGAGCTGTTCCTGCTCTACAAAGAGGAGGGCGGTCGGCTGCACACTGAGCCTGGTCACGTGAGGTCGACGACGATGCTCGACATGGCTGCGGACGCGTGGCTGTGGTCGGACGTGGATGCGCCTCGGAAGGCGTACAGCTCGATCGACCCGTTCCACCGGTGGTGGATGCAGCAGCAGGCGGAGATGATGCAGGGAACGCTGCTGTGACATCAGCTGTTTCGAGCTACGATGCACGATAAGCAGCATTATTGAACGACCCGCGCTGATGCCCACCCACATCGTCACGCTCCCTGCCAACTTCGAGTCGACTGAGGACGACGCGGGCGAGCTCAACTTTCGCGCCGTCTTCGCCAGGGTGGATCCGGATGACCTGGAAGGCTCGCGCGCCCGCTGTGCCTTCTGCGACTACACCGTCCTGCTCTACCCCTCGGCATTCACGAACGGCGCGGCTGCGCCGTTCCAGGTTGGCCACTGGTCCGACCTCGACGTGATCCCGATGGGCGCCGGGCGGATCGAGACGTCCGAATCCGAGGCGGCGCTGGTCGGCACGTTCGCGGCAACCGACGCTGTCCGCGAGACGGTCGCGCGCATGGCGCACCAGCTGACCTACGGGCTGGGCGAGGTCTCGGCGTCGCTCGACTACCAGTCAATCCGCGAGGGCGACGAGCTGACCGAGGCCGAGCGCATGGCCGGCGTCGACGTCGCCCTCGATCGGGCGGAGGTGGTGCACGTCGCCGCTGTCCAGAGGGGAGGCGCGCCCAACACGAGGATCGAGCTCTACAGCAGCATGGGCGGGACCTGCCAGGACGCATCCTGCGCGCCACCCGTCAGCTCATCGTCGGCACACTCCAATCAGTCCACTGCTTGTTCAGTGGCCGAGGCGCAAGCCGAGGCCGCCCTGATGCGCGGCGCGATCCGCCGCCCCCGCTACGCTGCCACCAACGCCTGAGAACGCCCGAAGGGAACCGACCATGCCCGTCAGTCGCAACGCCACTAGGGGCCGCAACGCCGCCCGGCTCGTCACGCTCGAGGAAGAGCTGCACACCCAGATCGAGGGCATTCTGCAGCAGCGGGAGCAGGACACGCCGTGGAACGAGATCGAGGGTCTGTCCGACTACGAGACGCCAGCCGAAGCCCGTACCGCGTTCAGCGAGCTGACGGCGCGCCACACGGAGGTACGCGAGGATCTCGAGGCGATTGCCAACACGCGCGCCGACCTGCGCGAGGGCAGGTCGTACGGCGCGGAAGTCGGCCGCGGTAGGGAGTACGCGGAGACCGATGTTCCCTACCGGGCAGCGCCGTCGAGGGAGATGCAGGCCGACCGTCCGACGCTCGATGAAGCATTTGCGCGGATGATGAGCCGGGAGGGCGCAATTCAGGCGCTGCACTCCGGCGGGGAGGGCGGACTCAGGGTCAACGCTGAGGACGTCAATCTGACTGAGTTCCTGACGCGCCGGGAGGGCCGCCAAAACTTCCTCGACGCGCGCGGCCAGCAATTCGCCGCAATCGACATCGGGACGGGCAACCAGGGCCTCGGCCTGCCCCAGGCCATGATTCCCGGCACGCCGATCGCGTTCGGGAGTGGAATGTTCTTCTCCGACCTGTTCGAATCGCGGGCTTGGACGATGATGGAGGCAGCCGGCCCGAGCTGGCGCGCCGGTACCGCGACTGCCAACACCAGGGCGAGCGCGAAGATTGGGGCATCGGGCCGGACCGGGAACGTCGAGGCTGTTGGCACGATTGCCCGCTACGATGACGCGCTCACGCAGACGATGGTCTACGTCGACGACGAGTGGCAGGCCGAATCGCTCAGCGCCGACGCGATCCAGTTCGCCGTCGACTCATTGAGCTACGAGTATCAGGACGCCACGAGCTACCAGTGCGCGCAGGGCAACGGCACGTCGCCCAACAACCACGGCTTCCGGAGCTACTCGGGCGGCACTGCGAACACCAACGCCGCCCGCGCAGCCCGTGAGCAGACGTCCGAGTTCCACAACGAGCTCGCAGCCTCCTCGCTCATCACGAATATCATGTCGCTGCGGTCGACCCTCGCGTCGCGTGGCTGGCCGCCGACCACGATCGCGCTCTCGCCCGAGGCGTTCGAGCCGCTGACCTCGACCCAGGTGTCTGACGGCACGCCCTTCGACAGCGCGTTCGGCGCGCTGTTCGCCTCGATGTCGCAGACGCTGCGCGGGATGCGCATGTATGAGATCGTGCGCGGCTTCCCGGCCGCCGCCGCGAACTCGTCGCTGGCCTGGCTCTACCCGTTCATGGGTCGGGCACGGGCGGTGCACTACGCGCGCGGCTTCCGGTTGCAGCGCGACGAGTACACCCAGGCCGACGACGCCGAGACGCGCTACCGGCTGTACTGCCTCGACGCTCTCCAGGTCACCCAACCGATCGCGCTCGGCGAGCTGTACGGCGCGGCGTCCTAGGCTCGCTAAGGGCACTTATCGGACGGAGCCGCCGTGCCTGTCGACATCAAGCTGATCCCGCCGACCCACTATCCAGGTCCGCCCGAGGAGACGGT
>JAJEBU010000142.1 GCA_022822375.1 Dehalococcoidia bacterium
TGGGATCGCTCGGGTTGACCCAGAAAGCGACAAAATGATGTTGGCCGCCTCCAGCGGAAAAGGTGACACTGGCATTGGTCTGTGTCGCTTGCCCCGTCGCGACGGCAGCCTCGGGCAGCGCCCAGATGATGGTGATCAACAACGCCGTCAGGGCCGTCAGTGCTGCCATCCGCGGCAGTCGGAATCTCAGCCCACTCACCCCGCACCTCCCATGTCCGTGCCAGCGCGACGTCCGCTGATGCTTCGCTAACCTATCAGACCCGGATACAGAATCTGCTTGATCTGACCTCGGAAGTTGAACGTGCCGGACGGCATGAACTGAGTCAGAAAGATCACGATCATGTCTTCGACCGGGTCGATCCAGAAGATCGTGCTCGCCGCTCCGCCCCAGTAGTACTCGCCCACCGATCCGACGTTCTGCGTCCGCGCGATGTCCTGCAGCACGGCGAAGCCGAGTCCGAAGCCGATCCCGTCGTTGGCCGTCTCCGAGAAGCTGCCCAGCGCCCGAGTCGAGAGGTCCTCGCCGTTGGGAAGATGGTTGAGCGTCATCAGCTCGATCGTCTTGGGACCGAGGATGCGGGCACCGTCGAGCTCGCCGCCGTCAAGCAGCATCTGGCAGAAGCGGCGGTAGTCTTCCACAGTTGAGACCAGGCCGCCGCCGCCCGAGAAGAACGTCTGCGGCTCGCCGTAGTGACTCGTCGCCGGGTCGTCGAGCAGGCGAAGCTGGCGGTCGGGGCCGCGCTCATAGTTGGCGGCGAAGCGTTCGATCTTGTCCGCTGGGACGTTGAAGCCCGTGTCCACCATGCCCAGCGGATCGAAGATGTGCTCCTGCAGATACTCGTCAAAGCGTTGCCCTGAGATGGCCTGAACCAGGTAACCGCACACATCCGTCGAGACGCCGTAGTTCCAGTGGTCGCCGGGCGAGAACTTGAGCGGCAACTCGGCCAGGCGGTCGATCATCGATTGCAGGTCGCGGCCCGTCATCGTCCCGGCCGAGTAGACCGCGGCGTCGTTGTACGCCCGCTCTAACCCGGCGCCCGCGACCTCCATGAAGCCATAGGTCAGCCCGCTCTGATGCGAGAGCACGTCGCGCATCGACATCGGTCGCGCCGGCGGGCAGGTGTCGGTGACCGGCCCGTCGGGTCGCGCCATGACCTGCAGATCACGCCACTGCGGGATAAAGCGGTGCACCGGATCGGTCAGCTGGAACATCCCGCGTTCGTGCAGCTGCATCAGCGCCACCGACGTGATCGGCTTGGTCATTGAGTAGAAGCGCATGATCGTGTCGACCGCCATCGGTTTGCCGCGCTCGCGATCCATCTGCCCCATGGCCGAGAGATGCGCGATCTCGCCGTGCCGCGCGATCAGCGTCAGGCAGCCCGCGATCTTCTCTGGCTCGATGTAGCGCTCGAGCAGGTGACGGTCGAGCCGATGCAGTGCGTCAACGGATATGCCGGTGTTGCCTACGGTCGCAGTCATCGAATCGCTCCTGCCGTCTGTGCATCCTGTGCATCTGTCGACGTGCAGAGTAGCCTGCGCCCATAGCTGAGCAGGTCACCAAAGGAGCCGAACCATGGCAGCGATCGTCCACACCGAAGCAGGCAGAGTGCACGGCGCGTCCGAGAACGGGTTGAGCGTGTATCGCGGGATTCCCTACGCCGCGCCGCCCATCGGAGCGTTGCGTTTTCGCGTGGCTCAGCCGCATCCCGGCTGGGACGACGTGCTCGATTGCGAATCGTTCCGTCCGATCTCGCCGCAGATCCCGAACGAGGCGCTTGACTCGATGGTTGGCGCCGCGCCGCAAGAGCAGTCCGAAGACTGCCTCTTTCTGAACGTCTGGACGCCCGACACGGACGACGCCGCGCGGCCGGTGATGGTCTGGATTCACGGCGGGGCGTTCACAATCGGCTCGGGCAGCGAACGCATCTACGACGGCGCAACCCTCGCCGCGCGCGGCGACGTCGTCGTGGTCACGATCAACTACCGGCTCGGCGCGCTCGGATTCCTCCACCTGCCCGCGTTTGAGGAGTCGAACTTCGGAATGCGCGATCAGGTCGCCGCGCTGCGCTGGGTGCGTGACAACATCGCCAACTTCGGCGGCGACCCGTCCAACATCACCATCTTCGGCGAGTCGGCTGGTGGTATGTCAGTGTCCTCGCTGATGGGATCGCCCGAGGCCCAGGGACTGTTCCACAAGGCGATTCCACAGTCGGGCGCTGGACATCACGGGATTGACGATCCGCAGGCGGTCACGCATGGCGAGCAATTCTGCGAGCTGCTCGGCGTCGACCCCTCCGATGCAGACGCCTTGCAAACGGCTGAGGTCTCGGACATCATCGCCGCCCAAGCGAAGCTCGAAGAGCAGATGCTCTACGTGGCCATGGAGGGCGGCAAGCAGCCAGAGATGCCCTTCCGCCCAATCATCGACGGCGAGTTCCTGACCGAGATGCCGATCGACGCCGTCCGCGCCGGTCAGGCCGCGGGCGTGGCAGCGCTGATCGGATGTCTCGACGAGGAGAGCAAGCTGTTCGCGGCGATGGTCCCGACCGAGCCGCCCAACGAGGAGGACGCCGTCGCCGTGTTGGACGGCCTGCACGGTGACGGCCGCAAGCTCTACGACATCTACCGAGCGGCGCGCGAGGCGCGGGGCGAGCTGGTCACACCCTACGAAATTCAGACGGCCGCCTCAGGCGATGAGCTGTTCCGCGTGCCGGCCGTCCGACTGCTCGATGCACAGTCCGAGCAGAGCGACCAGACCTGGTGCTACCTGTTCGACTGGAAGTCGCCGATGCTCGACGGTGCGCTCGGCTCCTGCCACGCGCTGGACATCCCATTCGTCTTCGGGACGCACGGCGTCGCGTCAGAGTTCGCCGGCGAGGGCGTCGCCGCCAACGCGCTCGCCGAGTTCACGATGGACACCTGGCTCGCCTTCGCCAAGACCGGCAATCCCGCCACCGAGCAAATGCCCGCATGGCCCCAATGGGACGCCGAGACGCGTCAAACCGTCGTCCTCGGAGAGTCAGTCCGCGTCGAGGACAACTTCCGAGGGGAAGAAGTCGCCGCGTGGGAGGGCGTGCTGTAGCGGCTGGGCTCGCGAACGACTGTTGGCCCAATCCCCGATTCACTCGGGGACCCGCTCGGGCTTCGTGCGCAGCAGAGTCCGCATGGCTGATAGGTTTGGGCGCAGCGCGGGAGGCGCTTATGAGCCGCCCCCGCGCCAGGGCGAGTAGACGTCGATACGACCTGCGTCCGCTCGCCCGCCCTGGTTGCCTGAGCCAGTCGGCGTACCGTCATGCCAGGCTTCCTGCTCTATGGTAACGACCTCGGCATCTGAACGGCTCCGTGTCCCCGTGCTCCGACACGGGGCCCGTGCTCCGACATGTGTCCCCGTGCTCCGACACGTGTCCCCGTGCTCCGACACGGGGACACGCAGCGCTAGGCGATGATCCCACGCGACCTCAGGTCGGCCAACTCATCGTCGCTGTAACCCGCGCTGGACACGATGGCGTCCGTGTCCCGACCGAGCGGCGGCGCTGAACCTTGCGGCGACGGCGGAGTCGCTGACATCTTCAGCAACGGCCCCACCTGCCGCTGCGGACCTGATAAATCGTGCTCCAGGTCGACGACCATCTGGTTCGCTGCAATCTGCGGATCGTCTGCCAGTTCTTCCGGGAAGCGGATCGGCCCTGAGGGGACGCCGTGCGCCTCGAAGCGTTCGAGCCAGTGGTCGGTGCTGAACTGCCGAACATGCGCTTCGACCTCGCGGACTCGAGCCGTGGCGCGCGCCAACTGGTCCGGATCGGTGACATCCAGATCGGGATCGGCGAAGCCGAGGAAGTCGGTCTCCAGCGCGGCCCGCACTTTGGCCCACAGTGACGCCGACAGCGCACCGATCGCGACCGCCCCGTCGAGCGTCTCGTAGCAGCGGTAGTAGATGTTCAGCGCTCCCTGGGCGCCGCGATCCTTGTACGTCTCCTGTAGCTCGGCGTAGGGAGCGCCTTCGGCGCGCAGCTCGTCGATCCGCGCCATCTTCGCCAGCGGGATCTCGTCCGCTGCGGCCAGTTGCATCACCGAGCTGCCCTGCATCGCCAACGCCGTGTTCAGCAATGTCGTCTCGACCATCTGACCCTCACCCGTCAGCGCGCGATGGTAGAGAGCCGCGCAGACGCCGAGCGCGATGACGATGCCTGTGCCGTAGTCGGCCACCGGCGACGAGACCGGCGTGGGCGCGGTGCCGTTGTCGTCGAGCTTGCCGTCGAGCGCCATCAGTCCCGAGACCGCCTGCGCGACGATGTCGTAGCCCGGCCGCTGTGCCCACGGACCCTGACGGCCGAACGCCGTGTTGTCGACATAAATCAGGTCCGAGCGAATCGCGCGCAGCGTCTCGTAGTCCAGTCCCAGCCGCGCGGCGACATCGGGTCGATAGTTGATCACGACCACATCGATCTCAGGGATGAGGCGGTGCACGATTGCTTGCGCCTCAGGATCGCGCAGGGCGAGCACGAGCGATCGCTTTCCTCGATTGAGCGACTGAAACCACTTCGACTCGCCAGGCATGAACTGCGAGAACTGCCGCCAGGCTTCTCCCTCGGGCGGCTCCACCTTGATTACCTCCGCGCCCAGATCGGCCAGGTTCTGACAGCCAAACGGCCCGGCGATGATCTGCGAGAACTCCAGCACGCGGATGCCGGCCAGCGGTCCGCCATGCGGCAAGCCCTCGTGCGTCATCGTCTGTGTCGTCGTCTGGCCAGAGGCTGTGACAGTCATGTTCGTTACCCTTTCGCTGACCAACGGCGCGATCCCGCGCCGACGAATCGAGCCGCACGTGCAACCAGCGCAGCAGAACACCGCACTCGCGGCCCTACGGTCAGTATCCGCGATGCACACCTTACGCATAATTTCGCTGGCCGCCGCACTCACGCTCTGCGCCGCATTTGCGTCCGCCTGCGACGACCGCATCCCCGAGGCCGACGGCGCAGCGGTCCGCGCAATAGAACCAGGTGGTCTGTTCTTTGTCGATGCCACCGAGCGCTCGGGTCTGATGTACGTCCAGCATGAGAAGAATGCGCCCGGTGCCTGTTTGTTCGACAACATCTCACGCCCGACCGAATCCGAGCAGCAGGGCACGCTCTGTGACGCCGAGCGGATGACCGGCGGCGCGGCGGCCGCCGACTTCGACGGCGACGGCGCGGTCGACCTGATCGTCACGCGGTTGGATGGCGCTGATCTGCTCTTCCGCAACGCCGGCAACGGCACCTTCGTGGATGTCTCCGAAGATGTTGGACTGGACCAGTGGCAGCTCGCATCCAACGGCGCGGCCTGGGGCGATATCGATAACGACGGCGACCTCGACCTCTTCATCACCACCGTCGGCGACACGCGGCACTACCTGTTTGTCAACGACAACGGATCGTTCTCCGAGCAGGGTGTGGAACGCGGCGTCGCGCTCGACACCGGCGACAGACGGATCGGCTTCTCCGCATCCTTCGGCGACTACGACCGCGACGGCTTCCTCGACCTGCACGTCACCGAGTGGCGGCCGTCACAGCTCGTCGGCGAGGCCGTCGCCGGCGTGCGGTTGCTGCGCAATCGCGGCGTGGATGCGCCAGGATTCTTCGAAGATGTCACCGACGCAGCCGGCGTCCAGATGGACGGCGTCGTCTCGCAGACGCAGGCCGATCTGACCGTGGGCACATTCGCCTTCGGCTCGACGTTCGTCGATCTCGACGGCGATGGCTGGCCCGAGCTCGCAGTCGCGTCCGACTTCGGCACCTCGCGCTTGTTCTGGAACAACGGCGACGGCACCTTCAGCGACGGCACGCTCGAGGCACGCGTCGGCACGGCGCAGAACGCGATGGGCACCACCTTTGGCGACTACGACCTGGACGGCGACCTGGATTGGTTCGTCACATCGGTGTTCTCCTTCAGCTCAGGCAGCCCCGGCGGCGCGGCGGAAGGCACCAAGGACGGCAACCGACTCTTCCGCAATGACGGAGATCGAAGATTCACTGACGCCACAGACGCCGCCGGCGTCCGCAACGGATCCTGGGGCTGGGGCGCCGCCTTCTTCGACGCCGACAACGACGGCGACCTCGACCTGACCATGACCAACGGCATGGAAATGATGCCTGGCTTCGACGCAGACACCACCCGGTTCTGGCAGAACGACGGGGCCGGCCGATTCTCCAGCCGAAGCATCGAAGTCGGCCTGGATGACATCGAGGACGGCAAAGGGCTGCTGGTCTTCGATGCCGACAACGACGGCGATCTCGACATCTTCGTCGTCAACAATGCGTCCCAGCCGTTGTTCTACCGCAACGATTCCCGCGACGCCGGCGCGTGGCTCCGGGTGTCGCTCACGGGGACTGAGAGCAATCGGCAGGGACTCGGCGCACGCGTTTCCGTGTTCGGCGCAGACCTGGCCGAGCAGATTCGCGAAATGGGCGTGAGCAGCCACTTCCTCGGCCAGAGCGAAGACACGCTCCACTTCGGACTGGGCGAAGCCTCGAGCGCGGATGTCGTCGTGCGTTGGCCCGTCAGTGGCCTCGTCAACACGCTGTCCGACGTGCCAGCGAACAGCTGGATTCGGATCGTGGAAGGCCAAGCGGGCTATGAGGTGGTTAGTCCTCGGCGTTGACCTCGTTGACCTCATTGACGAGGTGCATGAAGCGTTCGAGGTTGGCGATCCGGTCGTTGACGGTTTCTCCGGCGATGCCGGCGCGGATCGTGTTGACGCCCGCGTCGCGGTAGACGCGCAGCCGCTCGAGCACATCGGCGTCTGAGCCGATCATGTTGACCTTGAACGCCAGCTCCACAGGTACGCGATCTCGGGCGAGATCGCGTTCGCCGTTGACCCAGAGCCGCTGAACTTCCTTGGCGACGTCGTCCCAACCCTGACGGCAGAAGGCGTCGTTGTAGAAGTTGGTCTTGGCCGATCCCATCGCACCGAGCGTGAAAGCCATGCCGCGGGCGTGCCGCTTGGCGGCCTCTTCGATATCGTCAGTGAACTCGATTCCGACGGCGGCTTCGAGGTCGATCTCATCCATGCTGCGTCCGACCGACTCGGCGCCGGCGCGGATGTCGTCGAAGAAGACGTCGGCGGTCTCGGGGATGAAGGAGGTTCCGAGCCAGCCATCGCCGATCGCACCGCACATGCGTAGGCTTTGCGGTCCGAGCGAGGCGAGATAGATCGGTGGTGGCGCAATCGGCGGCGCGCCCGAGCGCAGAGCTTTGCCTTCGCCGCCGGGTAGCGGCAGCGTGTAGTGCTTGCCCTCGTAGACCACGCGCTCACCGTTGCAGACCATGCGCACGATCTCTGCCGTCTCCTTGAGTCGGGAGACCGCGCCGGCGAAGGGCACGCCGTGCCAGCCCTCGACCACCTGCGGTCCCGAGGTGCCCAGTCCAAGCATGAATCTGCCGCCGGACATCGATTGCAGGCTCATCGCGGTCATGCCGACCAGTGCAGGAGATCGTGTGCCGCCCTGGATGATGCCGGTGCCGAGCTTGATCGTTTCGGTCTTGCCGGCCAGGTAGGCGAGCGGGGTGATGCCGTCGTGTCCCCAGGCCTCGGCCGACCAGAACGAGAAGACGCCCAACCGCTCTGCCTCGCGGGCGTAGCGGACGGCGGAATCCCAGTCGTTGATTCCGTCGCGGTGCATCCCAATCGCAACGCGCATGGTCGATGCCTCTCTCATTCCCTCTTCCTCCTGTCCCCTGTCCCTTGAGGGAGAGGGCTAGGGTGAGGGTGCCCCCGGGAAGCCCTCGGTTTCCTTGATCTCGTTGACCTGATTCACGTGGTCGAGATCGTGGACGCGCTGGAAGATGAACCAGGCGCGCGAGTGCAACGGCCCGAAGAAGGGGTGAGCGGGTCGTGGCTCGAAGGACGGTGGCTCGGGCAGACCGTCAATCACGTTGCCAAAGGTGCGTGAATCGTCGATCAAGGCGTCGACCAGGTCCGGCCAATCCAGGTCGGCGGCGCGTTGCGCCGGATCGATGGCGCCGATGCCTTGCGGTCCCAGGTTCGGGTCGCGGCCGAAACTGAGATGGTGGATCATGTCGGCATTGCGCCGGGAGCCATCCAGCACGTGCTGGGCGACCTCTTCGATGCTCCAGTCATCCGGACCCGGCTTCCAGGCAGCCTGTTCCGCCGAGACGCGGTTGAGCGTGTTGAGAAAGTCAATGCGGCCGTCGACGACTCGGGGCCAGAGTTGGATCCAGGAGTACTTCTCGCCCTGCGCAAGCAGATAGCTGGAGACGCGCTGAATTTCGTTGTCAGGAATCGGTCGTTGCGGCATGTTCGTTCTCGCTAGCGCCCCTGGAAGTTGGGGTCGCGCTTCTCCATGAACGCGCGCACGCCTTCTTTGAAGTCGTCCGAGCCGAACAGCGGCAGCAGCTGCAGGTAGATGTGGTCGACCGCGGCCTCAAACGGCTCGTCCATGCCCAGGCGCATCATGCGCTTGGTCGCCTGGACCGAGAGCGGCGCGTTGGCCGCGATCTCGTTCGCCATCTCCATCGTGCGATCCATCAGCTCGTCGTGCGGGACGATCTCGTTGACCAGCCCCACGTCGAGTGACTCCTGCGCGTCCAGCACCTGACCGCGGAAGGCGACCTCGGCGGCCTTCGCCCAGCCCATCAGACGCGGCAGAATCCAGGTCCCGCCCGACTCCGGCAGCACGCCGCGCTTGGCGAAGACGGCGCCCATCTTGGCCCGGTCCGACGCGATCCGGATGTCGGCCAGCAGCGCCATGTCCATGCCGTAACCGGCGGCTGCGCCGTTCAGCGCGCAGATCACCGGCTTGTCCATCCGCTGCAGGACGGTCGGCGGCGCGTCGCGCAGGTCAAACAGCGAGTAGCCCGGCCGACCCTCGCCGGTCGACATGCGCTGCTGCTGGTCGACGAGATCGAGCCCCGAGCAGAAGCCGCGTCCCGCGCCGGTGAGGACGATCACGCGGATCTCCGGCTCGCGCTGGCAGGCGATCAGCTGCGCCGAAAGCGCCTCGAGCATGTCGTTCGAGATCGCGTTGAGTCGCTCGGGACGGTTCAGGGTGATGATTGCGACGTGCCCGCGTTCTTCATAGAGCAAGGTCTCCGTCGCAGGTGCAGTCAGGGTGGTCACAGTGCCTCCAGATGGCTTCACGTTTCCCAGAGCGTACCAGCGACGAACGAACAGTGCGCCTACAGTGCGCCTACGATGTCGCCGCGGCTGGCTCCGCCGCCGACGCTTCCGACGCTGAGCCGAAGTGATACTCCCCGTCTCGGTAGTCGACGGTGATCGTCGCGCCTTCGCCAAACTCGCCGCCCAGCAACAGGCCGCTGAGCGGGTTTTCGATCCGACGCTGGAAGACTCGGCGCAGCGGCCGAGCGCCGAACGCCGGGTCGTAGCCGTCGCGCGCCAGTTGGCGGCGGGCTGCATCGGTCAGGCTGATGCTGCGACCCATCGCCGACAGCCGCTGCCGCTCTTCGGCCGCGATCAAGTCCACGATCTCCAGGAGCTCGTCCTCAGCCAGCGGATCGAAGACGACGATCTCGTCCACGCGGTTCAGGAATTCGGGTCGGAAGAACTCCCGCAGCGCTCTCTCAGAGTCCTGCGCACGCTGCTCGTGGTTGGCGTTGAAGCCCAGTCCGCCGCCCAGCCGCGCCGACGTGCCCAGATTGCTGGTCATGATCACGACCGTGTTGCGGAAGTCCACCGTGCGGCCTTGACCGTCCGTGATCCGACCGTCGTCGAGCACCTGCAGCAGCAGGTTGAAGACATCCGGGTGCGCCTTCTCGATCTCGTCCAGCAACACCACGCGGAATGGTCGGCGACGCACCAGTTCGGTCAGCCCGCCGCCGTCGTCGTAGCCGACGTATCCCGGCGGCGCCCCCACGATGCGGCTGATCGTGTGTCGTTCCTGGTACTCCGACATATCGAGCCGCACGAGCGCGTCTTCGCTGTCGAACAGGTACTCAGCGAGCGCCTTGGCGAGCTCAGTCTTGCCCACGCCGGTCGGGCCGACGAATATGAACGACCCGATCGGGCGCGTGGGATCCTTCAGCCCCGCGCGGGCGCGGCGGATCGCGTCCGAGACCACCGTGACCGCCTCAGACTGCCCGATCACCCGCTCGTGCAACTCTGCCTCGATGCGCAGCAGGCGCTGGTCGTCGTCGTCCAGCATGCGGCTGACCGGTATGCCCGTCATCTCGCCGATCAGCTCCGCGATGTCTCGCTCCGTCACCGAGCTGCGCTCCGTATGTTCGGCGTCCCAGTGGTCGCGGCTTGCCTGCGCCTCCTGCTGGATTGCGAGCAGCTCCTGCTTGATCCGCGCGGCGTCCTCGTAGTCCTCGCGCTGCGCGGCCGACTCCTGCTCCTGCCGCAGCTCGTCAACCCGCCGGCGCAGCTCAACCACGCGGGCCGGCGGCGACTGGTTGTCGATCACGAGCCGCGATGCAGCCTCATCGATCAGATCGATCGCCTTGTCCGGCAGGCGGCGCTCGGTCAGATAGCGCTGCGAGAGCCGCACCGCCGCCTCAACCGCGTCGCCGCTGATTGCCACGCCGTGATGCGACTCGTAGCGAGCCTTGAGCGCGGAGAGAATCTCAACCGCGTCCTCCGTCGAGGGCTCATCGAGGTAGACCGGCGCGAAACGACGTTCGAGTGCTGCGTCCTTCTCGATGTGGCGCCGATACTCGTCGAGCGTGGTCGCGCCGACCACGCGAAGCTCGCCCCGCGCCAGCGGCGGCTTGAGCATGTTCGCGGCGTCGATCGCACCCTCCGCCGCGCCCGCGCCGACGACCGTGTGCAGCTCGTCGATGAACAGGATCACCTGTCCCTCGGACTCACGGACCTCGTCGATCACCGACTTCAGACGCTCCTCAAACTCGCCACGAAACTTTGCTCCGGCGAGTAGCACGCCCATGTCCAGCGCCATCAGACGCTTGCCGCGCAGATTGTCTGGTACGTCATCTGACGCCATTCGTTGAGCCAGCGCCTCTGCGATGGCGGTCTTGCCCACGCCCGCCTCGCCGATGATTGCCGGATTGTTCTTCGTCCGCCGATTGAGAATCTGCAGCACCCGCCGAATCTCGACGTCGCGACCGATCACGGGGTCGAGCTTGCCCTCGGCTGCGAGGCGCGTGATGTCCGTCGCGTAACGGTTGAGCGCGTCGTAGGTGGACTCCGCGTCCGGCGCATCGACCCGCCGCGATCCGCGAATCTGCTGCAGCGCTGTGTACAACCGCTCCGTCGTGATCCCATGCGAGCGGATGATCTGCGCTGCCGGCCCGCCGCTGTCGCCAGTCAGCGCGATCAGGATGTGTTCCACCCCGACGAAATCGTCGTTCAACCGATCGGCCTCGACGTTGGCACGCTCCAGCAGCTGCACGACCCGCGGGGTGACCGTCAGCTGGACCACGTCGTAGCTCAGCTTCGGCGCCGCGTCGATCGCCGTGTCGGCGTCGGCGCGCAGCCGCGCGCGGTCGACGTGCAGCGCGTTCAACAGGTTGTGGGCCAGCCCGTCCTCGACCCGCGCGACCGACGCGAGCAGGTGCTCGACGTCCCACTGCGCGTGACGCTTCTCGCGGACCAGCTGCTGCGACGCCTCCAGCAGTTGTTGGGCCTGATTGGTGAATCGATCTCGCCGCATCATGATGGTCGTTCCTCCCTCGGAGTCGTTGGTGGTCGATAGGTGGGCCGGCGAACCGCCGGCAGTTGTTGGTTGCGCAGCCGCTGGATCTCGTCTCGCAGCCGCTGGTTCTCGCGTTCCAGCTCGTCGATCTGCTGGCGCAGGCGCAGGATGATGTCGGCCCCAGCCAGATTGACGCCGAGCTCATCGATCAGCCGTCGGATCACCCGCACGCGCTCGATGTCCTTCTCGCTGTACAGCCGCTGTCGGCCCGCTGTCCGCGCCGGCTGCAGCAATCCTTCACGCTCGTACGTCCGTAGCGTCTGCTGATGGACACCGACGAGCTGCGCGGCAATCCGAATCGTGTAGACCGGTCGCTCGTTCATGCCTCACCGCCTTGCGATTCGATTTCCAGGTCGCGCAACTGTCGGAACAAGGCGGTCTGCTCGTCGGAGAGCGGCTCGGGCAGCTGCAACCGCACCTCTGCCAACAGATCGCCGCGGCCGTCCCGCTTGAAGCGCGGCATGCCTTGATCGGTCAGTCGGAAGACCCGCCCGTTCTGCGTACCGGCCGGGATGCGCAGCGCCAGACGTCCGCTGCCGCCGAGCGATCGCACCGCCGCCTCGCCGCCGAGCGCCGCCGTCGTGATCGGCACGTCAACCGGCACGAGCAGATCGTCGCCGCGCCGCTGGAAGACGGGATCGTCCTCCACCTGCACGGTCAGCACGAGGTCGCCGTCGCTGCCGCCCGATCGTTCACCCTGCCCGCTGAAGCGCAGGCGTTGTCGATCGGCAATCCCGGGCGGGATGGTGACCTCGAGGCGTGACCCGCCCGCGCCGCGTTGCAGGGTGCGGGCGGTCCCGTGAAACGCCTCGCGCAACGTGATGTTGACCGAATGCTCAACATCGCGTCCCCGTGCGGGTCTGCGAGCGCCGCCGCGCGACCCATCGGCGCCGAACAGGCCGCCGAAGAGATCACCCAGATCGCCGAGCCCTCCCTGATCGCCGCCGATTCCGGAGAAGTCGAACTGGACGTTGCCAGATGGATCGCCGAATCCACCACCGAAGCCGCCGAAACCGCCGAAGCCACCTCGTTGGCGCTGCAGGTCCTCAAGTTGATCGGCGTGCTCCCATTGGTCGCCCCACCTGTTGTAGGCCTCGCGTTTCTTGGCGTCCGAGAGCACGTCGTGCGCGGCGTTGATCTGCTTGAACCGCTGCTCCGCCTCTCCGTCGCCGCCGGTCACGTCGGGGTGATACTGACGCGCCAACTTGCGGTAGGCAGCGGTGATGTCGCGCTGCGAGGCATCGCGCGGAACGCCGAGGGTTTGATAGAAGTCCAAAGCCATGCGCCCGCCTTTCTTGAGTGTCATCCTATCAGCTATTCGAGGTGTTGCGCCAATATGTCTGGTGAGTTACATGATGGCTGTTTGCTAACCTGAGCGTACCGATATAAGGTTTGCTCAGGCGGTCGGACGAGATATCAGACAGAGCCGACCCCACAATGCTCAGAGAGGACACCAACATGAGCAACTTCCTGATCCGTGACCCCTTCGCCGACTTCGACCGCTTCTTCCGCCCGCGCCGCCGGACCGTCGCGGCCAGCTCCGCGCTCACGCCGAGCCTGGCTGCCTCCAACCAGCAGCTGCCGGTCAACGTCTTCGAGACCGACGACGGCATCGGCATCGAAGCCTGGCTGCCCGGCTTCTCCGAAGACGAGCTCTCCGTCACCGTCGACGATGGTCAACTCCGCATCCGCGCCGAGCGCGCCACTGACAGCGAGTCCGACGCCGACAACGGCGCAGATCGCAAGTACCGCCGACGCGAGGTCGCCCGCACCGTCCTCAGCCGCAGCTTCCGTCTCGACCCCGCGTTCGACGCCGAACAGATTTCGGCCCGCCTGGCCAACGGCGTGCTCGAACTGTCGCTGCCCAAGGGCGCACAGCCCCAGCCGCAGAAGATCGCCATCAACACCAACAGCTAATCCTCCCCCCGCCAGAGCGGGGGGGATTTAGATAGCTAAGCCTCCCCCCCGCCAGAGCGAGGGGAGTTAACAGCTAATCCTCCCCCCGCCAGAGCGGGGGGAGTGAGAGGGGGGGGGCGTCGTGGTTTAGCCTGATCTCATGGTGCAACGGATGCTGGCCCTGGTGCCCGACGAGCAGGCTCGCGCGCAGATTGATCTGGTCCGCGCGCTCTACGACCGCGAACAGGTCGACGCCGTGCCTGCGCACATACCCCTGACCGATCAGTTCGATGATCACTACGGCCTGGAAGACCTTCAGCAGATGCTGGAGATCATCCTCGGCCTGTTCCACCCCTTCATGCTCGAGCTGGGCCCGCCCGCGCCGTGGTACGACGACGGCGCGCACTTGCTGCAGATGACCGCCGAGCAGGGCGCCGACGACGCGCAACGGATCGCCGCGATCGTCTACCGCGACCTCTTCCCGGAACAGACGCCGGACCCGTTGATCCGTTCGCGTTCACCGCTCGAGCGGACGGCCCTGACGATCGGCCGCTTCCGCCGCGAGGCTGAGGCCCTGCAGGCAGCCGAATCGCTCGCCGCTCAGCGCTACTTCCTGGTCATGACCCACGCCGGCGTGTTCGACATCGTCGAGCACGACGACGGACCGAGCGGTTGGACGCTGCGCCGCTCGCTGCCGCTCGGCTCGATGATGGCCGATCTCTAGGCCAATCCGCCGCGCGTGTCGTGCACGGTCGAGTACCCTGAGGTCGTCAGCAGATCCGTGTTCGACCGAGCCGGAGGTGTGCGATGCCCGTGGTAACAGTCTCCAGCCAGTACGGTGGCGGCGCGCGAGATGTCTCGCGACGGCTCAGCCGCGACCTCGGCCTCGAGTACATCGATCAGACCGTGCTCGTCGACGCCTCCCGGCAGCTGGGCCGAACCGTCTCGGAAGTCGCCGAGAAGGACGAGCGCACCGATTCGTTGCGCGCCCGATTGGGACACTTCTTGCAGCGCGCGCTCGAGCGCTCCGCCGCCGGCGGCGCCATCGACCCCATGCTCGGTTCCGGCAACCTGGAGTTGATGCTCTCCCAGAGCTACCAGGAGCTAACCGACAGCGGCTCCGGCGTGGTCGACGACCGAGCGATCCTGTCCACGACCTCGCAGATCATCGAATCAATCGCGCGCCGCGGCAACGTCGTGATCATCGGTCGAGGCGGTCAGATGATCCTGAAGGAGCTGCCCGACGCCACCCACGTGCAGCTCGTCGCAGAGCCGCCGACGGCGCTCGCCCGCGTCCAGGAATGGGAGGGCGTCGACGAAATCCAGGCGGCTCGCTCCATCGAAGAGTTCAATAGGGGCCGCGCGGCCTTCCACCAGAAATTCTGGAAGGTCGATGTCTGGTCCCCGCTGCTCTACGACGTCGTAATCAACACGACGCACCTCACCTACGTGCAAGCGGCGGAGCTGATCGAGTCTGTGATCGAGAAGAAGTCGATGGCAGCGGTCAGCTGATCAGCGAGCGCAGGACGTCTTCGGCCGCCAGCAGACGTGGCGCCATCCCGAACTGGCCGTGAATCTGCAACCCCTCGGCGTCCAGCGACTCGCGCGGGCCGATCGCTTCGCGGAAGCTGGCCAGCGTCGGATGGCTCTCACCGACCGCCTCGGCGAGGAACTCCTCAGTTGAGTCCCGCCACCGCATGAAATCCTCGGTCGTGGGGCCAATCGCGCGGATGTAGCGGGCCCGCGCCAACACCTGATCGATCTGGTCGTTCATGTCCATGCCCGCATCATATCGCAGGCCATGACTCCGACAACGCACCGCCACGATCGGCCCAGCGCAGAGTCAGCGGCAGCGACGGTTCCAGCCGCTCCGGCGTCTCTCGCCACATCAGCACTCCGTCTTCCCTGGGATGCGAGTACATGTTGCGGCGGATCGACTGCTCGGCGAAACCGCCCGTGCGATACAACGCTCGCGCCGGCGCGTTGGAGACCCGCACCTCGAGCAGTATCTCCGAGCACTCCAAACGCTGCGCGAGACGAAACACGCACTGCAGCAACAACCCGCCCAAGCCCCGACCCTGTTCCTCCGGATCAACCGCGAACGTACAGAGATGCAGCTGATCGACAATGTGCCAGGTACCGAAGTAGCCAATCACCATCTCCCCACTCTGCGACGCGCGGCAGAGGACGCTGAAGATGCTGATCGGCGACTCCGTGATCTCTCCCTCGAAGTGGCGGCGGCTCCAGGCCGAGTCGCCGAACGCGCGACGGTCGAGGTCCGTCACGGCGTCGAGATCGGCGACCGTCATTGGGCGCAGCCGCAGGGCTGACTCGAGACGGGCTGACTCAGGCTGGATCGCACTCATGTAGCGCAGCGTAAGCCGATGAACAGCGCAGATCGGCGACTGCTCTATACTGCGGGTGAGCTATGACTGATTCCCATCGGCGCCATGACGCCGCCCCACGGCGAACGATCATCCTGGTCGGGAGCCGCTGATGACCGCACTGACCGCGAACGCCCCGTCTGGACGTCGGCTGCGCGTGCCGTTGTCCATTCTCGTGATCGGCCGCGTGCTGCGCTTCGCGCTGCCCTACTGGAAGGGCCTGACGATCACGGCGATCGCGATTCTGGCCACCGCCGGCTTCGCGATGGCCACGCCCTGGCTGCTGCGCTGGGCGATTGATACCGCAATCTCCACCAACCTGGTCGAGGGCGAGACCGTGATCTCGATCACCGGCTGGCTCGTCGCCGTCGCCGGCCTCGCGCTGGTCGGCGCCGCCGTCCTGCGCGGCGCCTCGATGTTCGTCCAGCGATACCTGGCCGAGTGGGTCGGCCAGACCGTCGCCTACGACTTGCGCAACGCCATCTACCAACGCCTCCAAACCCTCTCCTTCCGCTTCCACGACGGCGCCGAGACCGGCCAGATCATGGTCCGCGCGACGCAGGATGTGGAAGTCGTGCGGATGTTCATCAACTTCGGCGGTGTCCAGCTCACCTTCACCCTCGTGCTCGGCATCGGCACCCTCGCGATCATGCTGGCAATCAACTGGCAGCTCGCCCTGATGGTCTGGGCCTTCTTGATGATCATCGCGATCCGCTCCGCCTTCGTCTCGCGCCGCTTGCGCCCCATCTGGAACGACGTCCAGGAATCGCAGGCGCAGCTCGGCACCGTTCTGCAGGAAGCCCTCTCTGGCATCCGCGTGGTCAAGGCCTTCGGTCGCGCCGAGTTCGAGGGCGAGAAGTTCGGCAAGGCAGCCGGCTTCCTCCAGCGGCGCTCCTACGACGCCTCGATGGTGCAGGCAGTCAACATGCCCATGATGACCATGCTCGGCGCCGCCGCCATCGTCGTCACCATCTGGTACGGCGGACGCGAAGTGGTCAACGGCAACTTCACCGTCGGCGAGCTGACCATGTTCCTGATGTTCCTGACCGTCCTGCAAATGCCGATTCGCGGCGTCGGCTGGATGGTCATGATGGTGCCTCGCGCGGCGACCGCCGGCGTGCGCATCTTTGAAATCCTCGACCAGGAATCGGAAGTGCAAGAGCGCGAAGGCGCAGTGGCGCCCGCGCATCCGCAGGGACACATCAAGTTCGACCAGGTCAGCTTCGCCTACGATCCCAGATCGCCCGTGCTGGGCGGCATCGACTTCGAGGCCAAGCCCGGCGAGCTGATCGCATTGCTCGGACTGACCGGCAGCGGGAAATCCACCGTGGTCAACCTGATCCCCCGCTTCTACGACGTCAGCGCCGGACGCGTCAGCTTCGACGACCAGGATGTCCGCGACTGGCCGCTCGAGGCGCTGCGTCAGCAGGTCGCCATCGTCCAGCAGGAAGTCTTCCTCTTCGCCGCCTCGCTCAAGGAGAACATCGCCTACGGCCGCCCCGATGCGACAGATGAAGAGATCGAAGCGGCCGCCAAGCTCGCCCGGATTCACAACTTCGTTCAGCGCCTGCCCGACGGTTACGACACATGGGTCGGCGAGCGCGGTGCCAACTTCTCGGGCGGTCAGAAGCAGCGCATCGCCATCGCCCGTGCCCTGCTGATGGATCCGCGCGTCTTGATCTTCGACGACTCCACGTCATCCGTCGACGCCGCCACCGAGTTCGAGATCCAGCAAGCGATGGCCGCCCTGATGCGCGGCCGCACGACGTTTGTGATCGCCCACCGGCTGCGCTCACTGCGCGAGGCGGACCAGATCCTCGTGCTGGACCAGGGCCAGATCGTCCAGCGGGGCCAGCACGAGGATCTGCTGCAACAGGGCGGGCTGTACAGCGAAATCTACGAACTCGAACTGCGCGACCAGGAGTCGGCCCAGACAGCCGAGCCGCTTGAGGCAGCCGCAGTGGGCGGGAGCAGCTAGATGGGCATGATGGGCGGTGGCATGGCCGGCGGCTGGTCCTCCAACCTGGGCGGCGGCGGCAGCGGACCGCGCAGCTCGTGGGCCAGCTCCGCTTCGATGTCCGACGGCTGGGACAACGAGTACGGATCGCTCTACAACCCCCGTCTGGTGCGACGCTTCGGTCGCTACATCGAGCCCCATAAACGACCGCTCTTGGCCGCGATCATCGCCAACGCGGTCTTCGCTGTCGCCTTCAACATCCAGGTGCTCGTCGTCTACCGCGCGCTGCAGGGTGCGCTCGACAACGGCGTCCTCTCTGAGCTCAACCGGATCGCCATCGCCTTCGGCGTCATCGTCGCGGTCTCCTGGGCGGCCGAGTTCCTGCGCCAGTGGCTGATGGCCAATGTCGGACATCCCATCTTGCGTCGAATGCGGCAGGAGGTGTTCGACCACCTGATGCGGCTCGAGCATCGCTTCTACGACCGTGGCGAGGTCGGCGCGATCATGTCCCGCGTGACCTCCGACGTGCAGGTGCTCCAGGAGATGCTCACTTCCGGCGTGCTCACCGTGATCGGCGATATCTTCGGACTCGCCATCATCATGGTCGTGATGCTGATCATCGACTGGCAACTCGCGCTCGTCTCCTTTGCGGTGCTGCCGATCCTGATCGTCTCCATGGCCTGGTGGAGCAAGCGCGCCCGTCGCGCCTTCCTGGAAACCCGCGTGGCCATCGCCGCGGTCAACTCCACCCTCAACGAAGACCTCAACGGCGTCCGCGTCGTGCAGAGCCTCAACCGTGAGTCCGAGAACGCCCGCCGCTTCGATCGCATCAACAACTGGAATCTCCGCGCGACCCGAAGGGCTGGGCTGCTCTCTGCCGCGATCATGCCGCTCGTCGAAATCCTGATCGCCCTGGCCACTGCCCTGATCATCGTCGTCGCCGCGCTGCGCCTCAGCGGCGGATCGCTCGACGAGGCGGCCGGCGTCGCCGCAATCATCGCCTTCGCCATCGGCATTCAGCGCTTCTTTGATCCCGTCCGTGACTTGGTCCTGCAATACACCATGTTCCAACGCGCGATGGCCGGCGCCGAGCGCGTCTTCGAGGTGCTCGATACCGACCCCGAGATCGAGGACGCCCCGGACGCGCGCGATCTACCGGACGTTACCGGTCACGTGCAGTTCGACAACGTCTCGCTCGAATACGTCGACGGTGTGCGAGTGCTGTTCGACCTCGACCTCGAGGTGCAGCCCGGCGAGACCGTCGCCCTGGTCGGCGAGACCGGCGCGGGCAAGACGTCCATCACCTCCCTGATCACCCGCAACTACGAGGTCACCGAGGGCGCCGTGCGGATCGACGGCCACGACGTGCGCGAGGTCACCCGCGCCTCGCTCGTCCAGCGAGTCGGCGTCGTGCTGCAAGACCCGTTCTTGTTCTCTGGCACCGTGCTCGACAACATCCTCTACGGCAACCTCAACGCAACGCGCGAGCAAGCGATCTCCGCGGCCGCTGTCGTCGGTGCCGACGAGTGGATCGAGCGTCTGCCCCAGAGCTACGACACGCCGCTCGCCGAGCGCGCCCAGAACCTGTCGATTGGACAGCGCCAGCTGATCGCCTTCGCACGAGCGATCCTCAGCGACCCACGCATCCTCGTCCTCGACGAGGCCACGGCCAACGTGGACTCCCAGACCGAAGCGCTGATTCAACAGGCCATCGCCCGCGTCTTGCGCGGCCGAACCGCCTTCGTGATCGCGCACCGTTTGTCCACCATCCGCTCCGTCGACCGGATCATCGTGCTCGAGTACGGGCGCATCCTCGAACAGGGTTCGCACCAGGAGTTGCTCGAACTCGACGGCGAATACGCCAAGCTCTACCGCATGATGTACGCCGCCCAAGAGTCCGTCGAGTTCGACGAAGACGCTGCGCTCGCCGTGCTGGATCGGATGCGGGAGCGCGTCCAGGCCAATGGCGCAGCCGCGGCCAACGGCGCCAACGCGGGAGCGGAATCGAATGAGCCCGCGCTCGCGCTCGATTAGCCGGACAAGCCCGATGAGCCGGCTTCGAACAGCGATCCCTGCCCCGTCCCGTCGCCGATGACCGGCGGCGTCAAGCCCAAATGCCGCCAGGCGGCCGGCGTCGCAACGCGTCCGCGCGGCGTACGCGCCAGGAACCCGAGCTGAATCAGGTACGGCTCGTACACATCCATGACCGTGTCTGCGTCTTCGGCGATCGCGGCCGCCAGCGTGTCCAGCCCGACGGGGCCGCCGCCGAAACCCTCAATCAGCGCCCTCAGCATGCTCCGATCGTGGTCATCCAGTCCGATCTCATCGACACCCAGGCGCGCCAGCGCGTGATCGGCGACGTCCCGCGTGATTGCCCCGTCGGCGCGGACATCGGCAAAGTCGCGGACCCTGCGCAGAAGCCGGTTGGCGATCCTCGGCGTCCCCCGCGCGCGTTCCGCCAGCGTCCGCGCCCCAGCGGCATCGAGCACCACCCCCAACGCCTCGGCCGATCTCGCAATCACCCGTTCCAGCTCCGCGGACGAGTAGAAGTCCAGCCGCTGGACCATGCCGAACCGGTCCCGCAGCGGCGGCGAAATCATCGCATAGCGCGTCGTCGCGCCGATCAATGTGAACGGCTTGACGGCTAGCTGTACGCTGCGCGCGGCCGGACCCGTGCCGATCATCATGAACAGCTGAAAGTCCTCCATCGCCGAGTACAGCACTTCCTCCGCTGAGCGCGGCACTCGGTGAATCTCGTCGATGAACAGCACGTCATGTTCCTGCATCGTCGTCAACATCGCCGCGATATCGCCCGCCTTCTGGATCGCCGGACCGCTGGTCGGCCGCAGGTCGACGCCGAGCTCTCGCGCCACGATCCGCGCGAGCGTCGTTTTGCCCAGGCCAGGCGGACCGTACAGCAGTAGATGATCCAGTGGTTCCTTCCGTGCGCGCGCCGCGTCCACGGCGATGCGGATCGTCTCGTGCGCACTGGACTGACCGACAAAGTCCTCCAGCCGCGTCGGCCGCAGCGCTCGGTCGTGCGTGTCAGACTCCGCGGCCGCCGCATCAATCACCCGTCCAACGGCTGAGCCTTCCTCCAGCTCGTCGGTCGGCGGGTCGGTCGTCATGATCGACGCCTCAGGAACGTGTTGCGGCTGGCCACCGCCAGCGGATGCAGCAGCTGCCCGCTCGCCAGCTGTTCGGCGAGGCGCCGCTCCAGAAACATCGCCCCGGCGGCGTAGAGGTCATGCTCGGCTGCTGCCGCCACTGCTCGCAGCCCCGCATCGCGTTCGACCTTGTGCGGATCAATCTTGTCCGCCAGAAACACCGCCAGAGCCGCCTCCGAGAACTGCGGATGCGCCGTCGTGTGATACGCAATCGCGCACAGAATCTCCTCATGCGCCACGCCCAGTGCGTCCCGAGACCAGGCGGCGGCGAGCGGACCGTGCAGGATGATCGGCGCGGCCCGTTCTTCCTCCGAAACTGCCAGCCGATAGCGCCGCGACAGCTCCAGCAGCTCGTCGTCCGTGCAATGGCGGAAGAGGTCGTGTCCAGCCGCGGCGGCGGCGCACACGTCCCGATCAAGCTCATGCACCGCGGCCAAATGCCGCGCGCCAGACTCCACGCGGCGCACGTGCGACTGCAGGCGCGCTGGACGCTCCAACATCGCCTCGTGGTAGCCGTCCAGGATCGCCAGCGGGTCTCGCAGCGCCGCGGTCATCGACGCCGTCCCCTGCGCTCGTCGACCGGCTGTTCCAGCTCGACGCCGATGAACTCCGAGACGGCGGATCCCACCTCCAACGCCTCGGTCTCCGTCGGGACGCGTCCGATCCGCAGGTCGCCGCCCTCGGCCAGCACGAGATAGACACTGTGCGATCCGCTGAACTGCAACAGCAGCGGCCTCGAGCGTTGCTGACGCAGCGTGATTGTCTCCACGTCGTACAACTCAAACTGCATGTCGGGAGCAGGGATCCAGAGGACCGATCTGCGCACCCGCGCGATGTCGTCCTGCAGGTCGAAGTCGATCTCCAGCATGTCGCCGCCCAACACACCGAGCACGGCCCACAGCAGTCCGCCGCCAAAGTAGCCCGCCGCCGCACCGATGATCGCCGCGCCCGTCGGGTCCGCGCCGCCAAACGCGACGGCGCCGATCAGCGCCGCAATCGCCGCTGGAATCGCCCCGTACGCCCAGTTGGGCAGCGGCGACCAGAACGTGCGCAGGCGCAGCGTATCCTGATCGGTATAGGAGATGCGCACGATGGATGAGCGAGTGCGCGGCGCGGCCGGTTCTGTAGATTCCGTCGGGCGGCGTCGGCGTCGTGCTCTGCGTGCCATGTTCAGAGGCTATCGGATACGCCGCCGTCCGCTCCGTGTCTCAGCCGCCACCGTCGCGCTGTTGTGCTCGATCATGTCAGTCGTGCCGGCCCTGGCCGAGTCCACCAGCCGCTACTCAGCGCCGCTCGGCGCGTGGATTGCGGCCATCGTCGTGTCAATCGTGCTCTGCGCGCTCGGTCTAGCCGTCGGCGTCTGGTTCTTGCGCAAACGATCGCGCCTCGACGACTCAGCCTAGCTCCGTAGTCCGCGCAGAAACCACGACGGGCGCCCGCAAGGGCGCCCGTCGTGCGTTTGGCCAGTCGGCGCCCGCTAGATCTCGAGCAGCTCCGCCACCTTCTCGCGGTGGTGGTCCGCGTCGCCCCACATCAGCTCAGCCATCTTCTGGCGACGGAAGTACAGCTGGATGATGTACTCCTTCGTGAAGCCGATTCCGCCGTGGATCTGCTGCCCGTGCGCGACCACGCGACGTGTGGCATCCGAGCACCAGGCCTTGGCCATCGCCACCTGCAGGTCGGCGTCGTCCTCGTTCTCCGTGACCGCCCAGGCGGCGCGGTACATGATGAACCGCGAGCCATCGACGTCCGTGATCATGTCGGCGGCCTTGTGCTGGATCGCCTGGAACGACCCAATCGGCCGGCCGAACTGGATGCGCTCCTTGGCGTAGTCAACCGAAATCTCGAAGTCGCGCTGGGCCAGACCAACCATGTACGCGCAGTAGGCGACGGTGTAGTAGCGCTTGGCGAGTTCGATCATCGGCCAGCCGTTGCCCGCTTCACCGAGCAGCGCGTCCGCGCCGACCTGCACGCCGTCGAGCTTGACCTCGCACTGCTTGTCAGCCGCGATCGTTTGCAACACGGTCGTCGAGAGGCCTTCGGCATTGCCGGGCACGAGGAACAGCGACACGCCCTCATCGCCCGAGCTTCCAGGCGTCCGCGCGGCGACCAGGATCGTGTCCGCGACGTGCGCGTCGGGGACAAACAGCTTGGTGCCGTTCAGCACGTAGCCGTCGCCCGACGCCTCACAGGTCGCCTCGACGCCGGAGCTGTCGAAGCGCGCCGACGGCTCGGTCAACGCAAAGGTCATCACGTGCTGGCCGGCGGCGACGGCGCTGCAGTACTGCTGCTTCTGCGCGTCGCTGCCGATCGCTTCGACGAAACCGGCGGTCAGCACCGTGTTGATGAACGGACCAGGCACGAGCGCCCGGCCGAACTCCTCGAGCAGCACACAGAGGTCGAGGAAGTTGAGGCCCGCCCCGCCGAGTTCCTCAGCGGTGATCAGTCCCATCCAACCCTGGTTCGCCATGCCGTTCCAGAGGTCGTCCGTGTAGCCGCGCTCGTCCTCTTCCATCTCCCGCACGAGCTGTTCCGTGCATTCGTTGGTGAGGAAATCACGCGCGAAATTCTGCAGCAGTTCCTGCTCTTCGGTCAGTCCGAGATCCATGTCATCCTCCGTGGCGGCCCGGCCGCAGACCGTGCGACCGCGCTGATACCTGACGCTTCGACGCGCCTGCAGACCTGCACGCGCAACACCGCACAGGCTATCCGATCACCTCGACTCACGCCAAACCGGCGCAGCTCGGCCCGCGCCAAGCATCCGCCGCCCAGAATCGCATCCGACATAACCACACATTGACTACATAGAACATATATGCGCTAACATGGTCGCGTGATCGAAATCTCGTCACCACCACAACTGGGCGCGAACCGTACAGCCCGCGCCAGACTGAACGGAACTGGACCCAGCTGAACAAACCCGAACGCTCTGAACCACTGATCCGCCCCAATGCACGGCTCATCCACGTTCAGCGCGCCCCGAAAAACAAAACCAGCCCGAACAACTGAGGAGGACCTTCCCATGAGCGAAACGACAGACACCGCCGATACCGAACAGGGCAGACTCCAGAGCATCGTGCCCGCGCTCTCCTATGACGACGCCGGGGCCATGATCGACTTCCTCTGCGAGGCCTTCGGCTTCGTCGAGCGCTTCCGCCTTGACATGCCCGACGGATCGGTCGGTCACGCCTCGCTCGTCTACGACGGCAACGAGGTCACGCTCGCGACCGCCTATCCCGAGGGCGGCTTGGGCGGACCCGGCCGGTTGCCTCATCTGCACGCCAGCGTCATGGTCTACGTCGACGACGTCGACGCGCATCACGCGCGCGCCGCAGCCGCCGG
>JAJEBU010000107.1 GCA_022822375.1 Dehalococcoidia bacterium
GCTCTCCAACGCGCACATCGATCTCAGCGCCGAGGCGGCCGCGCCACTGCGCGGCGGCGGGCTCTACACCGGCGCGCCGTGGAAGCTGGAACGGACGCCAGCCGCGCTCAGCGGCCCAATCCCCAACGCCGGCGAGCACGATGAAGACATCTACGGCGCGCTACTCGGCCTCGACGACGCAGCGCGGCAGGACCTGCGCGAGACCGGAGTGATCTAGGGCTAGTCGTTGCAGGCCGATTCCCCTTGCAGGGGGAGCGGCCGAAGGCCGAGGCGGCCCTGTTCGCTCGTCCTAGCCGCAACCGAGCAGCGGTCCGCGCTGAGGTGTCAAGATCCGTTAGTTGAAGCCGCGGTGAAATGCCGAGACGTGAACCGCGCCGCTGTCGGCGATCAAGCCGGCTCCCTGTAATCGGGACTTTGGCCGCTGCAGCCGGATGTCGTGACCGATGCCCACCGCCGGAAATGCCTCGCAACGGCTACGTGCCAACCGGTCGATCAGCAGCTGTGGATTGACTTCGGTGCGCTTGCCACGTCGAGTCCGTCGCGAGCTCGCCGCGATGGCGTCAAGCGCCCAGCTTCTGACCAACCTGCTTTGCAACGTTTCGAAGGTTGATTGAGAGTCGAAGATATCCAACCCGTGCGGGCCACCGATCTGCTCAAAGATCGCGCCGCAGGCGCCCTTCGGAAACTGAAGTCGCCGGGTGTAAGCGTCCAATGACTCTTCGTGTTGTCGAAATGCGTCATTGAGTGCGCCGGTCTCGGAAGGAGCGCCCAGGTCGCTGGCCAGCGCATCGATTCGGCTCCACTCGCCCGACTGATCGGAGCGACGCGTCCGTCCGCTCGACGAGCGCAAGGAGTGTGACACGTCGTCCATCCGCTGCATCCGTAGAGAGGCGTTTACCACGTGATCAGCGGTTCCGAATGCGCGCCACTCGTTTACGGGCTTTCCCGGCAAGTAAGTAAAGCGCTCGGCCGCCAGGTCCTCTTCGTCGTATCCCCATCGACCTGCCTCCATGCAGGAGACCGGAATGTTGGTTGTGGCTCCGGCAGGGGCCAGAATGCTGAGGTTGAGGCTGCGATTCTGCATGGCTCCGAGCAGTTCCTCGCCTTCCGCGAGGAATATCGGTTTGCTGCTGCCATTCCGTAGCTGAACTTCTGGCACGCTCCCCCCATTCAGTTCGATCACCTCGACCTCGTTGCGGCCGTTGACTTCGCTCAGCAGGTCGTAGTGGGCTTGCTGTCGACCTCCCAAGAGCGGCCAGACGCGCAGCATCTCGTGCCGGACGGGATCTCCGATCTCGACGTCGTCGAGCAAGATCCTCAAGTGTCGTTGTCCTCGCAAGACTGCTTCCAATGACTGACTCATCCGACTGTTCCTTTCGCGTGGGTCAGACTCGCTGCCTGCCCTTCGTGTCTCTATGACACTAACAAGAACGACATGTTGGTGTCAAGTGGACACTTACACACTCGGCCGCGCAGCTATGATCAGGTGGCTGAACCACTCAAGACGAGAGGAAGTCTGGCTATGTGCCACCGATATGACGCCTTGCCCGCCATCACACCGATCTCCGGCGCCGCGGTCGACGTTGAAGACCTCACCCTGACCGCATCGGACGGCGTCGAGTTCGCCGCGTTCCATGCGCGGGCCGAGACGCCCACGGGCCCGGGCATGGTGATTCTGCCCGACGTGCGCGGACTCTTCCGCTTCTATGAAGAGCTGGCGATCCGCTTCGCCGAGATCGGCGTCGACGCGGTGGCCATCGACTACTTCGGCCGCACCGCCGGCAACTCCAAGCGCGACGCCGAGTTCGACTTCTGGCCGCACGTCCGCGCGACCACCGCCGAGGGCGTCGCCGCCGATACGGCTGCCGCCGTGGCCGTGCTCCGCGCGAACGACGCCGACCGCGCGGTCTTCACCGTCGGCTTCTGCTTCGGCGGCTCCAACAGCTGGCTGCAGGCCTCCTCAGGGCATGGGCTCGCCGGCGCGATCGGCTTCTACGGCAGGCCGACGGCGGACGGTCTCAACGGCGCCCCAGCTCCGTCCTCGACGGTGGCCCAGATTGAATGTCCGATCCTCGGACTGATGGGCGGCGCCGACGAGAGCATCCCGGCCGATGCCGTCGCCGAATGGGATGCCGCGCTGGCCGCGGGCGGCGTCGAACGCGAGATTGTCACCTACGACGGTGCGCCGCACAGCTTCTTCGACCGCTCCTACGATGAGCACGTGGACGCCTGCAACGACGCCTGGTCGCGGATCCGAGCCTTCATCGCGGCCAACAGCTAGCGCGTCCATCCCAGCGGCAACCGCACATCTGACGCACATCTGACGCACCTATGAGAGGCAGAACATCATGCGCGTGACCAAGTCATCGGACGGCAACACCAACAAGGGCAACGCCCCGATCTTCACCGGCGGCGACGTCTGGGTGCGGGCCCTGGCAGGCTCAATCGGCGGACAGAACGCAGCGGACGACGCTGATTTCAACCTGGCCGTCGTGCAGTTCGGCGCGGGCGCGCGCACGAAGATGCACACCCACTCCTCGGAGCAGATGCTGTACGTGGTGGCCGGCATCGGCAAAGTCGGTACATCCGACGAAGAGCACACGATCTCGGTGGGCGACTTCGCAATCATCCCAGCCGGCGAGGAGCACTACCACGGCGCCGCCGACACCGGCTCGCCGATGTCGCATCTCGCGATCACCCGCCGCGACTCCATCACCGAGGTCACTGGCGACTAAACTGAAGACTCCTGACGCTGTGTGAGGAGTCAGTTGACATGGTCAGCCAAGAGCTCTCGACCGAACAATGGGGCCCTCGACCGGGTGAGGACTGGCGTGCGCATCGGATGCGTGTCTTCGCCGACCATCCGGAGATGCTGGCTGTGCTCCGAGTTGCCAAGTCAAGGGAGGACGAAGCAGAGATCTGGCGCGAGTGGCACGTCGCCCGCGCCGAAGGCGACCTTGAGTTAGAACAGCTGGCTCGCGAAGCACGATTCGATTTGGAAGCCCCGCCCGAAGAAGACGAAGATGACATTCGTTACATCAAGAATCAGAGTGATGCTCCGGATGATCAGCTGTCACGGGAGTTTTGGCGTTGGTTCGAGCTGCGGTTCCCCGATCAAGCAGGCCTGCCTTCCACCGTTGCATGAGTTTCACCGTTGATCTGGATCCGGCGGCGAGTGAAGCGTTGAGTCGGATGAGCCCTCATCCAAAGCGGGAAGTCAATCGGGTGTTGCGTAGGCTTCGGTCAGGACCAAACCGAGACATCGACATTGAGTTGGCAGGCCAGGATCGCATCTGGCGAGCTCGAGCCGGGCGAGGCTGGAGGGTCATCTATGAGGTTCAGCCCAGTCGTCACATCCAAATCAAACGCATCCGCCGACGAGTAGATGCGTACATATGTATCGAGCATCCCGGTACCGACTTCCGGGAGTTAAGGGAACCGCAACCCTAATGGGTGACTGATGACGTGTCAGTAACCGCTGCGGCGGCCGATTGAGCGCACGTCCCAGGCCGCGATGGCGACGGCCGCGGCCAGCGAGAAGGCGGTCAGTCCGAGCAGAACGTTGCCGCCGGCGCCGTCGATCTCGGCGAGCTGACGCAGGGCGATCAAGACCGCCGCGCTGACTACGGCGATCGCGATGTAGATCCAGTTGTGGATCCACTCTGCAGCGAAGTTGACGGCAATCGCCACGCCGACCGCCGCGTTGACCACAATCAGCAGATGCACATCTGCGTGACGGCTCCAGCCGCCCCAGGCGGTGCCCGTCAGCTCGTTCAGTTCGACAGCGGTGCCGCCGCGGATGGCGAGGAACATCACGACGATTGCCGCGCCGACTGCGCCACCGACCAGCGGCCGCAGCATGCGCGGGCCGATCACATCCCAGGAACGCGACGGCAGCGCGCCCAGCTTGGTGCGGCTGTGCTCGTAGCGGTGCTCGTCCATCACGGCCTCCTCGTCTGCGTCCATTCTAGATGTCTAGATGTTGGAGCGGGTCTGGCCGCCGTCGACGTTGAGGCACGCCCCCGTCACCCAGCTGGCGCGCGGGGAGGCCAGGAAGGCGACCACATCGGCTACTTCTTCGGGGCGGCCGAAGCGGTTGAATGCGATCGTGTCCAGGACGCTCGCCTGAATGCCCTCGGGGTCAGCCTCATAGCGCGATTGCCAGCGAGAGTTGGGCCAGGCAATCGATCCGGGCGCGACAGCGTTGGCGCGGATGTTGCGCGGCGCCAGCTCGAGCGCGAGCGACTTGGCGTGGCTGTGCATGGCGGCCTTCATCGCGTTGTACTGCGCCGAGCCGCCTGCCTCGCGTCCAAAGATTGATCCGATGTGGATGATCGAGGCGCTATCCGCGCCGTCGCCCGAGGCAGATGCCGTGAGGTGGGGCAACGCCGCGCGAGTCGTGCGCACGGCCGCCATCAGATTGAGTTCGAACATGTCCTGCCAGACCGCGTCTTCCTCGCCGCGCAGCGACACCCCCATGTTGTTGATCACGATGTCGAGTCCGCCGAACGCGTCGACGGCGGCCGCGACGACGGCATCCCCGGCACTCGGGTCGCCGAGATCGGCAACCGTCCAGTGTGCGCGGCCGGCGCCGGCGGCTTCGATCTGTTCCGCCGCCGCCTCCAATGCGTCGCGACGACGGGAACAGATGGACACGTCCGCGCCCTCAGCCGCGAGCGACCGCGCACAGAACAGGCCAATGCCCTCCGATGCGCCCGTAATCAGGGCCCGCTTGCCAGAGAGTCCCAGTTCCATGTGCACCTCCCGCTGCCCGCTGCCTGCCGTCCGTGACTGGCTGCATTCTATGACCGCATGATGATCGCACGGTGACCGCCTACGCTCTGATCATGAGCGCTCGGAACGACGTCGCGGTGGACTGGCGGGCAATCGCGCTGTCGCTGCGGCAGGCGGGCTCACTGGTCGGAGCGCTGGCGACGACCACGATCGCCAACGCGCTGCAGCGGCCCCAGACGCACCAACGGCGCGGTCGCGTCATCGTTTCCGGCGTCGACGCGCCGATCGAGGTGATCCGTGACCGCTACGACGTTCCGCACTGCTTCGCCGAGTCAGCCGCAGATGCTCTGTTTGCGCTGGGCTACGTCCAGGCGCAAGATCGGCTCTGGCAGATGCAGTGGAATCGCCGCGCGGCGCTGGGACGACTGTCCGAGGTGACGGGTCCAGCGGCGCTGACGGTCGACCGTCTGACGCGCACGCTGGGCTTCGGCCGAGTCTCGGAGATCGCCTGGCGTGAGACGACGGCTGAGCAACAGCAGCAGCTGGCGCCCTACATCGCCGGCATCAACGCGGCCAACGCGAGCGCGCCGCGGCCGTTCGAGGCGCAGATGCTCGGCGATCAGATCGGACCATGGCGTGCGGCCGACAGCATCGCCTGGGGCAAGCTCTTGTCGTGTCTGCTGGCGCCGGCATGGGAACAGCAGTTGATGCGTGCGCGGATCGTGGAGACGGCCGGCCTGGACGCGCTGCACGACCTGGACCCTGCACTGGACTCGGACACCGTCGCCGCCATCCCGCCTGATGCCCCGTACGGCGAGCTCGCCGCACCGCTGCTCGAAGCGGCTGCGGCTGCATCCTCGATGCTCGGACTGCGTCAAGGCGCGTCCAACAACTGGGCCGTCGACGGCCGCAACACGGTCGACGGCGCACCGCTCTTCGCCTGCGACCCGCACCTCAACCCGGTCACGCCGCCCCATACCTACTTCGTCCATCTGCACTGTCCCGAGTTCAACGCCGCCGGCGCCAGCGTGCCTGGTCTGCCCGGCATCGTGTGGGGGTTCAACGACCACATCGCCTGGGGCCCGACGGCAGCGTTAATGGCCATGAGCGTGGCGGTCGTCGAACAGCTCTCGGACGACGGCGCGCAGACACTCACGCCCAACGGCTGGGCTGATCTGACTGAACATCGGGAAACGATTCATGTGCGCGGCCATGCGGACGAGCGGCTGGTCGTCCGCGAGAGCGTCAACGGACCCTTGGTGGACGGCGTGCTGTCCGCGCGGCCGAACTTCGGCGCCGGCCGACGCAGGATCGCCCTGCACTCCAGCATCCTCACGGCGCGACACGGCGGCGGCGGGATCGCGGACATGCTGTCGGCTCGCGACTGGGACGAGTTCAGCGCGGCCGCGGGCGACATGGCCGACTTCAACCTCTGTTTCGCCTACGCCGATCAACGGCGCGTGGGACTGCGGGTGAGCGCGCATGTCCCTCGCGGCGACGCGGCGTCGCTGCGCTTTCCGGCAGCGGGCTGGGAGACACCCGAACGCGGTGGGGTGCCAACCAGCGCCGTCAGCGGAGATGACCTGCCGCATGTCATCGATCCCCCGGCCGGAGTCGTGGTCAGCGCGAATGGGCCGCTGGCGCCAGTCTCCGAAAGCGCCTTCGGCGCGGAGTACCTCGATCCAGCCCGCGCCACCCGCATCCGCGAGCGGATCGACGCCAGCGGGCCTCACACGCCAGAGACCTTCGCTGCCATCCAGTCCGACCGCGTCTCGCGTCCGCTGCGAGACTTCGCGCGGCGCATCCCAGATCCTTCGCTGCAGACGTGGGACGGCGAGATGTCCGCAGACTCGGTGGAGGCGGCCATCGCGGCGGCCACGCTGATCGAGTATCGACGAGGCGAGATCGAGCTCATTCTGGGTTCAGGCGGACGCGATCTGCTCGATCCGCTGCTGGCCATTCCCACCCTGGATATCTTTGCCGCGCGGGCCACAACGTGGGCGTTGGGACGCATCGCGGCCGATCCGAACGCCGCACGGTCGCGGCTGGCGCTGGCTCACGAGCGCGCCCTGACCGTGCTCCGTGACCAGTTTGGACCGGACCGTGCCGTGTGGACATGGGGACGCTGCCGACAGCTCACGCTGTGGCACGGGCTGTCGGACGCGCCGCTGATCGGCCGGCTGCTGTCTCCGGGACCGTTTCCCATCGGCGGTGAGGCGGACACCGTGGCACAGTCGGGCGTGTTGGGGCTGACGCACTTCTCGGCGGCGGCCGCGATCCCGGCACTGCGCTTGATCGTGAGAATGAGCGAACCGCCAGAAGCGTGGTTTGCAGTCGCCGGCGAGCAGAGACATGATCCGCTGCACGCCACTGGACCGTTGACCGACGCCTGGCTGCAGGACCGCCATCTGCCGCTGCTCCGCGACCGCAGCGAGATTGAACGGACGGCCACCCCGACACGCCGACTGCCGCGTTTGCTGCTTGTGCCAGAGCCTTCGGTAGACTGAGTTGTCAACATCAAAACGCTTGCCAGCCCCCCAGAGACGACAGCCAGCATGACGAGCCAACCGCTCCGCATCCAACGCGACGGCGACATCCTGTCGCTGGTCGGCGGCGGCGTGCTGGACGACGCCTGCATTCAGAGCCTCGCGGATGCCTGTATGTCGGTTGCGGACGATGTCCGGGCGGTCGTGTTGGATCCCGATCCAGCAGTCTGGCGGGGCTTTGAGGGCGTCTCGCAAGCGGGCGATCTCTTTGCGTCCGTCGCGGGACTACCGCAGCCCACGATCGCCGTGCTCGGCGGGTCGGTCAGCGGCGGCGGACTTGAGCTGGCTCTCGCCGCGGACATCCGCGTGGGCGCATCAAGCTGTGAGATCAGCTTCGACGCGGCGGCAGGGCAGTTTCCCCAGGCGGGCGGGCTGCAGCGGTTGAGCCGGGCGATTGGGCGGTCTCGGGCGACGCAGCTGGTGATGCTGGAGGGCGCGATCGACGCCCCAACCGCGTTCGACTGGGGCCTGATCAACGCAGTTGCTGAGGATCCGTCGGCTGTCGCGCTGACGCTCGCCCAGACGATCTGCGCCCGCGGGCCGATTGCCGCCCGTTATGCCAAAGATGCGCTGCGCCACGGCCTCGAGATGCCGCTCGCCCAAGCGCTGCACTACGAAACTGAGCTGACGATCCTGCTGCAAGACACAGCCGACCGCGCCGAAGGCGTTGACGCCTTTGTCAGCAAGCGAACCCCGCAGTTCACTGGAACCTGAGCCACAGGAGGCACGAGATGCGACTGATACTGGACGAGGAAGAGACCTGGTCACTGATGACCCTGATCACCGCCCAGGTGTTGGACCAAGTCGAGCTGTCGGAGGACGCGGTCAAAGCGATCCGCGACTGGCGCGGCGGGATTGTCGAGGGCAACGCCGCGATGGAGGCGGTCGCACACGGCGTCAACGAGGCGCTGGGCAACACCATTGACGAGGAACTGACGCGCACGATCAAGCGACGCGACTACTACCGTACGGTCCGCTAACCCGGCCGCACGAGCAAGAGGAGGCCAACATGGTCAAGGTAGAACTCGACGTTGAAGAGGCGTGGGCCGTCTTCAGCCAGGTGGTCAATCACATGCTCGACGAGGTCGACTTGCACAAGTCGGACAAGGCGGCGATCCGCCGCTGGAAGTCGAGCGAGATGCGTCCCGGTCGCGAGGAGATGGACGCGCTGCACGAAAAGATGAACGACGACATCGAACGACTCTGGGACGTGCGTCGGAAGAGCGAGATTCGCAAGCCCGATTGGCGCTAGGCGAACTGATTCAGCTTGGCGACCAGCCGATCGACGTGACCAAGGTATCGCTCAACTTCGTGGGCGGGCATGAACTGCTCGTAGAAGTTCGCGTGCAGTTTCTCAGCATGTCCGAATAGCTCGCTGAGCTCTTCGTCGCCGCTCTCATCCATCAGACCGCGCAAGCAGCGGTGCAACTGCCAGTGGCGATGGTGGTCCCAGCCGCGCTCCTCGGCCACGGCTTTCAGTGCCGTTCCAGCCGCACCCCAGCCCTTCTCCGACGCTTGCCCCAGGTCGCCTTCGCCGAAGTGCAACCGGGCCTTGTACAGGTAGTCGGTGCTCAGGTCGCTGTAGTGATCAGTACGCGCGGTCGTCATAGACTCAACGTTAGCAGGCATACTGACACCATGACCGAAGCGCTCGTCGTCTACGAGAAGCCCGCTGAGCGTGTGGCGTCGATCACGCTGAATCGGCCCGAGGCGCTGAACGCCATCAACATGTCGATGCGCGATGACCTATGGACGTACATCCAGGCTGCGCTGCTCGACCCTGATGTGCGGGTGCTGATCTTCCGCGGCGCGGGACCGCGCGCGTTCTCGGCCGGCGCCGACATCTCAGAGTTCGGTAGCGCGCCGTCGCTGCATGAGTCGCGCGAGGCGCGCCGCCAGCGCGATCTCTGGGCGCTGCTGGAAGACCTTCCCTTGCCGACCATCGGCGCGCTGCACGGCTTCTGCTTCGGAGCCGGCATTGAACTGCCGCTCTATTGCGACCTGCGAATCGCCGCAGACGACACGCGCATCGCCCTGCCGGAGGTGACGTTGGGCTACATTCCCTCAGCCGGTGGGACACAGCTGATGCCTCGTCTCGCACCGGTTGGCGCAGCGGCGGGGATGATCCTGAGCGGCGATCCGATCGACGCTGAGCGAGCAGAGCGATGGGGCATCGTCCACCGCGTGGTGCCGCTGGGCGAGTTGGACGACGCGGTCGAGGCCGCGGCTCGACGGCTCGCGGCAGCGGAGCCGCAGGTCATTTCCGCCGTCAAGCGGGGCATACGGCGCGGGCTCGATCTGCCGTTATCGACGGCGATCGCGCAGGATGCGCAGACCTTCCGCCGTTTGGCCAATACACTGTCTGATCGTTAACCGACTCAGAGTTGCCAGCGCATGGGCGTTGGCACGATCCAGCTGGACGCCACCTAGGAGTGCCGAATGAACACCGCTGACTTCCTCGAACTCTCGGCCGCCGTCGTGCCTGATCGCGCGGCGCTGATCTGCGACGACACGGTCAAGACCTACGCCGAGCTGCAGGCCGACGTGACCCGGCTGGGCAACGCCCTGCAGGGACTGGGCCTGACGCGCGGCGACCACATCGGCGTGATGTCCGTCAACTCGGCCGAGTACGTGGTGATCTACTACGCCTGCGCCAAGATCGGCGTCACCTTCGTGCCGCTCAACTACCGCGCCAAGCGCGAAGAGCTGACCTACATGATCAACACCGTCGAGGCGAAGGCGATCTTCGTCTCCGACCGCTACCAGGACTTGGTCAGGGCGATCAAGGACGACTGCCCCACGGTCGATCACTTCATCGCGTTGGAAAACGACGTGGCGCTGGGACAGCAGCACTACCGCGACGTGATGGCCTCGGGCTCGGATGACTTCCTCTGGGCTGAGGTGGATGACAAAGACCCGACTGTGATCATCTACACGTCGGGCACGACGGCGATGCCGAAGGGCGTGCAGGTCACCTACCAGGACCTCACCGTCTACGTGACCAACACGATGTCGCCCGCCGATCCGGAAGCCGCGCACGAGAAGACGCTGCTCTCGGTGCCGCTCTTCCACATCGCTGGCGCAACGACGATGGTTTCGTCGGTTTGGGGCGGCCGCACGCTGGTCATCCTGCCACAGTTTACTCCCGCTGCCTGGATCAACGCCGTGGACTCGCACGGCATCACCCACTCGATGGTCGTGCCGACGATGCTGAAGCGAACGATGGAGGACGAGGCGTTTGCCGGCTTCAACGGCGGGACGCTGGAGCTGCTCACCTACGGCGCGGCGCCGATGCCCTACGACGTGATTCGCGCCGCCGTCGATGTCTTCCCGTCCAACGTTGGCTTCATGAACGCCTACGGCCAGACCGAGTCGACCAGTTCGATCTCGTTCCTCGGCCCTGACGATCACCGGCTCGACGGAACACCTGAAGAGATCGCCGTCAAGGAGCACCGCCTGCGCTCGGTCGGCAAGGTCATGCCAGACATCGAAGTGCTGATCATGGACCCGTCGAACAACGTGGTGGGCACGGGCGAGGAGGGCGAGATCTGCGTCCGCGGTGACCGCATCATGGCCGGCTACTACAAGCAGGAGGAAGAGACCGCCACGGCCATCCAGGACGGCATCCTGCACACGGGCGACGTCGGCTACCTGGACGATGAAGGCTACCTGTTCATCACTGGCCGCACGAAGGACTTGATCATTCGCGGCGGCGAGAACATCGCGCCGGGCGAGATCGAGCAGGTGCTGGAGGGTCACCCGGCCGTGGCCGAGGCTGCGGTGATCGGCGCTCCTGACCTGGAGTGGGGCGAGGTCGTCAAGGCGGTCGTCATCCTGCACGATGGCCAGAGCCTGTCGCTCGAAGAGGCGGTCGATTACACGAAGAGCCAACTCGCGAGCTACAAGGCGCCCAGCTATCTCGCCGTGGTCGACAGTCTGCCGCGCAACCACATGGGCAAAGTGCTGAAGAACGACCTCCGCAAGACGCACGGCGAAGCCAAGAACGGATGAAACAGGCCTGTGCTCGCGCATGCAGAATCCTGCAGGGAGGGCCGAAATGACGACTCCCAGAATCACAGCACTCCGACCGGCCCGCCGAGTCATCGGGGCGCTTCTGGCGCTGACGGTCGCTGCGATCAGCTTGGCCTGCAGCGGCGATGACAGCGCGACCGAGGTCGACATCACCTTGCACGAGTGGGGCATCAGTCCAGCCGCGATTGAGGTCGATGCCGGCACGATCGTGTTCAACATCAGCAACGACGGCCCCGATGATCCGCACGAGTTGGTCGTGATCCGCATCGGCGAGACCAACATCGCCGACATCCCGGTCGTCGATGGCATGGTTCCAGAGGACGAGGTTGACTTCATCGACGAGCTGGAAGAGATCGAGGTCGGCGAATCCGGCGCACTCGAGGTCGATCTGAGCGCCGGCCGTTACCTGCTGTTGTGCAACATCGTCGAGCAAGAGCGAGGTGGCGGCACTGAGAGCCACTACGAGATGGGCATGCGAGCATTGCTCACCGTGAACTAACGGAGGGCGTCGACGCCGTGCCGCACATCCGAATGGACAAGGTGCTGAAGAACGGGTAAGCCCCGACAACGTGCGACAGGCGTTACAATGCTGACAGAGCGCGAGGCCGTGCGTCCGTCGGAGGCCCTTCCTAGGAGCGCCAAAGCCGGGCGGTGATCAACCTCGCAAGCAATGGATAGGGGTTGCCCCTATCGGCGCCGTCTTCCCCTGGGAGGCGGCGCTTCATTTTTTCAGGCTGGCTCGGTGCGCTTCAATGGCATCGCGGATGTCCGAGTCCGGGAAGATCTTTAGTCCAAACTTGCCCATCCCCATATCCCCTCGTTGGTGGATTTGTGGTCCGAACGACTTCCACCGAGCGGGCTCCACCGAGCATTCCGCTCGAATCCACTCGAAGATGTCCCGAGCAAACATGTCGCTCAATTCGAGCGGATGCGAACCGAGTTTCGGAAGAAACTCGACTCCTGGTCGCACATACTGCTGAAATGCGCGACCGGGGATCCACTGCGTTCCATCCAGGATCGTTTCTACGACAGATAGCTGGTGAGCTGCGTCCTCCTTTGGACCTTGAGCCTCGATGGTCACCGCGCCGAGTGGACGATCCTGCCGGTCAGCGAGGAAGTCAAGAAATCGCTCCAGCAATAGGTGAAGCGCCAGCCCGTAGACACTTCCTGGCAGGTACGGATCAGGGTCATCACCGTCGCTCAGGTTCTCAAACAGCTTCTTGCGGATCCCTACTCCGAAGGCGACATAATCGCTTTCTTGGATCAGCCTGTTCACCGCCTCGTTCAGTTCTTGCTGCTTGAGCGTGTCTCCCCTGAATGCAAACACGTCGTCTCCGCGGCGCAAATGCGGGTCATGGAATATGACGCCATTCGGATCACGAAAGAACTGTCGTTTGATCTCGTCTGCTCTCCGCCGATAGTCCTCCAGTTGCTCTCGGGACATTGCAACGGCGCCGAGCGAGAACCATGCATCATTTGCTCGGTGTGCCCGCTGCGGGGTGCCTGATTCGTCTACGAACAGAGTGATGATTTCGCGTTCTTCCCGGACAGGATTGCCCTGACCACCGGCTTGGCGAAAGCGTGTTCGCGGTTCGATCCTCCCGTAGGATTTCAGCAGTTCAGACTGTTCTAAGTCAGCGATTCGACGAGTGAGGGAACCTGCAGCCGAGGCTTCAGACGCTCCAGCCCGACGCAGAAGCACTTCAAGCTGTGCCGAAAGTCGACCGGCCTCAGCCAAGAGCAACGACCGACGACGAGCGATTCTCCGACCCGTCGGGTCGCCCGCAGGCATCTGAGGAGGCATTTGCCCATCCTAATCTGCAGAAGCGACACCGAACCTGCGCTCGTTTCCTTCCCCGGAAACACGACTCAGCACACGTGCGATAATGGCTGCTGACACTGGATGGGGGTGTTGCGGTGAGTCAGCAGACTGAATCTCGGCGGGCAGCGACGCCCTCGTCGACCACCAAGCGCGTTTCCGCGCTCGCCATTCCTGCCTGGCTGCCGCTGGGCGGCATCTTGCTCGTCTCCGGCGCCGAGACCGTCCGCGTGACCGGCGCCCATCGCGAGCTCTTCTTCAACATCGACCACTTCTGGGTGCTCTACATGCTGCTCCCGTTTGTGATCGGAATCATCATCTACGGGCTCGTCCGACGCTCCCGCGTCTGGCGGCTCGGCCAGCCGATCGTCGATCTCAGTTCGGTCCGCGAACGCGGTCCGCGCGCCATTCTCGACAGTTTCAGCGACCTACCCGTCCGACTCGGACGCCTGGTCAAGGGCGGCGGCGGGACCGAGCGTGTCCTGCGCGATCCGTACTCAGGCGTGATGCACATCTGCATCATGTCGTCGATGATCGTGCTGTTCCTGGTCACGGCGCTGCTCGCGATTGACGACTACGTTCCTGTCGACATCCTCGTCGGACCGCGCTACCTCGGTTACTCGCTGGTGGCGGACATCTTCGGGCTGATCGGGATCATCGGCGTCGCGATGGCGGTCGCGCACCGCTGGGTGCGACCGCGCACCGCCTGGCTGCCGACATGGGAGGATTGGCTGATTCTCGGCGGTCTCGGCGGGCTGCTGATCACCGGCTTCCTGGTCGAGGGTCTGCGCATTCACACCTCCGAAATCGACGTCAACCCCGAGTGGTCGTACTGGTCGCCGGTCGGCTACGTGGTGGCGCTGATGTTCTCGGGCGTGCGGATCTCGGTTGCGCTCGACATCCACCAGACCTTCTGGTGGATCCACATGATTGGCGCCCTGTCGTGGATCACCTTGTTGGGTTACTCCAAGCTCAACCACTTAATCCTCGCGCCGGCCAACGCCTTCCTCAAGCGCACCTCCGCGCCAGGCAAGCTCGACATGATCCCCAACATCGAGGAGCAGGAGCACTTCGGTGTCTCACAGCTTGAACACTTCTCGATGAAGCAGCTCTTCGAGCTCGACGTCTGCGTGCGCTGCGGTCGCTGCACCGACAACTGCCCCGCCGACATCGCCGGCCAACCGCTCTCGCCGATGCACATCATCCAGGACCTCAAGTCGTACGCCACCGACGTCGGCGAGCGCAAGGTGGCCAACCTGGTGCAGGGCAACGATCTCAACTTCGGACTGGAGGACGCCGCGCCGATGGTCGGTGGGGTGGTTCGCGATGAATCGCTGTGGGCCTGCCGCACCTGCGGTGCCTGCGTGGAGGCCTGTCCCGTCTTCATCGAGCACGTGCCGACGATCGTCGATATGCGCCGCTCCCTCGTGATGGAAGAGGCGCGCATGCCTGACACCGTGCAGGGCACGCTCGAGACGTTGGAGCGTCAGGGCCACCCCTGGCGGGGCACGCCGTACACGCGCGAGTCGTGGATGGAAGGCATCGAAGATCAGGTCCCCGAGTGGACCGGCGAGCAGGAGTACCTCTACTTCGTCGGCTGTACCGGCGCATTCGTTGACCGCGCCCAGGAGATCACCCGCTCGGTCCTCTCACTGCTGCGCGAGGCGGACGTCTCCTTCGGCGTGATCAAGGGGATGGAGTCATGCAACGGCGATCCCGCGCGGCGTCTCGGGCACGAGTACCTCTACCAGATTCTGGCCGAGGGCCTGATCGAGCTGTTCAACGAGACCGGCGTCAACGACGAACAGAAGACGGTCATCACCCACTGTCCGCACTGCTTCAACACGTTCATCAACGAGTACCCCGACATGGGCGCGAAGTTCCAGGTGATTCATCACACGCAGCTGCTCGAGCAGCTGGTCGACGAAGGCCGGCTCGTCCCGCGCGATGACGGTCCCGAGCAGACGATTACATACCACGACAGCTGCTACCTCGGCCGACACAACGACATCTTCGAGGCCCCGCGCCGGATTCTCGAGCAAGTGCCCAACGTCACGCTGATCGAGATGCCGCGCAACCGCGAGCAGGGTCTGTGTTGCGGCGCCGGCGGCGGTAACATGTGGATGGAAGAGCAGGGCAAGAGCCGCGTCAACGAGGTGCGGGTCGAGGAGGCCGTCGCCACCGGTGCGGACTCCGCCTGCACGGCTTGCCCGTTCTGCATCCAGATGTTCGATTCCGGGATCGGCACGGTCCAACTGGATGTCGAGGACGAGGACAAGCTGAAGGTCCTCGACGTCGCGGAGCTGCTCCAGGCGGCGTCGGTGGAGGATTAGACGTCCTCGGAAACGGAGCTGGATGGGTCCCGTAGGACGGCGTCCATCACTCTCAACGTCAGCGGATCTGGTGCACGGTCGTTCAACATGTCGTCGAACGCTCGCACCACGTCCAGATCTTGTGCTTGCTGACGCTCGGCGACCAGAGCTCTGATTTTCGTCGGATGCCAGTGCCGACGAATCGTTCGGTCCTCAATGAACTTGCTGAGCTGCGGCTTGTCCCACTCGTGGCTCGCCACCTTCAGGCTGACGTCAGTCAGCATCTCGTCCGTCGTCAGCAAGATTGCCCCGTTGAGTCCCAGAAAGTACTCCATCGCCGCCAACGCGAATCTCTTGTTCCCGTCAACGAATGGATGGTTCTGACTGAGGTGATATTGGAGCGCCGCGGCCTTATGCGGCAAGGCACGGTAGTTCGGCTGCCGCGGCACGGCCAGCGCGCTCTGAAGCAACGCTTCACCCTGGAATCGCAACTGGAACGCCGGAGGCTCAGAGAACAGACCTCCGGCCGCTTCAATCAGCAACGCCGTGTCAGACAGTTCGAGATATCGCAGAGTCGCCATGCGCTACTGCTTGGACAGCTCCCGATGAGCATTCTCTCGACGGCGGAAGACGATCTCGGCCAACTGGCGCTTGTCCTCCTCGGTCCGCGGCGGCAGGTGGAACTCTTGATCAGCGGCCTGCTCTGCCTGGTGATTGCCGCTGCTGGTCTGCTTGTCGCTCATCTTGACACCTCTGACTTTGATGACATCAACACTATCCGACTACTGGCACGCTGTGTCCTGCCTGATTGCCTCTCTGCGCAGATCGTGACACTATTCACGATTGAATGGATGCGCACGTCGGGCTCGGCCCGGCGCAGTCAGTGAGGACATGATGGATGTCATCGTCTGCGTGAAGCAGATTCCCGACCCAGAGACACCGGCCGCCGCCTTCAAGGTGGACGAGTCGGCCATGCAGGTGCTGCCCGCACAGGGCATCTCACCGGTGATATCGCCGTTCGACGCGCAGGCTGTTGAGGCTGCGCTGCGGATCAAGGACGCCGCTGGCGAGGGGACGGTGAATGTCATCTCGCTCGGCCCCGACACCGCGCGCGATGCGATCAAGCACTCGCTGGCGATGGGCGCCGACGAGGGCTACCACCTGAAGGACGACGCCTTCGACGGTGGCGACGCCTGGGCGACGGCGCTGGCCTTGTCCAAGGCGATCCAGCACATCGGTCTGCCTGACGTGCTGATCTTCGGCCGCCAGGCCGCGGACTGGGATCAGGGCACGGTTGGCAGCATCGTGGCCGAGCTGCTCGATCTGCCATCGGCGACTGTGCTGCGTGCGGTCGAGCTGGACGGCGACAGCATCTCGGTGTCGCGAGTGGTCGCCGACGGGTTTGAGAACATCTCCCTGCCCACGCCTTGCGCGTTGACGATCTCTAACGAGTTCGGCGATCCGCGCTACCCGCAGCTGCGCCAGATCATGCAGGCCGCGCGCAAGCAGGTGACTGAGTTGACGGCGGCGGACATTGGTGCGGATGCATCTGAGGTCGGCGCAGCAGGCGCGCGAGTGCAGATGCATGCGCTGTATCAACCGACGTCCGACGTGGAAGTCGAGATCATTGAAGGCGACACGCCTGAAGAGAAGGCCGCCGGCCTCGTCAACGCCCTTCGCGAAGCGAAGATTCTGTAGGGGAGTTCATCATGGCAAGCATTCTCGTCATTGGCGAAACCGACGACGCCGGTCTGACCGCTCCGACGCTGGAGATGCTGGGCGCGGCCACGCGGCTCAGCGGCGGACTGGGCGGCGGTGTCGCGCTGGCGCTGATTGGATCGGGAGTCGGCGATGCGGCGGCCGCTGCCGCTGCGGCCGGCGCCGACACGGTCTACACCGCCGACGCCGATTCGCTGGACACGTACCAGACGGACAGCTACCTGCCGGTGGCGCAGGGCATCGTCGAGCAGGACTCGCCGAGCGTGGTGCTGCTGGCGCAGTCCAGCATCGGCCGCGACCTCGCGCCGCGCTTGGCGACGCGGCTCGGATCGGCCGCGATCATGGACTCTCTGGCCCTCGAGATCGAGGGCGGCCGCGTCAAGGCGACCCGCAGCTGCTACGGCGGCAACGCACGGCAAGTCGTGACCGTCCAGACCGATCCGCAGGTGATCACCGTGCGGCCCAAGTCGCAGGACCCGCTGGAAGCTGATGCGGCGCGGACGGCGGAGATCATCGCCGTGGACGTCGCGGAGCCCACGCTGCGCGCACAGACCACCGGCAAGGAACTGGCCGAGTCCGACGGCATCCGCCTCGAGGACGCGGAGATCGTGGTTTCGGGCGGTCGCGGACTGGGCGGTCCGGAAGCCTTCGGCGACCTCGAACAGCTCGCCGGCGTGCTCTCGGCGGCGGTCGGATCGTCGCGCGCGGCCTGCGACCTTGGTTGGTACCCGCCCTCGCAACAGGTCGGCCTGACCGGACTCGTCGTGTCGCCCACGCTCTATCTGGCGATTGCGATCTCGGGCGCCAGCCAGCACATGGCCGGCTGCGGTGGATCGAAGAACATCGTCGCGATCAACAAGGATCCCGACGCGCCGATCTTCGGGTTCTCGCGATTCGGCATCGTGGATGACTACAAGAAGGTGCTGCCGGCGCTGGAGTCGGCCTTCGCCGCCGCGCTCGAGTAGCGCCTGACCTGTCGACCTGATCGCCACCATCGTCATTCCAGCTTGACTGGAATCTCGTCCGGCATCTCGCCCGTCAAGAAGCGCGCAGAGGGAACGAGGTCCCAGACTTCGCTGGGGCGACGATCCACGGCCGTGGCCGCGTGGAGCGCGTTAGACGCCTTGCGTCTTGCGCCAGGAGCGGATCTGCGCGGCATGCTCCATGTCATGCTCGACGAGGCTGTCGACCAGCGCATTGGCCGAGAGCGTGACATCGTCAATCAGCAGACGGGGGGTGTTTCGCTCGTCGTCGGTCAGTTGAGAGAGATGCTCGGCCATCTCGTCGCGAACGCGTCGCAGCATGCTGAGCAGGTCTGTGATGGGCTTGTCGCGCCAGTCGCCTGGCGCCGCCTCGTTGATCTCACGCTCGCTGGGGAACGGCCCGACGGGAAAACCGTCGAACGAGCGCTCGAGCGCTCGCAACGCCCAACAGTCCCAGCCGACCAGGTGAGAGAGGCAGTCGCGCACGCTCCACTCGCCGACGACGTTGGGCAGGTCGAATGATTCAGGCGGGAGTCCGCGCACGGCCTCGAGCAACGAGCTGCGGCCGTCCGTACAGTCAATCGTGTCCGACTTGATCTCAGTCACCATGGTGTGGCTCCCTGCCAGTCAAGGCCAAATCAAGTACGAGGCGCGGCTGCGCTCCCGAACGCAATCGCGGCCACGGTTCGGACTAACCACGCTCTAGCACACTCACGCAGCGATGTCGGTCCGAATCGTCAACTGGTGGTTAACCCTAGCAATCGAGTGGGGCCTGCCTTGCTGACTGCGATACAGATGACGGTCGGCCGCCCCAGAGAATCGAGCAGCGGGCCGGCAGTGCTCGCAACACTCGATCGGTTGACCCTGCCCAGACTCGCCAATAGCCTGCCTCTACACCTGATCGTTCAGCGTGCGTCCGCGGATGGGCGGCTGTTCGACGACACAGACGCTCGCGCCGCTTCGGCGTGCACGCGACGAAGGCAGGGACAGTTCCCACATGCGCTCGATCGGACTCACCGGCGGGATTGCTTCAGGCAAATCGACTGTCGTTCAGCAGCTGCAGGAACTTGGCGCGGCCACGATCGACGCCGACCTGCTCGGCCATCAGACCTATGAACCGGGCACGGAGACCTTCCGCCAGGTCATCGAGGCGTTCGGCGAGGACTTGGTCGCGGAGGACGGCACGATCGACCGCTCCAAGCTAGGGCCCAAGGTCTTCGGCCATCCGGACGGCATGAAGCGGCTGACCGACATCGTCTGGCCTGGCATTCGCGCGTTGGCGGAAGCCGAGTTGGAGCGGCTGCGGTCGGCGGGGACCGAGGTTGCCGTTCTGGAAGCCGCTGTCATGATTGAGGCTGGCTGGCAAGATCTGGTCGACGAGGTCTGGGTCGTTGCGGTCAGTCGCGACACGGCGCGCGAGCGTCTGATGGCCCGCAACAACCTGTCCGCCGAGCAAGCGGACCAGCGAATCGAGTCTCAGATCACCAACGACGAGCGTCTGAAGCACGCCGACGTGTTGATCTCCAACGACTGCAGCATGGATGCCGCCCGCTCGCGCGTTGATCGCGCCTGGAGCGCGATGCATCAGTCGCTGCGGACCTAGTCACAGGCACAGCTAGGCGGCGCGCCGCCTAGCCGCCAAGCACACACGAGGTAAACACGAGGGACACGACGGAACCGGGAAACACACTCGCCGTCAACATCGCGGCAGAGTTGGAGAGCCTTTGATGACCACTGCCACCGAACCGATCACCGAATACCGCAGCTGGGCGGTCGAGGAATTCCGCCTCGAAGAAGAGCCGTACTACGTGCCGGTTGCCGACGAAGTCGAAGTCTTCGAGGCAGCCTGGAACAACAAGATTCCGGTCCTGCTGAAGGGTCCGACCGGCTGCGGCAAGACTCGGTTCGTCGAATACATGGCGTATCACCTCAATCGGCCGTTGGCTGTCGTCCGCGACGGGAAGACGGAGATCGAAGCCGAGTCAAACCTGCCGCTCGTGACGGTGGCCTGCCACGAGGACCTGACCGCGTCCGACCTGGTCGGCCGCTACCTGCTCGAGGGCAACGAGACGGTCTGGATCGACGGACCGCTGACCCGCGCGGTCAAGGCCGGCGCCATCTGCTACCTGGACGAAGTCGTCGAGGCGCGCAAAGACACGACCGTCCTGATCCACCCGTTGACCGACCACCGGCGGATTCTGCCGGTCGAGAAGAAGTCGCAGCTGCTGCAGGCGCGCGACGGCTTCTTGCTGGTCATTTCCTTCAACCCTGGTTACCAGTCGGCCCTCAAGGACCTGAAGCAGTCGACGCGCCAGCGCTTCGTGGCGGTCGAATTTGACTACCCGCCGCGCGAGACCGAGGCGGAGATCGTTCAGCACGAGTCGGGCTGCTCGGCGGACGTCGCGCTGAATCTGGCCAAGATGGCCGAGAAGATTCGCAACCTGCGCGAGCACGGTCTCGCGGAAGGCGCCTCGACGCGTCTGCTGATCTACGCCGGACGGATGATCGCGCAGGGCGTGACACCGCGCCGCGCCTGCCAGGTGTCGATCGTCTGGCCGTTGACAGACGACGGCGAGGTTCAGCGCTCGATCGAGGAAGTGGTGTCCTCGATCTTCGAGGACTAGAACGAGCTGGGAATCGCTGCACCGTGCGGATTGGCATCGTCTCCGACATCCACTGCAACGCGACCGCGCTCGATCGGGCGGTCGAGCAGATGGGCGACATTGACGAGCTGCTCTGCGCCGGCGACGCCTGCTACCAGTACCGCTTCTCGAATGATGTGGCCGAACGGCTCAAGCAGTTGGGCGGCCGCTACGTGGTCGGCAATCACGAGGAGATCCTGCTCTCGGAGGCTGGCGCGCGGGCGCAGGCCTCGCCGACTGTGGATCAATCGCTGCTGGAGTGGACGCGGGAGCAGCCGTATCTGCTGCGTACCGAGATTGGCTCGAAGAAGCTGTTGATGTTCCACGCCACGCCGTGGGCACCCTATCGCGACTATCTCTTCCCGCACGATCCGCAGCTGCAGCGCCTGGCCGAAGAAGAGGCCGACTTTATCATTTACGGCCACACGCACGCGCCGCTGGTCAAGCGCATTGATCGGGCGCTGATCATCAACCCAGGCTCGGCGGGTGAAATGCGCGGGACCGAACAGGTCCTGACCTATGCTGTGCTGGATACGTCCGACGATCACGCCGAGATCCACGAGATCCGGTTCGACTGACTGTGAGCCCCGCAACGGCGGTCGGCGGCTGCGGAGCCAACCGATCGCCGGCTTGGATGGACGCCCATGACCGACGCGACCCCGAACTCGACCATTGAAGAGGCGCGGGAGGGCTTGCGCCAGTTCCCGCCGGCGCTGGGGCAGGAGTTTGAGTCCGCCCTGGAACAGGTGCAGCCGGTGCTCGAGCCCGACGAGCTCGCCCAGTGGCTGCGCGAGGGACTCGACATCGCGCGGCATTCGCTGCGCAGCTGGGAGGCGGCGTCGGAGTACTACCGCGCCTCCGCTTCGGTGCTCGAGCAGATCACCTACGAGCGCATGCGCGACTGGTGCGCCGTGGGAATTGAGCTGATGGAGACGTCGCCCGCGCTGTCGGGTGCGCTGTTCCGCGCCTCACCGCAGGTGCTGCCTCACCTGTCTGTGTCGCAGGCCGACGACTGGGCCGCGCAAGGCAAATCGCTCTACAAGGGCACCTGGAAGTCGGGCTCGCTCTCGGCGCAGTACTTCGATGTGTCGCCGCAGATTCTGCCCCACCTGCCGCTGTCCCAGATGCGCCTGCTGGTCGACCTGATTGATTCGCTGGCCTCGCATTCCTACGAGCTCGCGTCGGCCTGTCTCGGCATGGCGCCGGGCGTGCTCTCGCAGCTCGACCGATCTGATCGCGCGCCGTTTCTGGAGTTCGGCGGGATCGTCGCGCACACGGCGTGGGTCGACGCACGGGTCTACTTCGAGCGCGGTCCGGGCGCGCTGCGCCAGGTGTCCGAGCAGCAGCGGCCGCGCTACCTATCACTGTCCGGCCAGGTCGCCACGCAGGTCGGACGGCTGGGACATCCGTACTTCATCGAGGCCGCACAGGCGCTCTCGGAGGTCGACAAAGAGATTCACGAAGGACTGCTCGAACTCGCCGAACAGCTGGCCGAGCACTCGGGCGATGCGGCGATGGAGTTCATCAAGTCGTCTCCGCGCGTCGCAGATCGCCTGGGCATCGACGACATCGCTCGCTGGCAGGCGTTCGGACTCAACGTCCTGCAGCAATCGCGCGACGGCGGCGAGGCCTTCTTCCGGCTCGAGTCGGCGCGCGGCGAAGAGGTCATGGAGGCGCTCAGCAGCCGCGTCGACCTCGACCGCGTGTCTGAGCTGATCCGGATGTACTGCAAGGCGCTGACCGGCGTTGATGTCGGCGTGAAAGCGTCGGAGGAGCTGACCGCCAAGGGCGTCGGCTGGGTCGACGAGAGCTCGCCGACGACCGAGGGCACCACAATCTACCTGCCCGAGAATGTCGAGCGATACCCGACCAAGGACGAGAACTTCGCGGTCTACAAGGTCTTTGCCACGCACCAGGCAGGGCGGCTCGAGTTCGGGTCGTTCGACTACCAGGCAGCGGCCGACCCTGCGCTGTTCCCGGCGTCCGAGAACGGATCGAGCAACGGCCAGCCGGATCAGGGAGGTCAGGCAGGTTCCCACGGATCAGCGCTGGTCTCCGTGCAGGAGGACGAGGGCGAGATTCACACGGACATGGAACGCTTCTTCGACCAGTTCGAGGATCGGCGATTGGCGCATGATCTCTTCACCATCGTGGAGGACACGCGGATCGACACGATCGTCAAGCGGGAGTACGCCGGTGTTCGGCGGGCGTTTTCGCGTCTGCAGCAGGCGGCGATCGATCGTCGCCGGCCGATTGAGGACATGCCCGCGCGCCAGGCGATGGTCGAGAATCTGCTACGGGCCTCGCTGGATGAGGTGGGCAGAATTCGGTGGCCGGGCGAATTGGCCGAGGAACTGCGAACGCCGCTGCGCATCCTCAACCGCATCCGACAGGACGGCGCGACCGTTCAGGACTCGGCTGCGGCGACGGCGCTGCTCTACAACTGGCTCTCGCAGATTCCCAACATGGAGATGGACTCCGAAGACTGGTCCGACTTTGAGCAGGAGATGTCGGGCGAGCCGGAAGCGGGCGATGACTCGGACATGATGCCAGGATCGGGATCGTCGGGCCTGGAAGAATCGTTCATGCCGTTCATGCCGGGATCGGAGGAGCAGCCCTACGACAGCCCTGACCCGGTCGATTTCCGCGGCGACTTCAAGCCTGAGCTGGTCCAGCTACTGATGAAGCTGAAGGGCGAAACGGGTTCCGGCGACGCGCCGCCGATCCCGCTGACGAAAGAGCAACTCCAGGAACTGCTGGAGAAGTCGGTCGAGATTTCGATCAACGAGCTGATGGACATGGACCTGGCCGAGTCGTCGGGCATGTTCCTGGACAACCTGCTGAAGGAAGTCAACCAGATTCAGGGTGAGCGTCAAGAAGGCCAGCAGGCGATGGGAGACGACTCGACCGGTGCCGAAGACGGCGCAGAGCTGCCCGTGGAGGCGCAGTCGTTCTACTACGACGAGTGGGACTTCCGCGCGGCGGACTACAAGCCGCGCTGGTGCCGTGTGCAGGAGCAGCGCGGCGAGTCCGGCACCACCAACTACTACACCGAGACGCTGCACGAGCACACACAGCTCGTGCAGGAGACGCGCAAGCAGTTCGAGATGCTGCGGCCCGAAATGTTCCGCAAGATGAAGCGGCTGACCGACGGCGAGGACTACGACCTCGACGCTGTGATCGAGTGGTACACGGAGAAGATCGCTGGCGGCGCCTCCGAAACCAAGCTGTTCTACCGGCGCAACAAGGTCGACCGCGATGTTGCGGTGGCCTTCCTGCTCGATGTCTCAGCGTCGACCGACGAGGAGATCCAGAAGCACCACGACCAGCGTCAGGACGATCAGTTCGACGACGATCCGCGCAAGTACCTCAGCTGGTGGGCGCAGCGTCGAGCCGAGGCCGCGCGACATCCTGGCAAGCGGATCATTGACCTCGAGAAAGAGGCTGTGGTCCTCTTGATCGAGGCGCTGGAGACGATCGGCGACAAGTACGGCGTGTACGGATTCTCGGGCTACGGTCGCGACAACGTCGAGTTCTTCGTCTACAAGGACATGGACGAGCCGTTCGGCGACCGGATTAAGGAGCGGATCGACAAGATCGCGCCGGTTCGCTCGACCCGCATGGGTCCGGCGATCCGTCATTGCATCTGGAAGCTGCAAAACACCGACGCCAAGGTGAAGATCCTGATTCTGCTCTCAGACGGGCGGCCGCAGGATCACGGCTACGGCCGCGACCGGACCGAGAAGGAGTACGCGATCCACGACACGAAGATGGCGCTGACGGAGGCGCGCCGCGAGGGGATGGTTCCGTTCGCGCTGACCGTCGACCGCGCCGGCCATGACTACCTGAAGCAGATGTGCCAGGACATGGCCTACGAAGTCGTGGCGGACATCGAGTCGCTGCCGCGCCGCCTGCCCGCGCTCTATCGACGGCTCACCGGCTGACGGGCAACACCGGGAGCGTCGCCATTTCGGCGAGCCGCTGTCTGACGACTTCGATGCGATTGGCGAGGTCAGGCACTGCCACGGCAGCGTCGGGTTCGAGGAAGCAGAGCACGGCGCGATCGACGCGTCTGTTGAGGGACTGTTCGAGGATCAGCGCGTAGGCCGCTGCCTGGTCGCGGTACCGCACCACGGCGTCATCGACCGCTGAGCCAGCCTGCAATGAGTCGGTCTTGTAGTCGACCACGACCAATCCGCCGTCCGGCGTTTCGAAGACCAGGTCGATGAAGCCGTCCAGCAGGACGCCGTCGAAATCGGCGGAGGCGTAGATCTCGCGCCAGTAGCGCGGAGCGGCAACAGCTTCACGCACGATGTCGCTGGCAACGGCGCGCCGCACGAGCCGCTCAACGGCCGTTGCGGCGCGTCCGCTCATCCCCTCACTCGCCGCTTGTGCTCGCGAGGCGTCGCGGATTTGGTCGTCGTCGGGCTGCTCGATATCGATCACTTGCAGCACCGCGTGCACGGCGCGGCCGATGCTGGTGCCGGCGCGGCCGCGCCGCCAGGGCGGAAGTGATTCATCTGGTTCGAGGTTGGGCTGTTCGTGCGGCTCGGCGGTCGACCTCTGGCGCCGATTGATACTCGTCGCCGACTCATGCGGCAGCGCTGCGAATCGCTGGACGGCGGCAGTGCGCTCGTCGAACCACTCCTGTCGCCGCTGGATCTCATCGGCCGCCGGCAGCGGCGGTTCGGGCAACGGCGGCGCGGCCGGCAGCGGCGGCGACGGCAGCTCCTCGGGCGTGAGCCGGCGGCAGGGCGGATCGGAGAGGCTGGAGAGAACCGCGTCAATCTTGGCGGCATCAGTCCGGCCTTCGGCTTTCGTCGCCTTGCGGTAGAGGCTGACGATGAGATGGTCGCGCGCACGGGTTGCACCGACGTAGTTGCGCCGCACGTACTCCTGGACCTGCATCTCCTGCTCACGCTCCCACGACGCCTCGAAGCCAGGCGTGGCCAGTCCCGAACGCAGTTGCACCTCGACGCGGCCGTCTGCCATCCAGAGCAACGGCGGAGGCGTATCGCGCGGGGGCGAGTTGAGGCCGGCGAACACGACGATCGGGAACTCCAGCCCCTTCGCCGCGTGGATCGTCATGATCCGCACGGCGTCGTGGTCTGCCTCGGGGACAATCGACTCGATCACGCGGGTGTCGGCCTCCGCCTGAAACTGGGCCCAGGCGAGGAATTCGCTCAGCGTCGAACCGCCTGCGTCGCAAAAGGCGCGGGCCTGGTCGTGCAGGAACCGGTAGCGGGCCCAGTGCTCGCGCGGCTGGCGATCCAGCACCGACAACTCAAGCAAGCGCCGCTCACGGATGATCAGGCCGACCAGCGCGCTGACCGATCGTTCCCAGCGTCGCTCACCGACACCGCGCAACCATCGCATCGAGTCGGCAACGGGATGGTCTGCGTCGATCTGGTCGGGCCGAGGCATGCGGTAGTCCCAACGACCGCCGGCGGCGCGCCATTGGTAGAGGTCGTCGTCGGCGCAGGCGAAGGCAGACGAATGCAGCGCCGCGACGAGCGATACCTGATCGGTCGGGTCGTCAATCGCGCGCAGCAGATTGAGCAGGTCGCGCACCTCGCGCGACCCATAGACGAGCGAGCGGCTTTCCAATCGGTAGGGGATGTTGCGGCGCTCGAGCGCCGGCAACAGATGTCTGAGTCCGGTGCGTGTGGGAACGAGCACCGCGGTATCGGCGAATCGCGCAGGACGCTGCTGGCCCAGCACTTTATCGAAGATCTCCCAGCCCGAGTGCGTGATGTCCGCGATCAGCCGCGAGAGCGCGTCGGCCTCGCGGTTGCGGATCGGACCAATCGGCCCGGGGTAGTCGTCGCCGATGACCGTGACGGCGAAGGTCTGATCGTCGAGTGGCTCGCGGTGCGGCTGCAAGCTGTCCCATTCGGCCTGGTCGGCTCCGCCACCTTCCATCATCGGCGCGAAGATCGCGTTGACGAAGTCGGTCACGCCGGGCGTGGAGCGGAAGTTCTGTGACAACCGCGTCAGTCCTGGTGACTGCGCGTGTTTGACCGAGTTGAACTGCTGGATGTCGGCGCGGCGGAACCGGTAGATGGACTGTTTGGGATCGCCGACGAAGAAGGCGCGGCCCGGCTTGCCCTGCGTGATGCCATCGATGATCTGCGTCTGCAGCGGGTCGTTGTCCTGGAACTCGTCAATCAACAGCCGCTTGAAGCGCTGGTGCAGCGACAAGGCGACGGACTCATCATGGCTGACCAACTGGCTCGCGCGGACGAGCAAGTCGTGGAAGCTGAGCATCCCGTAGCGGCGCCGCTCGTCGGCATAGTCAAGCACAAACTGGCGCAACGCATTGAAGACGGGCGCCAGTGAACTCTGCACGATCTGTGAGCGCAACACATTGCGATCGGAGTCGAGTCGCGTGATCGTTTCGCGCAGGTGCTCCAGCAGCCCCACGTCCCAGTTCGATTTGCGTCCGGTGCGACTGGCCTTGAACGAGGGTTTGTCCAGGGCCAGCAAGCGCATGAGCGCGCCGGGCTCGGCTCGATGCTGCTTCAGTTCCTCCAGGTAGGGGCGCAGCTCCTCCAACTTCAGGTACATCTTGTCGCTGGGGTCGGCACAGTCGCTGGCTGCAATGACGACCCGCTCGAGCGTGTTGATGAATGGGTCTGGGTCGTAGTCGATCTCCTCCAGCACGGCCGATTTGGAGGCGGTGCGATCCCAGTCCTCATGCAGCTGACGGGCGACCGCTTCGAGGTGAGCCAACTCGACGCCGGCGTCGAAGAGGGCGAGCAGCGGTTCGGCGAGCGCCTCATTCTCGAGGATGTCGTCGAGCGCGCGTTGCCAGCGTTCGCTGAACGCGAGGTGGTCCTGCGAGTCATCCATGACCTCGAACCCGGGCGGCAGGCCCGCCTGGATCAGATGCTGGCGCAGGATGCGTCCGGCGAAGGAGTGCAGCGTTTCGATGGCCGTCTGGTCGAGCTGGACCGCGGCGTCGCTGAAGAACTGCTGACGCTGCGGGTCAGTTTCCTTCTCGCGTCGACGGTCGAGTTCTTCCAGCACGCGGTCGTAGAGCTCGGCAGCGGCGCGGACGGTGAAGGTGATGGCGGCGATCTCGTTGGCCTGCACCTCGCCGGAGGCGATCAAGTTGGCAATCCGCTGAACCAGTTCGTGCGTCTTGCCGGTGCCGGCGCCGGCCTCGACGAAGAGCGTCTCGTCCAGGCGCTGCTCGATCCGATCGCGTTCTTGTTGGTCAGCCAGGGAGCGAGTGCTCATGACTCATCGTCCTCTTCCGGCTCGGCCAGATCGACATACGCGGCGAGGCGCGGATCGTTGCGGAGCTGCTCCCAATGCTCACGACGATCGGCGGGGCAGATGGCGCTGAAGCTGCAGAAGTCGCAATGCCGACCAGGCGAGTTGCGGCTCACAGCGCCGGGATTGGCGGGAAAGCGCCCCGAGCGAATGCCATCGGCGATCAGATTGAGCACCTCATCGAAGCGGGCGCGGTTCTGCGCGTCCCAGCTGACCTCGCTGAACGTGAAGTCGCCGCGCGTGGTGATGTACCAATAGGCCGACGTGACCACGTCCTGGTCGCCCAAGCCGAACAGCTGGCGGACCGCGTGCGCATAGACGGGCAACTGTAGATATTGGCCCCGCACCACCACGTCCTTGTTCAGTTCGCTCGGTCGGGGGTAGACGCCGCCCGTCTTGTAGTCGATCACCATGGTGGGAATGTTGGCCAGAGCTCCCACCACGCGCGACGGCGGTCGGTCGATGCGATCGATGATGCCGCGCAGCGGCAGGGTCGTCCCGTCCGGCAGTGGATATTCGACATCGCCCTGTGAATCGGGCAGGCGTCCGAAGGCCAGCTCGCTGGCCTGCTGCGTGAGACCGCGCTGCAGTCGGTGGAGGTCATCTCGCTTCAACAGTGTCTGGAGATCGTCGAGGATGCGTCGACGGTCGCGGCGCCAGAGCAGCTGTCGGCCGGTGATGCCGGCCTCGCGCGCGGCGTCGAGCTGTTGCTCGGCGATGGCGAGCAGTCGGTCGAGGTCCTTCTGTGTCCAGGCTCGATCGGGATCTGGTTGCTGGGGCGTTTGCTGATGGAAGGCATCCATGATGTCGTGGATCAGCGAACCCTTGTCCAGCGCGGAGATTTGCAGATCGTCGCTGATCTCATCTCGCTCCTCGATGCGCAGCACACGGCCGAGGAAATAGCGGTATGGACAGGCGGCCCAGTCCTGCAGCGCTCCGGCCGAATGCGGACGACTCAACAGCAGACGCCCAATGTCTTCCGCTCCGCTGGCGCCGATCCAGCCGTCCCAGCGGGTCATCCGTTCGGAGCGCCGCGCGTCGTTCCGTTCGATGCCTCGACGGAACGACGCACTGAGCGCGGGCAGATAGTGCCGATCGATCTGGCGCCGCTGCCGGTGGACACTCTGCAGGTCGCGTTCCTGCAGGTCGGCCGGCATATCGGCGGCCAGGAGGGCGCGTTCGAACGACGGGATCGTCTCCAGGATCGCGGACGGCGCCTGGTCGATCTGGGAGGCATAGACGCGCTTGCCGCCGTTCAACGCCGTCGCTGACTCCAACAGCCAGCGTCCGGGCAGATTGGCCTGCTGCGAGCGCGTGTCGGCGCGCGGATAGATGAGCACGCGCTGCTCACCCGCGTGCAGCGCGGCGAGATAGTGCTTGCGCTCGCGTCGTAAGCGGTCGGCGCTGGAGGGCAAGGCTGCGAGATCTCGCAGCCGATCGGAGATGAGCGGGTCTTCCTGGCCGATCATGGGCAGCTGCTTCTCGGCCGATCCGACGATGTAGACGCGCTTCCAGCGCTGGCCGACGGCGCGCGACAGCGATCCAACGTAGACGCCGTCACCGCCACGCCCATGGTGGCCGCTGTCCCGCTCGAGCGAGCGTCGCAGCGCGGCGGCAACGCGGCGCGGGTCGGCCTCGTTGAGCTCGTCGAGCGCCGCCAAGTCCGAGAGCAGTTGCTGGACGTCGTCCCAGCGTGCCAGCTCGACGTCTCCGCCCTGGTGGGGAGCAGCGGAGGGAGCCTGGGTGTGGGCGGCGAGCGCGCTGCGCCCGCCGAGCAAGCGATCGAGGCCGGCCCGCGCACGATCGGCGTAGTCCGACCAGGCGGCCACGGCGGGCGTTTGCCGCGAGAAGTCATCCAACTCAGATACGAAGTCGGCGAGCGCGTCAATCTCGCGGAGCTCCGACTCGATCCAGGGCAACCGGCCGGGGCGACGCTCGATCGAGCTCTTCTGGGCGCGTTCGAGGTCGGACTGGAGCGTGGCTCGGTACCGCTTGAGTCGGAGGAGCCAGTCCGCAGTCCCGCGCTGCAGGTTGGCGCGCCGGGCGAGCTGGTTCCAGCGAGCGGTCGGAGCCACCCTGCCATTGGCGTCGAGGATCGGCGCAGCCGACAGCCAGGGCGCGACGTGGCTGGACCAGTCGATGTCGACCCGCTGCGGAGTGGCTTGCGGAGTTGCATGCGGCGTGGCATGTGGGGCGGCGGTCATCAGCGCGGCCAGACCGTCCAGGATGCGCCCGGCCATGGATTGGCGCAGGGTCGTCGTTTGCTCACCGTTCCAGGGCAGGCCTGCAGCGTCGAGCTGCTCAGCGCAGTTTCGAGCGTACGGCTCGGAGTGGCGGAACAGGATGGCGCACTCGTGCAGCGGCGTCGGGTCGTCGGCGACGAGCGCGGCTGCGATCTCGCGCACGGCGCTGCGCACTTCTTCCTCAGCATCGGGCGCCTGGACGATCCGCTGGGCTGTGGGCGCATCGATCACCGCCTCGGCCGACGACGGCTCTGGATCGAGCCCCCAGGCGGCCAGGTTGTGCGCATCGACCAGCTCCAGGTCACCCGTCAGGCCCAGGATCACCTCGACGTGCGCGATGGACGCCAGCTCATCCAGGAAGCGGCGTTGCTGCTGCTGCAAGTCGTCCGGCAGGTAGACGATCACCGCGCCGATGTCGCGGAGCACCGCCGGTTTGTCGGCGAGCGCTTCGGTTGCGGCGGTGGCGAGGTCGCGACGCGTGAAAAAGTCACGCGTGCTGTGTCGGTACTGGTCGTACAGGTGGAGCAGATCGGCGGGCAGGCCGGGCTGCGAACGCAGCTGGTCGAGGTCCTGTGGCTCGCAGCGGTCGAACTCGCTGAAGCGCTCTTCCAGCGTGCGCAGCAGCGCACCCTCGACTGGTACGTCGCCGAAGATGCGATCGGAGGACTCGGCCACGGCGCGGATCACTTCGGCCCGGTAGGGGTCGGGCAGCGGACGCCGGCCGTCGCGAGTCAGCGTTGATGATCCGACGAGGTCGAGGACGGCGTTGAGCGGCTTGACCAGGACGTTGACGACACCGCCGAAGCGTCGGCCGAGCAGTCTGCGGATGTGGTAACCGGCGCCCATGTCGGGGATGACGATGGTCAGCGGCGCGAGCGGATCGTGTTCACCGCTCACGGTCTTGGCGCGTCGGACGGCGGTGATCAGAGCATCTTCCGCTGCTTGTCCGAAGGCGTGGGCAGAGACTGAGAGCGCCATACCGTCAGCGTACCGATTGGCGCTGTGGCGCTGTCTGTGGCGCTAGGCGCTTGAGCGCTGTGGCGCTAGGCGTCTTCCCACTGGACGAACATCGGCATCAGCACGTGGACATAGTTGTCGCGGCCGACGATGCGGAAGACGCCGGGATTGCTGGGACCGCTGGTCTCCATCGCCACTTCGGCGGAGGCGCCACCCTTCGCGACATCCAGCACCTCTTCGAGGTACTTGACGTTGTAGGCGATGCGGGAGTCGTCGCCCTCGATCACCGCGTCGACGCGTCCGCGGTGGTTGCCGAGTTCTTCGGCCCGGGCCGTCAGCGTGATATGCGGGTCCGATTCTTCGCCCTCGAAGACGAGACGGATGATGCCGCTCGACTCGCGCGCGAAGACGGCCGCAGATCGAACGCCGCCCTGCAGGGTGTCACCCGGCAGCACGGCGCGGGTGGCGTACTCCGAGGGAATCAGCTGCTCGTAGCTGGGATAGTTGCCCTGGATCAGCTGGGCGGTCATCTGCACGGCGCGGACGTGGAAGCGCACGTAGCTGCGGTCGTCATGGATATACATTTCGACGGCGCTGTCGTCGTCCGAGAGCAGTCGCTCGAGCTCGCGAAGGGCCCGTGCCGGCACGGTCAGTTCGAGCTGTTCCTGCAGATCCGATGCGACGTTCATCTGGTAGACCGCGAGGCGGAACCCGTCGGCGGCGGCGAGCGTCATGCTGTCGCCGTCGAAGCGGAAATGGACGCCGGTCAGCACGGGCCGGCCGTCGTCGGTGGCGGCGGCGAAGACCACATGGCGCAGGGCTTCACGCAGCTCACGCGCAACGATGCGGACCCATTCGCCCTCGCCCACGCCGGGAATGCTGGGGTAGGTATCGGGCGACATGCCATGGATGGATGACTCATTGGCGTCGGAGCTGTGGACCTGCGCGACGTAGGAGCTGGCGGCGACGTCGATGGACACTTCGGCGACGGACAGCGAGGAGACGAGGTCGTTGATGAAGCGGTGCGGGATGGTGATCGCGCCTGGCTCGGCGACGACGGCGTCGATGCTGCAGATCATGGCGATCTCGGTGTCAGTCGCGGTCAGCCGGACGCCGTCGTTGTCGGCTTCGAGGTGGACGTGGCGAAGCTGCTCGAGCGAGTGTCGCGTGGCCACGGCCCGCGAGACGACGCCGAGTCCGTGGGCCAACGCCGGTTGGGAAGTCTGGATGCGCATCACGGTCTCTCCCAGTCGGTGGTTCCAGGAAATGATCACTCACCTGATCGATATCAAGAGTTTATCGCATCTGGCGAGATACCCCGTCGATCAGAATCACGATGTGGACAACGTGTGGATGATCGCGCGGCTGTGGTCGGCAGTCAGACTCAGTGCGGCGCGTTGGCGGGCAGGGCGGACAGGATTCCACGCAGATCAGGACCGCTCCAGGTCGGCGCCGAGCGCATCTGCTTCTCCCGATCGGGGTCGGGATACCGAGACACCCAGTAGACGGGCAGACCGGCGTTGTTTGCGCCCGTCACGTCGGCCCACGGACTGTCGCCGACGTAGAGCACCTCTGCAGGGTCAAGCTTGAGCTCGTCGCAGAGCTGGTCGTAGAACGGCTTGCGCGGCTTGTACGACTTGGCGCCCTCCGAGGACAAGACCAGTTCGACCTCGGCGCCCTCGCGGATGTTGGCCCGTTCGAGCGCGTGGGCGAGGTGATCATCGTCGGCGTTGCTGCCGATCGCGAGTCGGTAGCCGCGCCGACGCAGCTCGTCACAGACGGCAGAGACCTCTGGATACGCGGGCGCGACCGAGAGCAGGTCCCACAGATGCTGGAACGCGGCGGCAGCGGGGATGGTCGCGACGCTGTGCTGCTTGAACGCTTCGCTGAAGAACAACGGCCAGGTTTCGGAAAAGGGTCGGAAGATGGGTTCGGGGCCTTCCAGCGGCCGATCGACACTGCGGCCTTCGCGCTTGGCCATCTCGCGCGAGGCGTCGAGCCAGGCGTCCCAGACCTGTTCACCAGTCACGTGGTCGACGCCGTGATCGTGGAGCAGATCCTGGATGTAGGCCGCGAACTGTCGCTCCTCGAGTTGGAGCAGGGTGCCGTAGCAATCAAACGCGACGGCGCGAACGGACTGCCGCGCCTGCTCCGCGCTGACGGTCGGCGGCGCGGGCGGTTCTGGCGTATCTGCCGGTGCGATCGTGTCGGCGTCGTTGCTCGACTCGCTCATCGCGTCTCCTTCGCGTCTGAGGCCGTGGAATGCTCAGCCGGCCTGCCGGGCAAGCCAGCGTGCGGCGTCCTTGGCGTGATAGGTCAGGATCGTGTCAGCGCCCGCGCGACGAATACCGGTGAGGGTTTCCAGGACCACGCGCTCCTCGTCGATCCAACCGTTCGCAGCGGCGGCCTTCAGCATCGCGTACTCGCCGCTGACGTTGTAGGCGGCCAGCGGGGCGTCGAAGCGATCGCGCGCTTCGCGCACCAGATCCAGATAGGCGAGCGCCGGCTTGACCATGATCATGTCCGCGCCTTCGTCGAGGTCGCGGGCGATGGCGCGCATGGCCTCGCGGCCGTTGGGCGGGTCCATCTGGTAGCCGCGACGGTCGCCAAACTGCGGCGCCGAGTCAGCAGCGTCGCGGAACGGTCCGTAGAAGGCCGAGGCGAACTTGGCGGCATAGGAGAGCAGCGCGCGATCGGAGAAGCCGGCAGCGTCCAGCGTCTGTCGAATCACACCGACGCGGCCGTCCATCATGTCCGACGGCGCGATGACATCTGCACCCGCCTCGGCCTGGCTCAGCGACGTCTGCGCGAGCAGTTCGACGGAAGCATCGTTGATGATCGCGCCGTCGTCGTCCAGCACGCCGCAGTGGCCGTGATCGGTGTACTCGCAGAGGCACACGTCGGTCACGACCACCAGTTCGGGCTCCGCCTGTTTGAGGGCGTGCACGGCCTGCTGGACGACTCCGTCCGCGATCCAGGCGCCGGTGCCGATTGCGTCCTTTGACTCGGGCAGGCCGAAGAGGAGGATGGCGGGGATGTCGAGCGAGCGGAGTTCAGCTGCTTCTTGCGCCAGTTGGTCGACCGAGAGTCGCGCCTGACCGGGCATGGACGGGATCGGCTCTCGGATACCGCGACCGCTGGTCACAAAGACGGGGTAGATGAAGTCTGACGGCGACAGCTGCGTCTCGCGGACCATCCGTCTGAGGCCGGCGGATCGTCGCAGCCGCCGCATGCGGTGGGCACTGGGAATGCCCAGGTTGATCTCGGTGCGGGAGAGCGGCATGGAGGTCATCGCAGTCCAGACGGGTGCTCGGAGGCCAACTGCAACACGGCGTCGATCAGACCGTCGACGGTGTAGACATCCGCGACGGCAGCGACCGACAGGCCCAACTGACGGGCGGCAGCGGCCGAGACCGGCCCGATGCAGACCGCCTGCAATGAGTCTAGTTGCGCAGCAGCGCTGTCCGTATCGCGCAGCATCCTGACGAGTCCTTGAGCGGTCGACGGAGAGGTGAGCGTGACTAGATCGGCAGCGTGGCGGAGCTCGGCCAGCGCATCGGGATCGGGCGTCGGGGTGACGGTGTCGTAGAAGGCAACGTCGTCGACGCGGGCGCCGGCGTCGGCGAGCCGCTCGCGGAGGACCGGGCTGCCCAGCGCGGCTCTGGCGAGGAGTACTCGTTTGCCGGCCAGGTCTTCAGCGGCGAGACGGTCGCTCAGCGCGGTGCTGGTGAATGCCGCCGGGACGACGTCAGCTTGCAAGCCGCGGCGCGACAGCGCCCGAGCGGTTTCACTGCCAATCGCGGCAATCCGCACTCCGGCGAAGGCCCGCGCGTCGAACTGACGATGCTGCAGAGCATTCCAGAGCGTGTCGACGCCGTTGACGCTGGTCAGCGCGACGTAGTGGTACTGCCCGTCGGCGAGTCGCTGGACGGCCGCGTCGACGGCCGCGTCCTGGCGGGGGCGAATCTCAATCGTCGGCAGGGCGATGACCATCGACCCCAACGCTCGCAGCCGCTCGATCATCGACGCGCTCTGGGCGGCGGGGCGCGTGACGACGATCCGCCAGCCGGCCAGCGGCAGATCGGCGACGGGGTGGGCGAGTGGGACGGTCGGCCCGATCACGACCGTCACCGGTGGGTTGAGGGTGCGAGCGGACTCAGACAGCTCGGCAATCGGCGCTGTGATGACGCGCTGCTGCGGTGTGGTGGCACGCTCGATCGCGGCGGCCGGGGTCTGAGCGGACAGTCCGGCGTCAATCAAGCGAGCGGCGATGTGTTCGATGCTGCGCCAGGCCATCATCAGGACGATCACGCCGCCGACGTTGGCGACCGCGTGCCAATCGATCGGCTCTGCGCCGCCGTCGCCATCGGATCCGGTGACGATGGTCACCGACGAGGACGCACGGCGATCCGTGACGGCGATGCCGGCCGCTGCTGCAGCCGCTGTCGCGCTCGTGACGCCCGGGATGACGCGGACGGGAATGCCCGCCGCGGTCAGGGCAGACGCTTCTTCGCCGCCGCGTCCGAAGACGAAGGGGTCGCCGCCCTTGAGTCGGACGACGCGTCGTCCGCGCCGGGCGTGATCGATCAGCATCTGGTTGATGTCGTCCTGCGTGACGGTCTGGCCGCCGGGCGCTTTGCCGACATCGATCAGTTGGACCTTCCCGTCGGCGTGCCCATCGGAGTGCCCGTCGGCGTGCCTAGCCAGGTCGAGCAACTCGGGCGCAGCCAGACGGTCGTAGAGGACAACGTCGGCGCGTCGCAGCGCGTCCGCGCCGGCGAGCGTGATCAGGCGTGGATCGCCTGGTCCGGCGCCGACCAACAGGACGGGCTGCAGGTCAGGCATGCTGCTCCGCCATCAGACGCTCGCCTCGTTCCAGCAGCCGTTCGGCGACCTCGAGGCCGACCTGGTCAGGATCCTCGCCGGCGCGTTGGACATCGATGGACGTCTCGCCGTCTTCGCTGAGTAAGCGTCCAGCGAGCACGACCTCGCCGCCGCGCACGCCGCCCAACGCGCCGAGCGGCAGCGAACAGCCGGCGCCCAGCGTTCGCAGCATCGCGCGCTCGGCCGAGACAGCCAGCGCGGTGGGCTCGTGGTTGATTGTGGCGAACGCGCTCGCATCATCGTTGCGGCACTGCAGGACGAGCGCTCCCTGACCCGGCGATGGCATCATCAGATCGATCGGGATCAGCTCGTCGGGCATGCGGCCGAGCCGTTGCAGCGCAACGGCCGCGACGACGACGGCGTCAACCTCACCGTTGGCCATGATGGCCACGCGCGTGTCGACGTTGCCGCGGATGTCGACAATCTCCAGGTCCGGGCGGCGTCTCAGCAGCTGGGCCGCGCGGCGGCGCGAACCAGTGCCGATCCGTGCGCCCGCAGGCAGCGCATCGAGGAGGCCGGCCCGGCTCGCGAGCGCGTCGCGGACATCCCCGCGCGGCAGCCAGCAGGCCAGCGCTGTGCCGTCCGCGATCTGCGGCGGGACATCCTTGGCCGAGTGCACGGCGAGGTCAATCTGCCCGTCGAGCAGCGCCCGTTCGACCGCTCGGACGAAGACGCCCTGGCCGCCGATCTGGCGCAAGCTGGACACGCGGTCTCGGTCTCCCTGCGTGGTGATGGGAATGAACTCGGTCTCGATGCCGGCCGCGGCGAGCGCCGCTGAGGCAATCTCCGCCTGCACCCGCGAGAGCGCGCTGCCGCGACCGCCCAGGCGTTGCGTGTTCACGGCAGGGGATCCGCGCTGCGAATGGGCTGTCCCAACCGCGCCAGGAGCAGCGCCTTGGCCTGGCCGCGTCGGCGTTGCGCGAGCAGGATGCGCAGTTGGCCGTCCATTGCGGCCTGCCAGGCATCTGCGGAGACGGATCGGAAGACGTGGCGGCGGCGCAGGTCGGCGCGGACCTCAGCGACGAGTTCGGTCATGCTCGATGTGTCAGCATCCAGATAGTCGGTCAGTTCTTCGCGCAGTCGGCGGGCGGCAGCCGGGCTGCCGCCGCTAGTGGAGATTGCGAGGGTCACGGGCGGCTGTCTGACGACGGCGGGCAGGATGAAGTCACAGTGCTCAGGGTCGTCGGCGGCATTGAAGGGCACGCCGATCGCACGTGCGTGCGCCTGCAGGCGAGCGTTGTCAGACGGGTCGTCGGCGGCCGCCATGACCAGTGCGCAGCCGGCCATGTCTCCGATCTCATACTGGCGGGGCAGATGTTGAATGTGGCCCTGTTGCTCCAACGCTGCCAGCTCTGCCGACAGTTCAGCCGCTGCGACGCAGACATCCGCCTCGGCAGCCAATAGACCCCGCACCTTTTCCAGCGCCAGTCTGCCTCCGCCGATGACGAGCACGCGCCGACCGCTCAGGTCGAAGAACACTGGATAGTAGGGTCGGCTGGGGGACACGGAGACTCAGGCGGGGATATCGAGTTGGGCGATCGCGATGCCGCGCTCGCCCTGCGTGGTGTAGAGCAGGTATGTTTGGCCGTCGTCCTCAAAGACGGCGGGGTCGCGCAGTTCGTGGACGGGTTGCGGCGCGTAGCCGCGCACGCTCGGCGCGATCGGCAGGTGGGCGCCCTCCCAGTCGTAGGTGGGACGCAGCAGCTCCGAGGGTGGGCCGGCCGTCCATTCACGCCAGTCGCCGCAGAGCGCGATCGGCGCGGAGTAGATGCGCTCGGGGGCGTCGCCGACGGTCGTCCAGAAGACCCACAGCGCGTCAGCGGAGCGCAACAGCGCACAGTGGCGCATGTCGTCGGCGAACAGCTGAGGACCCGGCTCGAAGCTCGTCAACCCGTCGTCCGAGCGGTAGAGGATGCCGGGCATCGCCATGCCATACCAACCCGGCTCTTGCACATCGTCGAGTTCGATCATGCGCAGGTATGGCGCGGCGATGATCTCGTCGCGGGCGTCGAAGTGCACGCCGTCTGCAGAGAGCGCGACGCGCGAGACCTGGCGTCCGTCAGCGAGCTGACCGTGATGATAGAGACGGATCTGTCGCGCGTCGTCGTCCACGACGGCGTCTGGCGAGGCGATATGAGGGTAGAGGCGGCCCAGTTCCTTGAGTCGGTCGAGTCCATCGTCGAACTCGTCGTATGAACTGGGGAACGCGGTCTGTTCGAGCTGCAGGGCGCCTGGTTCATGGGTCCGCCACGGACCCAGCAGATGATCGGCGAGCGCGAGGCGGATGTAGCGGCCCTGGTGATCGGCGAAGTAGAGGTAGTACTCGGCCATGCGGTGTGGGAGCCACTCGGGCGCGCGGATCAGAGATGGGCCGTTGATGTTGGCGCCCATCCGCGGATCCATGTCGGGCTGGATGATGGGGCCGTCGGTCGACAACCGAATCGCGCGCATGTCACACTCCGCACCGCTGCGCTCGGATGCTGTCATCTTAGAGGCGGATATGCTCGCTGGTATGAGACGTCACCAGCTGGGACTGCAGCACGGCGCGCTGCGCGAGATCATTGAGACGGCGATTCTGGGCTTGATCGTCTTCCTGCTCGCGCGCGAGGCGGTACAGAACTTCCAGGTCGAGGGGCGTTCGATGGCGCCGACTCTGGCGAGCTCGGAGTTGGTCTTGGTCAACAAGATCGGATTCTGGGAGGTCGACCTCGGGCCCTTCGATGCGCTGCTCCCGGGTCGCAGCAACGGTGATTTCCTGCTTTCAGGACCGCACCGCGGATCGGTGATCATCTTCCAACCGCCCTATCAGAGCGCGCACGACTTCGTGAAGCGGGTGATCGGGTTGCCCGGCGACATGATCGAGGTCACCCACGGGCGCGTCTTCGTCAACGGAACTGAGCTGAACGAGCAGGACTACACCTACGCGCCTCCCAGCTATCAGTGGGGGCCGGCCGTGATCCCGCCGGAGCACTATTTCGTGCTGGGTGACAACCGCAACTCCAGCCAGGACTCGCACGTCTTCGGCCCGATCCATGAGGACCAGATTGTCGGCGAGGTGATGTTCCGCTGGTTCCCGTTCGACAAGATCACGAGCGGCATCTCGCGGGAGACGGTCGACTACAACGGAACCGTGCTGCAATGAGCGGCTCAGCTGAGGCGATGACGATGCTGGAAGCGGCCGGCGCCGTGCTGCGCGGACACTTCCAGTACGCGTCGGGACGGCACGGCGACACCTACATCGAGAAGTTCCGACTGCTCGAGCGTCCGCGACTGACCGAATCGTTGTGCGGACAGATCGCAGCATGGGCGCGGGCGCTGGATGTGGAGATCGTGGTCGGTCCGACGACCGGCGGCATCCTGCTCGGCCACGAGACCGCGAAACAGCTGGGCAACGACGTTCCCGCGTACTTCGCAGAGCGCCGTGAGGTCGGCGATGGGCGCTATCTGGGGCGCGGATTCAGCATTGACGCGGGGCAGCGGGTGTTGGTGGTGGACGACGTGCTGACCACAGGTGGATCGGTGCGTGACACGCTGGATGCGGTACGGGAGGCCGGTGGCGAGCCGGTTGGCGTGGGGTTGATCGTCGATCGGACGAACGGAGCGACCAGCTTCGACGGTCTTCCGATGTTCGCGTGTCTTGAGATCGACGTGGCGAGCTATGACCCGGCCGACTGTCCGCTCTGTCGTGACGGAGTGGCGCTGACCCGCACCTGAGTCGCACCTGAGTCGACAGAGATGCAGCGGAGGCTAGCCGGCGGCATGGATGAAGACGCCTGCCGCGGCCCCAGTCAGGTCGGCGATGACGGCGAGGGCGATCGCGTAGGCGCCGAAGCCGAAGGCGGTGCTGATCACTGCAGCACGATCGTCGGCCTCGGGCGCGGCCGCTCGGACCGCGATGACGGCGAGCAGGGCCATGGCGACGGTCGCGAGCAGTCCCACGGCGAAGCTGGCCGGACCGACTACCAGGAAGACGTGCCAGACGGCGAATCCGCCGGTGACCGCGAGCGCGCGCAGCAGGGCGCGCGGGCTGACATCGATCTCGAAGATCGAGCGCAGCGCATAACGCGTCAGAGCGAACCACAGCGTCCAGGCAGCGAGGGAGGCGAGCGTACCGAACAGCATCACGCGCAGCGCCGCGCCGCCGACTCCGCTGCCGCCCGACTCAATGATCATCCAGAGGAACGCGCCCAGACTGGATGCGATCATACCCACGAGAAGCACGGACAGGGCGGGCGCGGTGTCGGACTCGGTGCGGGCAGCGTCGCCGATGACGGCGAGATCGCCGGCGAGCAGGCGTCGATGCAGGCTCAAGGCTCGACGCCAGTCGATGCCGCGCTGTGCGGCGTCGGACCACTGGCGGAACCGCGCCGCGGCCCCGCGCGAGCGGTCGTGGGCAGCGACCGTAGGATGAATGGGAATCTGGGTCATGATGTCACCTGGCTGAGTCCGAGCGTGGCCCGGAACTGGAAGAGCGCCGCCACAACCTCACTATGCCCTGATGCCGTCGTCGTCTGAATCGAACCTGCGTAAAATCGACACGCTCGCGGCGCTGGACCGCGCGGTGTCGGTGTGTCGCGCCTGCCCGCGGCTGGTCGAATGGCGCGAGCGGGCGGCGTCGGAGCGGCGAGCCGCGTATCGGGGGGAGACCTACTGGGGACGGGCCGTGCCGTCGTTCGGAGCAAGCGACGCGCGCATCCTCGTCGTCGGACTCGCGCCGGCGGCGCACGGCGCCAACCGCACCGGCCGTATGTTCACCGGCGATCGCTCGGGTGATTTCCTGTATCGCGCCCTGTACGAGGCGGGCCTGGCGAGCCAGCCAGAGGCGTGGTCTGCCGACGACGGGTTGGTGCTGAACGGCGTGCGGGTGACGTCAGTGGTGCGTTGCGCACCGCCCGAAAATCGGCCGAGCACCGCCGAGCGCGACCAGTGTCTGCCGTATCTGCGGAAAGAGCTGGCGCTGATCGACGACCTGCGGGTGATCGTCTGTCTCGGGGCGTTTGCCTGGGACAACTGCGCGAGGGAGCTGGCTGTGCGTCCGCGTCCGAAGTTCGCGCATCGGCTGGAGCGGCAGGTCGGTTCTGTGACGCTGCTGGGCTCGTATCACCCGAGCCAGCGAAACACGTTCACCGGACTGTTGACGGCGGAGATGCTCGCGGACGTGTTCGCGCGTGCGGCGCAGCTGGCGGGTCTGCGCGGTTAGACAGCGGTTAGCCGACGCAGAGTCCGCCGTCGGCGCAGCAGTCTTCGATCGGCGAGGCGCCCGCGGTCACTTCGGCGAGCGGAATCAGGTTCTGGGCGCGCGACGCGTATGACGCTGCTGGTTGGTCGTCGGTGATCGTGTAGACCTCCCAGCGGGTGCCTGAGGGGTCTGCAACCCAGACCTTGTCTTGTTCAGCATGGCAGCAGACGACCTGGTCCTCGATCTCAATGTCGAGTCCGAGGCGGCCGAAGCGCTCGGTCTCGCTGTGGACCTCGGCGGTGGAGTCGACCTCGACGCCGAGATGGTTGAGCGGGGCGCTGGCGTGCTCGCTCTCGATCAGGACCAGCTTGAGCGGCGGGTCCTCGACCTCGAAGTTGGCATAGCCGGGCCGCACCTTGTGCGGATCGGTTTGGAACATCTGGCTGTAGAACTGAATGGCGGCATCGAGCTCCGCCACGTTCAGCGCCAGTTGGACTCGAGACATTGTTGATCCTCCTAGTCGGCGACGGCGAGGGCCGGCGCACCCTGGCCTGTCGCCTCCACGCTATTGCGGTCGTGTACCAGCGGCATGACGAGGTCGCCGAACAGCGTGGCTTCCTCGTCGTGCGGATATCCGGAGAGGCAGAACTCCGTGCAGCCGATGTCGATGAATTGCTGGAGCGTGTCGGCGACTTGCTGCGGATTGCCGACGATCATGAGTCCGGCACCGCCGCGCACGGTGCTCAGTCCGCTCCACAGATGCGGCGCGATGCGGTAGTCGTTGTCGCGCGACTCTTCGGTCAGCTGCCACATACGGCTGTCGGCCTGGGAGTCGCCACGCCACGTCTTGCGCACCTCGCGCTGACGGTCGGTGGTGCCGGCGATCAGGCGGTGCGCGGCGTCCCAGGCGTCGTCCTCGGTCTCGCGCACGCAGACTTGCATTCGCATACCGAAGTTGATCGACTCGCGTCCGAAGCCGTCGGCGCGGCGGCGGATATCGGCGACTTTGCGTTCGGTGCGTTCTGGGGTATCGCCCCAGAAGAGGTAACAGTCGGCGTGTTTGGCGCCGACGTCCCGCGCGGCGTCCGACTCGCCGCCGATGTAGAAGCGTGGATACGGCTGCTGGAGTGGTTTGGGGTGCGCGATCGCGCCGTGCAACTGGAAGTGTTTGCCGTTCCAGTCGATTCGCTCGTCGGAGGTCCAGAGCGCCTTCATGACCTCGACCGACTCGTCCATCACTTCGTAGCGTTCGTCGTGGCTGAAGGTGATCCCATCGCCGGCCAGGTCGCGCGGGTTGCCGCCTGCGATCAGGTTGATGTAGACGCGGCCCTGCGAGAGCTGGTCGAAGGCGGCGATCATGCGCGCCATCTGGGTGGGCAGGATGTATCCCGGCCGGGCAGCGACGAGCATTTTCAGCTTGGTCGTCCGCGCTGACATCATGGCGGTCGAGATCCAGGCTTCCCAGCAGGTCGGCGTGACGGGCACCAGCGCGTACTCGAAGCCCGCCGCCTCAGCGGCCAGCGAGACACGGTCGAACATCTCCATCGAGGCGGGGATGAATTCGTCAGGGTCGGCGAAGTTGGTCAGGTCGCCATGGGTTGGGATGTACCAACCGAAGCGGATAGGGGTCTGGGGGGAATCGGGCATGGTGGGTCCAATGTCTGGCAGTTCAGCAAACTCTAGGCTAACGGCTGACGGTTATCGTGTCGGCAGCAGAGTCGTTCGGCGTCCTGCACGAGGTGAGGGGACCCTGAGATGGGCAAGCTCGACGGTAAGGTGGCGGTGATCACGGGCGGCAACAGCGGTATCGGCGCGGAGACGGGCCGGCTGTTCGCGTCGGAGGGCGCGCGGGTGATCCTGATGGCGCGACGGGTGCCGGAGGGCGAGGCGATCGTCGCCGAGATCAACGCGTCGGGCGGCGAGGCGACGTTCATCGCCTGCGACGTTGGCGACAATGACTCGGTCGTCGCGGCGGTCGATGAAGCGGCGCAGGTGTACGGTCAGATCGATCTGTTGTTCAACAACGCGGGCGGTGGCGCGCCGGGCACATTCCCCAACGAACCCAACGACATGTGGCTGCGGGTGATCAATGTCAATCTGACCGGTACGTTTTATGTCAGCCAGGCCGTCTGGCCGCACATCAAGGCTCAGGGCGGCGGAGCAATCGTGAACATGTCGTCGCTGGCAGCGCAGCGGGGATTCTCGTCGCGGATGCAGGACGAGTTTGGCACGGCGTCGGCGTCGTACTACGCGGCCAAGGCGGGCGTCGACGCATTGACGCGGTACATGGCCGGCGCCGGCGGCCGCGACAACATCCGCGTGAACTGCGTGCGGCCAGGCCAGATCATCACTCCCGGCGCGACACGCGGCACATACAACGATCCGGACGGCGGCCATCACGTCTTCGAGAAGATGTTCGACTTCGCGCAGATCGTGCAGGGGCCCGGCTACTCAATCGACGTCGCCAACCTGGTGTTGTTTCTGAGCTGCGATGACTCGCGCTTCATCACCGGGGAGATGATCAACATCGACGGCGGCGTCGCGGCGAAGATCTAGGTTGATCAGCCCTGATACTCGGGGTCGCGCCGTTCGGCGAAGGCTCGGGTGCCTTCTCTAGCGTCGTCCGACGAGAATGCGAGCCTGGAGTATTCCTGATAGAGGCGGAGGCCGTCGGCCAGGGACATATCGCGGCCTCGACGGGCGAGATCCTTGGTCAGACGGAGGGCGAGCGGGCTGTTCGTGGCGATCTTCTCGGCCATGTCCTGGGCGGCTGGAACGAGGTCGTCCGGCTCGGTGACCATGCTGACCAGGCCGATGCGGTGAGCCTCCGCTGCGTCGATGAACTCGCCGGTCAGCAGCAAGCGCATGGCGTCGGACGTCCCGACCAGCCCGGGCGTACGGAGTGCCCCGTAGCCGTGCAGGATGCCCCAGCGAGGCTCGGGGCAGCCAAACTGCGCGGTGCGGTCGCAGATGCGAATGTCACAGGTGAGCGCGAGCTCGAGTCCGCCGGCGAGGCAGTAGCCGTTGATCGCGGCGATGGTCGGCTTGGCCGTTTCGAGCCCGTTGTCGAAGCGCTCGCCGGACCACGGCATCCAGGCCTGTCGCTCACCGAACTCCAGCAGGTCGTGACCGGAGGAGAAGGCGCGGCCCGATCCGCTCACGATCACGCAGCGCACCTGTGGGTCGGCATCCGCCTCCTGCAGCGCATCTCCGATCGCTCGGTACATGTCATCGGTCATCGCGTTGAGCTTTTCCGGACGCAGCAAGCGCAGCGACGCGACGTGGCCCGTGACGCTGTAGCCAATCTCTTCCATGGCAGACTCCTCCATTGAGCGCGGTCGTCGCTGTCCAAGATAGGAAGTCGCGGCTCGTGTCGGGATGTGTGTACTCTGGCAGCGATTGTCAGGCTGCGCGGCAGAGCGGAGCCGACTCAATGGCATCGAAGGAGACACCGATGAAGGTGCGAGAACTCGGACATGCGGTGATCAAGGTGCGCGACCGTGCGCGCTCGGAGCATTTCTACGGAGAGGTGCTGGGCATGGAGCTGGCAGCGCGGCACGAGCAGATGCCGATGACCTTCTACACGCTCGGCAATCATCATGACCTGGCGCTGCTCGAGGTCGGACCGGACGGCCCTGAGACGGCCGATCCGCAGGCGCCGGGTCTGTATCACCTGGCATTTTGCATTGGCGACAGCCTCGACGAGTTGCGCGAGGCGCGCGACGAGCTCGAGGCGGCCGGCGTCAAGGTGTATGCCACGATCGACCACACGGTCTCGCAGTCGCTCTACCTGAACGACCCAGACGGCAACGGCGTGGAACTGTACGTCGACGGCTCGGACGTCTGGAAGGAAGACCCGCAGACGGTGGCGCAGGGCGTTCCGATGGAGCTGTAGGGCTCGCTCGGGCCGCCTCGGCGGCGGTGGATTGCCGCTCTGACCGGAGTCGGAACGCATGACCCCTGACGAGCGTGAGGCGCTGCTGGACGCTGCGCGATCGATCGCGCCTCAGATTCGTGCGGCCGCCGACGAGATCGAGGCAGCGCGGCAGATGCCGCCGCACGTCGTCGGCCTGCTCAAGAGCATCGGCGCCTTCCGTCTGCTGCAGCCCAAGTGGCTCGGAGGGCATGAGGCCGATCCCGTCACGCAGATACTGTTCATCGCGGAGATCGCGAAGGCGGACGCCTCGGCGGGTTGGGTGGTGATGATCGGCTGCGATAGCGGCTTTGTCTCGCGCGATGTCGCACCCGAGCTGGCGCGGGAGATGTTCGCGGACCCGGAGTCGGCGTCGTGCGGCGGGGCGTTCCCACCCGGCACAACGCGTCGGGTCGACGGCGGCTATCTCGCGAGCGGGCGCTGGCCGTACATGAGCGGCGTCACGCACGCCGATTGGGTGCAGTTCAGCTGCCGCTTGCAGGACGACGCGGGCGAGCCGGTTGAGCCGCCGCAGTTCGTTCGCTTCGTCGTGCCACAGCGGGAGGTGACGGTGCTCGACACATGGCGCACGACGGGCATGCGCGGCACGGGCAGCCACGACGTGGAGGCCGCCGAACTGTTTGTCCCCGACGAGCGGGTGCTGCCTGCGCGCGCGCCTGGCCGACGGGTCAAGGACGATCCGCTCAGTCATCCTGCCTGGCTGCTGCCCAAACACCTCGGCGTGCCGCTGGGACTGATCCAGGCCGCGCATGACGAGGTGCTGGAGATCGCGCGCGATCGCGTCGCCGTGCGCGGGGCGCTCAGGGACGACGCGCTGACGCAGTCGACGCTCGGCGAAACGGCCGCTCGGATTGGCGCCTGCCGCGCGTACGCCGTGTCGGCCGCCGACGCGGCGTGGCAGGAGTGCTGCGAGACGGGCGAGATCTCCGCGGCCAGTCGAGCACAGCTTCGCCTGGCGATCACGTGGGTACACCGGGAATCAGTACAGATCATCGAGCAGTTGTACTCGATCGCTGGATCGTCGGCGTTGTACTCCGAACGCTCGACGCTCGACCGTCGTCTGCGCGATATGCATGCGATGAACCAACACGTCGTGCTCGGCGCGTCCAACTATGCGGTCGCCGGGCAGGTGCTGCTGGGCCTGGATGTGAGAGCGCCGTTCTGGTGATGCTGTGGTCTCCGGGAGCCGCAGGTTATGCTGCGGGCAAGAGGTCGTCTGTATGTTGGTGTTACGACATTAACCGTAGTGTTCTCAGCGATCTGACGGCTCATAGAGCATCGTAGGACTGCAGTGTTCTGGCCAGTACCTGCGCATGCCTTCTCTGTTGCCCTGATGCTCACGTTGGCCAAGCCGCTGTTGCCGGTTGCGGACTCCGTGGTTCATGTGCATGCCGACCTGCCAGCGTCGAGCCGTCACGTCCAGGCTCACTACGACGCAGGCTATCTGAGCGTGGATCTGTTCGATGCTGATGGGAACTGGCGTACCTCATGGCAAGCAGTTGACTCTCCCCTGCTGTGGACAGAAAATCCAGACCGGGCCCTGCTGAGAGTCAAGCAGGGCAACGAATCGGTCTACGCTCTCGCCGACCCATTGGGCACGGCGCTTCAGTTATCTGCGCACGGAGTGCATCTACATCAACTTTGATCAGCCGGTACATGCATTTGATACGGAGCGGCAGAACGCCCCGTGGCCTGACGGGAGGTTCGGCAAGTTCGTTGCAGGGTTTCACGGTGTGAGTGATGTCGTGCACGTCGTGTACCTGACTCCGCTGATTGTTGAAGTCAGTGAGGCATACGAATCGCGCGAGGCGTATGAGGCGGCCATGGCTCTCCATGAGAATGCCCAGACTACCGAGTGGAGCGTCGCGCTGCCGATGTCGGCAGTGCGGTGCGCGGGCTGTGGCAGAGCCGACAGGCCGTTGGCTGCTTCCGTGCTATGTTTCCGCGAGGGGACTCGGCAGGAGTTCGCCCTGCGTTGGCATCGCGCGAAGGCCGTGCGGACCGGCCACAGTAAGCAGACAGTCCGCCTAGATCGATTTCCTCATGATCCGCAACAGCAGCGAGCACGTCCACGACGTGGTCGTCGTCGGGGCTGGCGCCGCAGGTGTTGGCGTCGCCGTCACGCTCGGGCACGCCGGCGTCGAGGACCTGGTCGTGATCGAACGTCATACGGTCGGCTCATCGTTTGCCGCCTGGCCGGCCGAGACGAGATTCATCACACCGTCGTACGCGACCAACTCGATCGGCATGCTCGACATCAACTCAATCGCCATGGGGACTTCTCCGGCGTACAGCCTGGAGGTCGAGCATCCGACGGGCGAGGACTACGCGAAGTACTTGCGTGCGGTTGCGCACTTTTTTGAGGTTCCGGTTCGAACGAACACCAATGTGCTGCAGGTCGCCCAAGAGGGCGATGGCTTCCGCATCGACACTGACGATGAGGCGCTGTATGCCAAGCACGTGATTTGGGCTGCTGGCGAGTTTCAGTATCCACGACTGAGCGGATTTCCGGGCAGCGATCTGTGCCGCCACACGGCGACGATTCCCAGCTATGACGACTTGGACGGCGATGAGATCATCATCATCGGCGGCTACGAGAGCGGGATCGACGCTGCGTACCACCTGGCCTACTGCGACAAACGCGTGCGGGTCTTCGACATCGACTGCCCGTGGGAGAGCGAGAGCTCTGACCCAAGCATCGCGCTGTCACCGTTCACGCTGGAACGGATCCATGAGCGTCCGTTCGTTGAGCGAGTCGAGCTGCACGGTAACAGCGCGATTGAATGCGTCACCTGCACGGACGGCGGGTATGAGGTCGCCGTTGAGGGCGGACAGCGCTTTCGCACGCCGGTGCCGCCTTTGCTGGCGAGCGGATTTGAGGGCAGCCACCGGTTGGTCGCTGAACTGTTTGAGCAGCGGGACGACGGCTACTTGCTGCTGAGCGAAGACGATGAATCGACGATGACGCCGGGCATCTTTCTCTGCGGACCGGCGGTTCGTCACAACAATCACGTCTTCTGCTTCATCTTCAAGTATCGGCAGCGGTTTGCCGTGGTGGCCAAGGCGATTGCGACTTCGCTGGGGCTGCCGGCAGACGCGCTCGAGGAGTATCGCAAGTGGGGCATGTATCTCGATGACCTCTCCTGCTGCGGCGAGGGCTGCGTATGTTGACGATCTCCGATGACGCGGTGTTTGCATCGCGGCCGAAGCGAAGCCGTCTGAGCAGGGCGCGGAGCCTAAGTTGGCTGGGACAGACCGCCGCGAGTCTGTGCTGGATCGGGAGCATGCTGGTCTACGGGGTCGAGTCGGGCGGCGATTGGCTGCAACTGTGCGCTGCATCTGCATGGCTGATGGCGAACGTCGCGAGCCTCGTCTGCGCCGATGCTGACTGATCACTGACGTGAGGACAGCGTTCTACGACGCCGCTGGCTGGAGGCTCTAGTCTGCCAGCGACGACCTCTCACTCGAATGGACGCTCTCGATGACCGACGCTGCAGACCTTGCCTACGCCACGATTGAATCGCTTGCGCCGCGAATTGCATCGGGCGAGCTGTCGCCGGTCGACCTGACCGAGGCGCAGCTGGCTCGGATCGGCGCGCTCGATGGACCGCTCAAGAGCTATGCCACGGTGATGGCGGACTCTGCATTGGCCGAGGCTCGGCAGGCGGCGGCGGAGATCGCGGCGGGCGATCTGCGCGGGCCGTTGCATGGGATTCCGATTGCGGTGAAGGACCTCTGCTACACGGCCGGCGTGCCCACCATGGGCGGGACGAAAGTGCTGGAGGACTTCAGGCCTGACTTCGACTCGACGGTGGTCTCGCGATTGCGCGACGCGGGCGCGGTGCTGCTGGGCAAGCTGAACCTGACTGAGGGCGCGATGGCCGGCTACAACCGCGCGCGGCAGGTGCCGGTGAATCCGTGGGCCGCAGATCGTTGGACCGGCGTGTCCTCCAGCGGATCTGGCGTGGCGACGGCCGCGGGGCTGTGTTACGCCTCGCTCGGATCGGACACCGGCGGATCGATTCGCGGGCCGTCGGCGAGCTGTGGGATTGTCGGTCTGAAACCGACGTGGGGCCGCGTGAGCCGATACGGCGTGCTCGATTTGGCGCAGTCGCTCGACCATGTGGGTCCGATGTGCCGCTCAACCTGGGACTGCGCCGTCGTCCTGGAGGCGATGGCCGGCAGCGATCCGAATGATCCGACGACGCTGCCCGAGCCCGCGCCGGCCATGCTGGAGAGGATCGACGGCGGCGTGGCGGGCCTGCGGATCGGTTTCGACGAGCACTACGCGTCGGACGATGTGGCGCCAGAGGTCGCGCAGGCGGTGGCTGCGTCGGTGGAGGTGCTGGCTGGCTTGGGCGCCGAGATCGTGCCCGTACAGCTGCCTGACTTCGGCGACTACATGGCTGACTGGCCGACGCTGTGCTCGGTCGAGGCGCTGCATGCGCATCAGGCCTTCTATCCCGAGCGGGCGGACGACTATGGCAACTGGTTCGGCGCCTGGCTGGCTCGCGGCGCACAGGTGACCGCGGTCGAGTACGCCGACGCCTGCATCCGGCGCGAGGAGCTGCGCGGTCGGTTGCAGCGGGTCTTCGCGGAGATCGACATGCTGGCCTGTCCAGCGCAACAGGCGCTGGCGCATCAGGTGACGGAAGACATGATGTACGACGACGTGCCAGGCGAGTTCAACTGGGGTCGGCTGCAGTACACCGCGCCGTGGGACATGAACCGCGCGCCCACGCTGACCCTGCCGAACGGCTGGCACGACGGCCTGCCGATCGCGCTGCAGCTGGTCGGTCCGCTGGGCTCAGAGGCCGTGTTGTGCCGAGCGGGACACGCGTTCGAACAGGCCACGGACTTCATGCGCCACCCGGCGCTGTAATCTCTCGACCAGCTGCAGGAGGCAATATGGAATCCCTGACATCGATGGCTGAATCCATCGCCGAGCTGCTCGTTGAGCGGGGCGAGACGGTGGCGATCTGCGAAACGACGGGCGGCGGGCTGATCTCGGCGGCGCTGCTGTCGATTCCTGGCGCGTCGCGCTACTACCGAGGCGCGGCCGTGACCTACACCGGCGTGGCGCGGGCGGCGTTCCTGGAGATCGACCTTGAGTCTCATCCCGGCGTGCGATCATCGTCCGAGCCGTACGCGCTGTTGATTGCGGAGACGATCAGAGAGCGGTTGGGCGCGGACTGGGGTATCGGAGAGACGGGTGCGGCCGGTCCGACGGGCAATCCGTACGGCGACGCGGCGGGCCACACCTGCATCGCGGTGGTCGGCCCCGCGCAGCATGTCGAGACGCTGGAGACGGGCGACGCGGATCGCGAGGCCAACATGTGGGCCTTCAGCAAACGCACGCTGGAAGCATTCGAAGCAGTCCTGCGCGATGCGAGCTGATCCCTAGCGACTATTGGCCAGAACCGCGATGCTGTTGTTATGCCAAGTAGCATGACTGCCGTCGCGGGATTCGGATTGATCTCCGCGCTGCTCGTCTTTCTGTTGCAGACGCCGGGCCTGTGGAGCTGTCCGTTCGTGCCGGAGCACTGCTTCGACCGACCGATCGAATCGTCCGAGTCCGAGTCGTCCGAGGGCTCATATGCTGTCGAGCAATCGGTCGTCCAGCGGGCTGAGGGCGATCCGGCGACGATCTACCTGACCTTTGACGACGGCCCGAACCCCGACTGGACGCCGCAGATTCTCGACCTGCTGGCGCAGTACGGAGCGCGAGCGACGTTCTTTGTCACGGGCTGGGCGGCGACGACGTATCCAGCGCTGATCGATCGGATCACGTCAGAGGGGCACACGCTGGGCAATCACTCGTGGGGGCACGAGAACCTGACCACGCTGACGTCAAACGAGCTGCAGCAGAACTTGAGGCGCACGCAGGCAGCACTGGGCGAGCACGCGACGCCATGCATGCGGCCGCCGTACTTCGCGAGCAACGACGACGTCCGCCGTGGCGCAGCGGAGCTTGGTCTGCAGCTGGTCTTCGGCACGCTCGAGCCGCAGGATTGGACGCGTCCGGGCGCGGACGTGATCGCCGAACGGATCGTCTCCTCGGCCTACACCGGATCGATCATCGTGCTGCACGACGGCGGCGGCGAGCGGAGTCAGACGGTGGCCGGGCTGGCACTGGCGATGGAGCTGCTGTCGTCGCAGGGCTACCGCTTCGAGGCGGTCTGCTGAGCGCTGTGGGCGGCGGCCCAGGGTCTGCTCGCAGCATTTGGAGCGCGTCCCAGACCACTGTGAGGTCGTGGATCGTGGATCGTCGTCCCAGCGACGTCTGGGACCTCGTTTCCTGTGCGTGCCTCTTGAAGGGCGAGTTGCCGAGATTCCAGACAAGCTGGAATGACGGTGGGGGTTGGAATGACGGTGGGGGCTGGGAACTCCGAGGTCGGCTGGGTGTGCGGCGTCTCGGCCATGGATCCCCCTCCCTGGGTGGTTCCATCAGTCGCCGGTCAAGCGATCTGGTTCTAAGCCATCAGAACAGACAATGCGCACGATGTCTGGCTCCGGCGGATCGAGATCAGCAGCCGCCTGGGAAGCGGCGAGCCGATACGTATCTTGCAACGCCGTCAGCCGCGCCAGCAGCGCGGGACACTGAGGTTGGATCTTGTAGACCTCGCCGAGCGCAGCTTCAACTCGCGGTGGCAGCGGACCGCTGAAGATCCGGCGCAGTTCGTCGATCCGCCGCGATTCCGCAGGATCCCCTTCCGCCTCCGCCTTGGCGAGGTTCAGGTGCGCTGCCACGAACCGACGCGCTCTGGTGTTGCGTGGTCGTCTCGATCTGCCGAGGCGTTGGCCAAGTTCTCCCGTGAAACTGGCGAAGGCCGCCATCACGCGGTCGTTCGTGCCGGTTGGCAGGGGTGTGGCCGGCGTGTCTTCGTCGCACTCGGCATAAGCAATGAACTGGGCGGGACTGATCGGTCGGGCGTCCAGGTCGTCGCCGATCGCGTAGCAGCTGTTGATCTCGCCGGCGCTGAGCAGCGCCAATGTCTCTCCCGCCACAGGATCGTCGAACGGTGCAGGGCTCGCGGGCTTGAGGTTGCTTGGCGACAACAGCGCTGGCTGGGTTCCTTCTATGTCAGGCGTGGGGGACAAGGACTCGCCGCCTGTTACGGGCACCGATTCGCGTGTCGGTCGCACAGCCAACGCTGAGCGAATCCCGTCCGGCAGGCGCTCGATCGTCTCCCAGAGTTCAGGCTGCTCCTCGCGGATTCGCTGCAACGTCGCGACCGCACGCTGGTGTACGGACACATCATCCAGGCCGTCATCGGATTCCGGCAGCTCTTGATCGCCGTAGATGCGGTACATCGCGTCGGCGTTGAGCCGCTCTGCCTCGGACAGCAGCCGGCTATCGAGGCCGATCAGGTCGTGGAAAAGTTGGATCCGCCGAGTGAGCCGGTCTGTCAGGTCCAGATCCTGGTCCACCTCGAAGTCTGGCCACATGCTCTGCAGATGGATCACATCGTGCTCAGTGCCGATTCGGTCGACGCGGCCGAATCGCTGGATCAATCGAACCGGGTTCCAGTGCAGGTCATAGTTCAGTACACGAGCGCAATCCTGGAGGTTCTGTCCTTCGGAGACCACGTCGGTCGCCAGCAGAATGCGAATCTCCTTGAGCCCTCGACGTTTCTCCTCGGGCAGATTCGAGCGGGGCGAGAACCTGCCGACTATGGTCTCGGCGCGATCGCGGTTGCTGCCGGTGAGACGTTCGATCTCTGGATTGCGTCCGCCCGCGTTGAGTTGCTCGTACAGATAGTCGATCGTCGTTTCTGCCTCGGAGAAGATCAGCACCTTGCCGCTTGCAACATCGGAACCCTGAAGGAACGCTCTCAGAGCGCGTAGCTTGTCGTCGTCTTCGGGCTTGACCGATTCCACGCGATCATGAAGTTCGCCCAACAGCTCGTGGTCCGAGTCGAGGTCCTGGATCCATTCCTCAACCCTGAAGTCGCTCGCCGGATACGCGGAGCTGTCGGTTCCGCGATGCTGATCTTCCTGGCTGAGGATCTCAAATGCCTCATCGGCATCAAATTCTTGCCCATTGATCAGCCGCGTGGCTAACGGACCGACGGGCACAAATCCGCGTTCCAGCGCCGCTCGGAAGTGGCGGTTACTGCGCATGAGGGATCCGAGCGTTGATCGGAACGCGGCGACGCTGGATTCCAGTCGCTTCAGGAGCAAGACCTTCATCAGGCCGGCGACACGATCTCTCGACCGCAACAGGCCCGAATAGCAATCCTGGTCGCGCGCCTCGGGCCACAGGTATTCGCTGGCCTGGTAGCGGGATGCCTTGTGGTCCTGGAGCAACGCAGTAATCTGCTCGAACGTGCCAGCGCGACCGTAGACGCGATCCAAGCGGTACTCGATGTTCTCAAGCGCCGGCCGGGGAAACCGGATCGGCTTGCCGTAGATGGTCGCGGTATCGCCGTAGAGGTCTCGCACGTCGCGCCGACGGCGGCGGATAAACACCTGGGTCAGCACCTCTTCAATCCGGGCGTGAGGGATGGACGGCGTAGCGGGCGGAATCGGCGGCGCCGCTTGATCACGATTCCGCTGCCATTCCTCAAAC
>JAJEBU010000140.1 GCA_022822375.1 Dehalococcoidia bacterium
GATGAATCGGAAGCGGATGAGCCGCCGCGGCATCCTGCGAGCGTCCGCTCGCGCGGGCGTCGGCGCGGCTGGTCTCGCGTTGGTCGGCTGCGGAGACGATGACGACGACGGCCAGTCCGTCGCACAGGTCCAGCAGCAACAGCAGGCGCAGCAGCAGGCCGTGCAGCAACAACAGCAGCAGGCCATGCAACAGGACCAGGCTGACCAACAGGCCCAGCAGCAGGCCATGCAGCAGCAGGCGCAGGAACAGTCTGCCGACGAGCAGGCGCAGCAGCAGGCCGCCCAGCAGCAGGCCATGGTCGCCGAGAAGAAGTACGGCGGTTACTTCGTTGAGCAGTCGGCAAACGTCTACGAGACCTACGACGCCCAGCGCACCGTCGCATCGCCGGTGCTGCAGGTGCTCGCCCGCGTGCAATCCAAGATTCTGCGCTTCTCGAATCCCGACACCGGCGAGCTCGTCGGCGACCTTGCAGAGACTTGGGAGACTCCCGACCCCACCACGATCGTCCTGCACCTGCGCGACGGCGTGAACTGGCACAACGAAGGCCCCGGCGCCAATCACCCGGCAGCAGCGCCCGGTCGCGCGCTGACCACCGAAGACATCGTCTGGAACATCGACCGCCAGCGCAACAAGTTGCTCGAGAGTGGCGAGGAGGCCGGTAACTTCGGCCGCTCCGCCTACTGGGGCGGGGTGAACACGATCGATCAGGGTGACATGAGCGTCACGCTCAACCTCGTCGAGCCCGATGCGACCTTCATCCAGGGCTTCGCCAACGAATTCAACCTGATCAATCAGCCCGAACTGGTCGGCGGCACCGAGGACCAGTACACCGAGGTCGACGCCTCCAAGGTGATCGGCACCGGCCCCAACATCCTCACCCGCTGGGACCCGGGCGAGGGCATCTCGGCGGTCAAGAACCCCAACTTCTGGGGGCTGCCGAATCGCCCGCTGCTCGACGGCTGGGTCTGGGTCCAGACCTTCCAGGACCCCAACGCCTACCGGATCGCATTCGAGCAGAAGCAAGTCGACTCGATGACCGACCCGGATCCGAACACCATCTTCGCGATCCACGACGACCGCATCGACGAGACCTTCCTCACCTTCCAGGGCGTGGCCAACACGGTGGCGATCTTTACGCCGTCGAACAAGGCCCCGTGGAACGACCTGCGCCTAACGCGCGCCATCGACCTGGCCATCAACCGGCGGCAGCTCATCCAGCAGCTTCACAATGGTCTAGGCAAAGTTTCCGGTCCAGTTACCTGGATGCAGGAAGCATGGGCCATTCCTCAGGAGGACCTCGAGACGATCCCCGGCTACCGCGTCGACAAGGAAGCCGACCTCGAAGAGGCCCGCGCGCTCTGGGACGCCGCCGGCGGACCCGAGCTTGGCCAGATCGACTGGGTCACGTCCGAGCTCTGGGCCTCCCGAGCCGCTTGGTCGGCGACGCCTGGCATCATCGCCGAGATGTTCAACCAGGCCTTCAATACCGACCAGTTCAACGGCATCACCAAGCCCTACCTGGAGATCATCCCGTCCTGGATCGAAAAGGACTTCGACCCGTTCTTCAGCTGGATCCCGAACATCGAGATCCCCGACGCGCGAGCAGACATGATTGGCGCCTTCACCACCGGCGCCGGTTCCAACTACTGGGACGTCTCCGACCCGTTCATCGACGAAACCTTGATCGCGGCCAAGCAGGAGCTCGACTACGAGACCGCCTACCAGATGGTCCGCGACGTCCAGGAGTACGTCATGGAGCGTGGTCAGTTCGGACGATCGATCTGCTACAACTACATCTACCCGTACATCGGGTACAACTACAACAAGATCGAGAAGAAGTCGGAGGAGGAAGGCTGGAACTTCCTGGCCGTCAGCCTCCAGGCGTTCGAGCACTGGTTGGATCTGGACGACCCGTCCGCGGCCGACCGCCAGGCTCCGTCGCCGGTTCCGCTCTGATCTCAAGCTCTCGCGCCTGGTGAGTGCCCGACGCGCTCACCAGGCGCAGATGCCTCACCGCTGCTTCCAGCTCGGTCATTCGAGCATCAGCGCGAAACAGGCGCGTCAATGCAGGCCTACATCATTCGTCGCATCATTGGCGCAGTCTTCGTCGTGTTCCTGGTGGGCACCTTTTCCTTCTTTGCGATTCGGGTCCTGCCCGGCGACTTTGCAACCGCGTCACTCGGCCTCGACGCAGGCAGCGCTAATGCGGAGACCATCGCCCAGCGCAAGGCTGACCTCGGTCTCGACCTGCCGATCGGCGAACAATACGCCAACTGGCTCTGGGATACGATTCGGCTCGACTTCGGCACCTCGTTTCTGACCCAGAACTCAGTGTGGTACGAGATCGGTCGTTCGCTCCCCTACTCGATTGAGCTGGGCGTGCTGATCATGATTGTGGGCTTCACAGTCGCGATCCCGGTCGGCCTGATCTCTGCGATTTTCCAGGACAAACCGCTCGACTACGGGTTGCGCGGCATAGCCATCATGGCGCTGGCTGCGCCGGTCTTCTGGACCGCCGCAATCGCGTCGCTCGTCGTCCTGCAATGGGACCTGTTCTTGATTGACGTGATCGGGCAACCACATCTCTGGGAGGACCCGGGCCGAGCGATTACTTGGTACCTGATCCCGATGTTCGCCGGCGGATTTGCAGGCACGGCGACCACCATGCGCCTCTTGCGTTCGCAGATGCTCGAAGTGCTGCGCCAGGATTATGTCCGCACGGCGCGCGCCAAGGGCCTGCGTGAGAGCGTCGTCATCATGCGACACGCACTGCGCAACGCGCTGCTGCCCGTACTGACCGTGATGGGCGTCACCATCGCCACCATCATCGGTTCGCAGGTCATCCTCGAGAACATGTTCAACATCCCCGGTATCGGCAACAAGGTGCTGACTTCGCTGTTCGCCCGCGACAATCCCGTCTTCCAATCCGTCGTGCTGATCATCGCCGTGTTCACCGTGCTCACCAACCTCGTGGTCGACATTATGTACGGCGTGATCGACCCGCGTATTCGGCTGTCTTAGGGAGGGCTGACGATGACCCAGATCGCTGACCCGACCGTCGTCCCACTGCGCGATCCGACGGTGTTCGACCGCGTCTCCAGCGGGTCACGCTCGCTGATGCGATTCATGCGCACCAAGCCGCTCGGCGGCAGCGGACTGGTCATCGTCGTAGTCTTCATCCTCGTCGCCGTCCTCGCATCCGTCATCCAACGCAACGACCCCGACAACATCTTCGAGACGCCCAATCCCGATTACAAGGCGAACCCAACAGTGATCGAACTTGCCCGCGATCCCGATATCGGCTCGCCCGTGCTCGTCGCGCAGTTCCTCGAGCCCGGCGGTGAATACTGGTTCGGCACCGACAAGTTTGGTCGCGACATTTGGGCGCAGGTCGTGCACGGTGCGCGGCTCAGCCTCATCGTGGGGCTCGGCGCATCGGTCATCGCCGTGGTCGGTGGACTGATCATCGGCATGATCTCCGCCTACTACGCGGGTGTCGTCGACCTGCTCATCCAGCGCATCGTCGACATGCTGCAGGCGATCCCATTCCTCGTGCTCGTGCTCGTCTTCACGCAGATCACGGAGCGTTCCGTTCTGAATGTGGTCTTATGGCTCGGAATCGCAGGCCTCGCGATCACGACGAGGCTGATTCGCTCCGCGGTCCTGCAAGTGCGGGAGAGTGAGTTCGTCCTCGCCGCCCGCGTCGTCGGCGCGAGCGATCTGCGGATCATGATTCGTCACGTGCTGCCCAACTGTGTCGCCGTGCTGATCATCGCGTTCAGCATCGGCATCGGCGCCTACATCCTCGCCGAAGCCTCAATCTCGTTCCTCGGCGCAGGGCCGCAGGGCATTCCCAGCTGGGGGCAGATGGTGCAGGCCGGTCGCGGATCGCTCGACCTGCACCCCTGGCAGACCGTCTTCGCCGGCGGCGCAATCATGCTGATCGTGCTCGGATTCAACCTGCTCGGCGACGCACTCCGAGACGTCCTCGACCCCCGCCTGCGCGGTGCCTGAGCACAGGCCGCCTCACAGCAGAGGGGTTCAGTGAACAAGTGCTGACTCAGCGTCACTGGCTTCTCTTGTGGTCCTCCAGCATCTGAATCCAGCGCTCCATCCTCTTCAGCTCTTCCTCCGCGGCACGCTGGTCATACCAGAGTTCTACACGCGGGCCCGGGTGATAGTCCAAGTGCAACTCAAAGAAACGAAGCCAGTCGCGGCCTAGCAAACTTGGCGCCCCCCAGTTCCCAGCTTCACCCGGCTGACCGATTGGCTCGGCAATGCCGATCGGTGCTCTGAACGCGAGCGACGTTCCGTCATCTGCCACGAGGGTGATGAGTGCCGGCCGATGGACTGAACGCGCGTAGCCACCTATCCCTGCCGAAACCGCCGCTAGCTGATCCTCTTGAAAGTCAATCTGGAGATAGTCACTCTCGAGCAGTGTCCAAGCAGCAGTTGGAGAGAGCAGTGTTGAATCGGCTCCGGTGTCTACGAGAAACGGTACATCCGCGACACGGTTGCCTAGTCGGACTTGCACCACGATGTGAGGTCGATGCGTCCGCTCAGGGCGAAAACCATTGACAACGCTGTCAACTTCCTGAAACACACCAGTCACGCACTTCAGGTGCTCGTCGCGAACCCCACTGGATGGTCTCTTAATCAGAAACGCCATGTCTGCTCCTCCTTCACCACTCGGCTGGTTTGATAAACTACCCCCCCCTCCCAACAGGTCAAGTGGAGAGCATTCTCGAAGCGCAGAACTACAACCTGTGAGCTCAGGAAGCTCTCTCGGCCGCAACGATGCTCGGGCACACCAGAGGCTCGGCGACTGCAGCCAAGAAGCGCTGCATCGCCATCGCCGCCGACTAACGCGATTCCATCGCTTCCAGGACACGGAACTCGGTGTAGCCAGCGGGCAAACCCTCTGACTCAGCGGATGCTCGCATCGCCTCGATGGCTTCGTTCCAGCCCGCTTGCCAGCCGAGCCGAAACTGTTCCGCGTAGGCAGTGTCCCCGACATCTTCTGCGACGATGCGGCGGCCCAACGCCTCGTCCTCGCCGTAGGGCAGTCCGTCCGCGTAACCCTCAGCGTCGACCGACGCGTAGGCCTCCTCGTAGGCGGCGAGCTCGGCTCGGCGCAGGTCGTCGGCCGTCCGCAGATTGAGCGGATCGAGCGTCGCGCCGATCAACGCGGCGAGCAGCACGCCAAGCACCGCTGCGACCATCGTGTGACGCCCGATCGGGTCGCGTCCGCGCCGCCACCACGACGATTCGACCTCGTCGGTCCCCCAGCTCTCAAGGCCCGTGCGCCGGCCGCTCATCTGCGCAGCGCTTCCCAGGCCTCGAAGGCCGATTCCACTTCCAGCTTGTCGCGCTTGGCCCGCAGCAGCGCGGTGTCGATCGCTTCGTTCCACGCAAAATCAAACGCGCGCCTGTAACCGTCGGCGGGAGCATCAGACGACAGCAGCTCCTCCAACTTCAGCGCCGCCAGACCCGCGCCGTCCAAACGCCCGCGCTCGAACGCCGCTTCGTACCCGTCAATGCCGCCCTCGCGGGTCCCGCGCACCTCCGCCTTGGCAATCTCCTCGACGGTCACCTGATCCAGCACCGAAATCAGCCAGCCGATCGCCGCCGTCACCGCAATCGCAGCCAGAAACGTCAACAACGTCTGACGAGGCAGGTCGTATCGAAGAAGGCGCACAACCTGAGCGTACTCGCAGTTCCCGTCAGACGCGGGTTCCGGCTCGGCGCTCAGCCTCCCGCGACGGGCGGGAAGATGTCAAGCTCGCTATCGGGACTCACGCGGCTGTGCAGGCCTTCGACATGCCGGATATCGCGGCCGTCGACCATGATGGCGACGAATCTGCGCACAGTGCCGTCCTCGTCGAAGAGCTGACCCTCCAGTCCTTCGTACTCATCGCAGAGCCGCCTGAGGATCTCTGCCACGGTGCCTGGCGGGTTTTCCAGATCGACGCTGCGACCGCCGACCAGCGGCCGCAGCGTCGCGTAGAAGCGGATGATCACCCTATGAGACGATCTCGAGTTCGCGCAGCTTGCCGTCGCCCACGACGCCGTCGTCCCAGCCGCGCGCGTCGTAGTACTGCTCCTTCATCTGGTCGAGTTCGCAGACGTGGCCCTCGGCCGGCCCCGTCGCGGGCTCCGTCAGGAATCGCTCGGGCAGCGAGTCGTGGGAGCCGTCGAAACCGGCCAGGTTGTTGTAGTAGCGCTCGAGGTTGTAGATGCGCTCGCCGGCGACCATCACGTCCTCTTCGGACATCGGCAGCCCGACCACGGTCTCGTAGAGCGCCGCATACTCGGGCGCGCCCACCGCGAAGGCCGAGAACTTGCACAGGTCCAGCGAGTCCGAGAACGCATGCAGGTCCTGGAAGATCTTCAGCAGCGGACCCTTGCCGTCCCAGTCCAGCGGGTCGGTCTTGACGGGAATGCCCAGCAGCTCGGATGCAGGCGTGTAACCGCGCAGATGGCAGGCGCCCCGATTCGAGGTCGCGTAGCCGAGACCCTCGCCCTTGATCCCGCGCGGGTCGTAGGCCGGCACGGCTTGACCCTTGACGGTCATTGAGATTTCCGGGTGCCCCCAGACAGCCGCGGCCTTGGCCGGACCTAGTCCCAGGTTGCGGCCAATCGACGTCGAGCCGATGGCAATCTCCTCGGCCACTCGAACCATGCCCGCGCCGTCGCCCCAGTCGAGCGGCGTGTCGACGTAGCCGCGCTCCGACGCTTCCATGTACATCGAGATCGCGTTGCCGATCTCGATCGCGTCCATCCCGTAGTCGTTGCACTGGTCGATGACCTTGGCGATCACGCCAGGATCGTCGTTACCGCAGTTCGCGCCCAGCGACCAGGCCGGCTCGTACTCGAAGGACTCCATCTTCAAGCCCGCGTGCGGACCCTCGGTGATTTCGACTTCCTTCTTGCAAGCCACTGGACAGGCGTGGCAGGTCGGCTCCTCGACGAGTAGTCCGCCGTGGCGCACGCGCTCGCCCGAGACAGCCTCGGCTGCGTCCGCGTCGGTCTGGGTGAGCTGTGAGTTCTTGGTACCCAGCGCGCCAACGGCATTGACGGCGTTCATCAACACGTTGGTCCCGTAGGCCGAGAGCGCGCCAGAGCCTTCCTTCAAGTCGCTGGCGAGGTTGCCCCGCTCGGACGGCGACGACGGCGCGGTCACCGGCGAATCCATAATCAGCTTGAGATGCTGACCCTGCGCGGCGCGGAACTTCTCACGTGCCTCGCCCTGCTCCGGCCGCCAGCGACCGTCGCGCGTGCCGCGCACAACCACGCACTTGAGATTCTTGCTGCCGGCAACGGCGCCCGTGCCGCCACGGCCAGCGGCGCGGTCGTCCTCGTTCAAGAACGACGCAAACAGCACGCCGTTCTCTCCGGCCTGGCCGATCGACATGACCGAGACGTCAGTGCTATTGCCAGAGCCAGAGCGGAAGTGCTTGACCGTGTCGTGAATCCCTGTGCCCCACAGGTGGGCGGCATCCTTGATCTCGACTTCGCCGTTCTCAACCTCCAGATATACCGGCGAAGAAGCCTTGCCGGTGATCAGGATCGCGTCGAAGCCGGCCCAGCGAAGGCGCGCCGCCGACCAGCCGCCCATGTGCGAGTCAGTTACGGTGCCGGTCAAGGGGGACTTGGTCACGAACGCGAGCCGCCCGGACATCGTCACCTCGGTCCCGGTCAGCGGTCCATTGACCAACGCCAGCATGTTGTCGGCCGACAGTGGGTCCACCTCAGGGCCGTTGTCGAGCAGATACTTGACCCCCAGTCCGCGCGCACCGATGTACTTGCGCGCATCGTCCTCGTTGATGCCTTCGTAGGTCACGCTGCGGTCGGTCAGATTGACTCGAGCCACACGATTCGCAAATCCGCCAAGTGCCATGATCGGTCCTCTCATCCACGCTCTGGATAGCGCGATCAGGGTAGCCGATCCGAGCCAGACGGCGTCACCGCCCGCTCGGTAGACTGGAGTCGCGGAGGAAATCGATGACCACTGAGACGAAGCCAGAGCGGACGGACGACCAGCACGCGTGGACTGCAGTGGAGGCGCACAAGGAACACCGATTGAACCGCGAGCGTTTCCAACGTGACGCGCATGACTTCTATCAGCAGTATCCCGTGCACTGGATCGCGATCCATAGCCATGGTGAAATCTTCGTCGCGCACGACCATCCAAAAGACCATTTCGAGTACCTGTTTCAGCTGCCTCAGTTCGAACGCGAAACAGTGTTCACCTGGGTGACGAAGGGCAAAACCGGGACTCGCTGGCCAATGCTCGCCACGCCTCCATCCAGAAGATGAGACGGATTGACGGATGGCTATCTGGTGCCTCAGGGCGCCCTGAGGATCTCGCTCCGTTCGTCGACGCCAGGGTCCGGTCGGCCTACGGTCACGCCCAGGTGACGCTGATGATTGACACAGGCGCGGACTCGACTGTGCTGATGCCGAGCGCGTCTCATCGGCTGTTAGGCGACGACCTCTTCAGCTTGGACTTCGATTCCAGAATCGAAGTCGTGCCACTATATGGTGGAGCAGACCAACAGATCAGGTCCGCCCGCACCCAGCTGACGCTCGTGTTCCTCGATGACGTGGATGCAGAAGTTGAAATCGAGCGCGAGGTCTGGATTGCGGAGCCGTTCCCGGCTGAGTACTCGTCGCAAGGCAACTGGGAGCACGACTCGCTGCTCGGCCGAGATGCAATCTGGCCTGGCGACTTCGAGCTCAGCTACATCAACGGCGCAGTCACGCTGATCCGACCTGACGACGAGTAGCGCTATCTTCAAAACATCCTGCACTCCACAGCGTGAGGTACGCCATGTCCACATCCGCCATCACCGTCGAGCCTCTGACGCCAACCATCGGCGCCACCATCCACGGCGTTGATCTGACCCAGCCGCTGGACGAAGAAACGTTCCAGTTCATCCATGACGCATGGATGGAGCACCTCGTGCTCTTCTTCCGCGACCAGCCGATGTCGCCGGACCAGCACCTGGCCTTCGGGCGCATGTTCGGCGATCTGCACATCCACCCGGCCGCGCCTTACGAGCACGGCAACCCCGAACTGATGCGCATCCACACCGACAAGGACTCGTTCCGCAACAACGGCGAGCGCTGGCACTCCGACGTCTCGGCCGACGAAGAGCCGCCCATGGCGTCGATCCTGCACATCCACAGCATCCCGTC
>JAJEBU010000091.1 GCA_022822375.1 Dehalococcoidia bacterium
TCCACGACTGACTCGTCCAGCGCTGCTGCCGTCGACTCGTAGCCGGCCCGCTCGATCATCGCCCGTAAGCGCCCCCGTTCGAAGACACCCAGCGTCCATTCCAGCGAGTCGCCCGCGGCCGTCGCGTCGAGCATCAGCCGCTCGTCGCCTGCCTCGGGACCGTAGTGATAATGCGGCGCGATGCGAAAGCAGTCGAAGCGCAGCAGCTCCACGTCTGCCCCGTCGACGTCGGCGCGCACTTCAATGCATAGCCCCTCGTCGCCCGCGATGTCATCGCGGTAATGCATGGCAAAGTCAATCGCTCCCGCCGACAGTCGGGTCTCGGGATGTGACATCAGGCGCTCCTCTCGCTGCACGGACAGCTCTGGCCGCACAGGCTAGCGAAGTGGTCACCGTGTCGGAGCAGTGGGACACGGGACGGCAGGCTCAGCCTGCGACCAGATCGATCATCTGTGCCCAATGACACTCGGCGCCGAGTTCGAGGCTGCTAGCGTGCCTCCCATCTGGACTGCGAATGAGCCACGCTGCATCCGTGACCGCTGAGGCGACCGCTGCGACGGTCGGCTTCGCGCTGCCCCAACGCACCAAGCTGCTGATCCTTGGCAGCGCGGTCGTCGTGATGTTCCTCTCGGCGGTGCAGCACTCGATCGTCGCGACCGCGACGCCGGTGCTGGCTGCCGATCTCGGCCGCATCGACCTGATCGCCTTCATGGAATCGGCCTTCATGGCCACGTCCGTGCCTGCCGTGGCGATCGCTGGGCGCCTCTCCGATGTCTACGGACGCAAGCCATTCCTGCTGCTGGGGCTGGTTGTCTTCTCGCTCGGCACGCTGCTCGCCGGCTTTGCGACCTCGATGGAGATGCTGATCGGCTTCCGCGCACTGCAGGGCATCGGCGGCGGCGTCCTGATGGGTAACTCCTTCTCGATCGCCGGCGACCTCTTTCCGCCCTCCGAGCGCGGCAAGTACATGGGCATCTTCGCCTCCGTCTTTGGCGTCGGCGGGCTGATCGGCCCGCTGCTGGGCGGCTTGATCGTCGACACGTTGAGTTGGCGCTGGGTCTTCTGGTCGATCTTGCCGCTGGCCGCGCTGGGCTTCGCGACGATCGCCATCATCATGCCCTCGCTGCGTCCACCGCCGCGCAAGGTGTCGATCGATTGGCTCGGTATCGGCGCGCTGATCTTCTCGCTGATGCCCGGCATGCTGGCGCTGGCGCTGGTCTCGACCGGCACCGCCTGGATCGACACCTGGACGCTGGTCCTGTTCGGACTCTCCGCTCTGGGCGTGCTCGGATTCATCGGCGCCGAGAAGGCGGCCAAGGAACCGATCCTGCCCGGCGCGCTCTTCCGTAATCACACCGTCCGCGTCTCCGCGCTGGTGATGATGGTGATCGGCGGCGGACTCTTCGGCGCGACGTTCTTCCTGGCCTACTTCCTGCAGGGCGTGCTGGGCTACTCCCCCACGTCGTCTGGGCTGCTGCTCAGCACCGAGATCATCTCGCTCGTCGTCATGGCCTCGATCGGCGGACAGATCGTCTCGCGCACCGGACGCTACAAGCTGCTCTCGATCGTCGCGGCGATCATCATTGTGATCAGCGGCTGGCTGATGACCCAGCTGACGCCGCAGATCGAACCGATCGATGTGATCTGGCGTCTGATCCTGTTCGGAGCGGGACTCGGCCTGCTCTACCCGTCGCTCATGGTCGCCGCTCAGAACGCGCTGCCCCAGAGCATGCTCGGCACCATCTCGGGCGCGACCCAGTTCTTCGAAGAGATCGGCGCCATTATTGGCGTCACCCTCGTCGGCGCGCTCGTGACGGGACGGCTCACAAGCGAACTCGCCGCCCGCCTGCCGGCTGACCTCGCAGAAGTCGCCGATCCGACCCAGCTGCTGAGCGAGGAAGAGAGCAGCACGCTCCTGGCCGAAGTGGGCGAGTCGGGCTTCGAGGAGATTCTCACCGCCTTGCCCGAGGCGCTCTCCGTCGCCATCGCCAGCAACTTCTGGATCTCCGTCGCCGTCGGAGTCGTTGCCCTTCTCGCGGTCCTGACGCTGAGGGAAAAGCGGCTCCGCACCGGCGAGGAGGACTTACCCGACGTTCCCGAGGGCGCGCTCACGCCGCGCCGCGAGCTCGTTGCCAGTGCCGTCGGCCGCAATGGCAGCAGCGTCACGGGCAGCAACGGCAATGGCTATGGCAGCAACGGCAGCGGCGTCCACTGGACGCACCATCCCGCGCCTGTCGCCCGCGTCCGCCCGCAACGGACGACCAACGGCCGCAACGGCGGTCTCTAGCCGCAGGCGCCTCCCGCCCGAGCGGGTTCCGCTAGCCTCTGGCGCGAGAGGTGGGGGCTCCACATGAACGACGACAACCCTCCAAGCGCGCCCGACTCCCCCCTGCTGGCTGGTCTGCGCGTGGTCGAGATGGCCACCTGGCTGTTTGGTCCGATGTCGGCCTGTGTGTTGGGCGAGTTGGGCGCAGACGTCATCAAGGTCGAGCCACACGAGGGCGATCCGATGCGCGGACTGATCCACCGAGTGCGCGACGACGTGGATTGGGTCTTCGAGCTCGCCAACCGCAACAAGCGGTCGATCGCGCTGGACGTGCGCTCGCCTGCCGGCAACGAGGCGCTCCGGCGCCTGCTCGCAGACGCTGACGTGTTCATCGTCAATCTGCGCCGCGGCGCGCTCGAGCGGCTGGGCATCGACTATGAATCAATCAAGGCCACGCATCCCCGCCTGATCTACGGCCACGCGACTGGCTATGGCACTGAAGGTCCTGACATCGACCGGCCCGCCTTCGACGAGCTCGCCTATTGGGCGCGCGGCGGCTTCATGGAAACGCTCGGCACGGCCGACCGCGAGCCGGTCCGCCTGGTCGGCGCGATGGGCGACCTGCCCAGCGCGATGAACATCACGGCCGCCATCTTCGCCGCGCTCTACCAGCGCGAGCTGACCGGCCGAGGTCAACACGTCACCTGCTCGCTCTACGGCGGCGGCATCTGGGCCAACGGATTCGCCGTCCAGGGCGCGCTTGCCACTGGCGAGAACTTTCCCCGCGGCGACCGCTATGACGCGTTCAATCCGCTCTACAACTCCTACCGCGCCTCCGACGGCAAGTGGATGCAGCTGGCGATGATCCAGGAAGCACGATTCTGGCAGCCGTTCGCTGAGGCGGTTGCACTGCCGGCGCTGCTTGAGGATGGTCGGTTCGCTGAACCGGCGAATCGCCACCGGCACATCCGCGAGGCCGTCGAGCTGATCGAGCAGCGCATCGCCGAGCAGCCCCGCGATCGTTGGGCTGCGATCTTCGACGCCAACGACTTCCCCTGGGCGCCGGCCGCAGACACGGTCGAGATCGCCAACGATCCGCAGGCCTGGGCAAACGGCTACGCGCAGACGATGCAGCACAAGGACGTCGGTGACTTCAGCGTCGTCGGACTGCCCTTTCGGATCGAGCACGCGCCGGCGCACAACTATGTCAGCGCACCTGAGCTGGGCGAGCACACCGAACTCGTGCTCGAGCAGCTGGGCTACGACTGGGACAGCATCAGCCGCCTGAAGGCCGACGGCGTGATCCCCTGATCCGCGCGGAGGAGCAACACATGGCCGAGATCATTGACTTCCGCGTGACCCTGCCGGGTCGTGAATGGGCAGAAGTCCCAGCCGACGGCGAGGCCTCGCGCGACCGCGACTACATGTCGAACTACAACCGCATCTACACCCGAGAGCGCGGCGGCGGGCGGGACGCCGCTGACCTCGTCGCCGCCTTCCAGGAAGCCGGCATCGACCGCGCGGTGTTGCAGGCCGAGTGGGCCGCCGGCGACTACCGCGCCATGAACGACGCCGTCCACCGGATTGTGGGCGAGTACTCCGATGTGTTGACTGGCTATGTGACCGTCAACCCCGATGCCGGCGACGACATGGCCGCAGTCGTCGAGCATGAGGTGCGCGAGCGGGGCGCCAAAGGTGTCAATCTGCAGCCCTTCTCATACCGGTTGATGGCCAACGACAAGCGCTTCTATCCGCTCTACGCCAAGTGCCAGGAGCTCGGCGTGCCCGTCACGATTCACTCTTCGATCAACTTCTCCAACGACCGTTCGATTGCCTACGGCCGCCCGATCGTCCTGGACGAGATCGCCTGCGACTTCCCCGACCTCACGCTGGTCGCCAATCATGGCGGTTGGCCCTGGGTCAACGAACTGGTCGCCGTGGCCTGGAAGCACGCCAACGTGTACATCGAGATCGGCGCGGTTGCGCCCAAGTACATCGGCACGCCGGGCACGGGCTGGGAAACCCTGCTGCACTACGGCAACACGTCGCTGCTCAGCGGCCGTGTGCTCTTCGCGACCGACAACATGATCCCCTTCCAGCGCGCCGTCTCGGAGCTGCAGGAGCTGCCGCTCAAGGACCACGCGATGGAGGGCTGGCTCGGAGCCAACGCGGCCCGACTGCTCGCGCAGGTTGCGGATCGACTCAACGCTCTCTGATCGCGCTGTGATAGCCTGCTCTGTGGCTTTCGCGGCGCACTTGAAACGGGCTGCGCAGCCGTTGGCTCGCGGACGGGCCGGTCGCAACAACTTCGTCCGCCTAGATCGATGATCCCGATGTCCCGATGGTTCACATTGGCGCTGGCCGCCGTTGTCCTGGCATTTGCGGCTCTGTTCGCCGCATGCTCGGACGATGATCAGTCCGGCCCGTCGCAGGAGCAGCAGTCTGAACAGTCTGCTGCGCAGCAACAAGCACAGGAGTCCTCTTCCCAATCACAGCAGGCAGACCAGCCCGACGACGAGGCTGAGCCGTTGGTCGTCGTCGTTTCGACGCAGATCATTGCCGACTGGGTGCGCCAGATCGGCGGCGACCACGTTGAAGTCACGTCGCTCGTCCCGGCCGGCGCCGATGTGCACACGCTCGAACTGGGTGTGGGCGACGTCCGAGCCATCGCCGGCGCCGACCTCGTGATCATCAACGGAGCCACGCTCGAAGCGTCGTACGAGGAGGTCATCTTCGAAAACGCCGACGACGTGCTCGTCCTGACCGAGGCGATCGAGGCAGCCGGCCTCGAGCTGCTGCCCTTCAGCGGGCACGCCGAGGACACGCACGACGACCATGACGATCACGGTCACATGCAAGAAGACGAGCACGACGACCACGGTCACGAACAAGAAGACGAGCACGACCACGAGCAGGAAGAGCATGAGGACCATGCCGCCGACCCAACAGGCCGTCTGCTGATCGCCGACGCCTCTGAGGCCACTCTCTCAGTCGTTGACCTGATGACCGAAGAGGTGGACTTCGGCGCGTTTGCCGTCGCCGCCGTCAACGCCACCGTGCATCCCAGTCCTACGCACCGCTATGGCATCGTGCTGGCCCGCGGGCCAGAGGATGACGACGACCGCGTCCACATCTTTGACGGTGGCGTCTTCCTTGTCGAACACGGCGACCACTACGACCTGGTCACTGAGCCCGTCTCGCGCCACTCGCTCGAGATTGTCGAAGAAGCGCCCATCCACTACGTCAACAGCCACGGCTGGACCGCGATCTTCGCCGACGCCAGCGGACACGTGATCCTGATCAACGAGCATGATCTCGCGAACTCGACGGGCGACTACGAGCCAATCGTGCTCGAGGCTGGGCCGCAGCACGGCGCGGCGCTGGTCATGACCGACGACCACGTCGTGGTCACCACCAAGAATCCCGACGACCCAGATGACGTGCTGCCGGTTGGCGTGGAGGTCTGGGACTTCGACGGGAATGTCGTCTACGACGACAGCAATGCCTCGTGCCCCGGCATGCATGGTGAAGCGCACAGCTCGCACGGCGCGGCCTTTGGCTGCATCGGCGGGGTGCTCTTCCTGCACGCCCACGACGGCGAGTACGAGCACCTCTGGGTGCCCAACCCGCCCGAGATGCACGAAGATGCCCGGATCGGCTCGGTCTACGGACACCACCACCTCGATCACTTCTTCGGCAGCGCCTCCTACCGCGGAGAAGACGGTTGGAACTCCGACGGCATCTGGCTGATTGACGTCGCAGAGGGCACGATGGAGCGGGTCTTCGAGGACGCCACCCTGCGAGCCGTCATCGGCGACTACGGCGAGACGCTCTACCTGCTCGGCGCTGACGCGGTGCTCTACGCGTTGGACGCCCACGACGGCGACCTGGTCGCCAGCCATGAGATGGTCGGTGCTGGCGAAGCCGGCACGCCCGGCATGATCGCTGTGGGCCACAACCTCTTCATCACCGACCCATCTGACGGCCACGTGCTGATGGTCGACGGCCACTCGCTCGAGGTCATCGAGGAATGGCACGTGGGCGGCGCGCCGTCGTCGCTGGCCTTCGTCGGCGTCCTTGACCCTGGCGCAGCGCCTTCCGTCGGCCACGATGACCACGACGAAGACATGCGCGAGGACGAAGACGACCACGGTCACGACCACGACGAAGAAGAGCACGACGACCACGATGATCACGGCGACGAAGAAGACGGCCACGATCACGGACACGACCACGGTGACGAAGACCCGCACTTCTGGTTCGACCCTGACTTCGCGTCCGTTGCCGTGACCGCCATCGCCGACCGCATCAAGGCCGAACGCCCGGGCGTCGCAGCCGCGATCGACGAGAACCTGGACGATTACCTCGCCGAGATTGCCGACGCAGACGCGCAGGTGCGCGAGCTGCTCGCCGACATCCCCGACGCGCACCGGCTGCTCGTTACCTTCCACGACGCCTTTGGCTACTTCGCTGAGCGGTACGGCCTCATCGTCGCCGGCTTCGTCGTCGAGGGACCTGAGCAAGGCGTCAGCGCGGAAGCGATCGCGGAGCTCATCGAACTGATCGAGCACGAGGGCGTGGAGACCGTTTTCCACGAGCCGCAGTTCGACTCCAGCATCATCGACACCGTTGCGGACGAGACCGGCGTCGAGCGCGGGATCATCTGGTCGCAGCCGACACCGGACCAGCCGACCTACATCGGCATCCTGATCGGCAACGCGGAAGCCATCGCGAACCAGTAGCGGCGAGCAGCACAGACCGCTCAACAAACAGCGGCCGACTCCTCAGGAGTCGGCCGCTGTTGTGTGTCCCAAGTCCGCTCCCGAGTCCCCGTGCTCCGACACGGGGCCCCGCCCGCCGCCCCCGAGTCCCCGTGCTCCGACACGGGGCCCGGCGAGCCCGCCTAGTCGGCGAGCGCCGGCTCCCTCGACTCCTGCAGGTTGAAGCCCTCGTAGCCGGCCGCGGCGATCTCGTCGCAGCGCTCTCGGTAGACGCCGACGCCGCCGGCGTAGGGCATGAAGACGCGCGGCTTACCGGGAATGTTGGCGCCCAGGTACCACGAGTCGGCCAGCATGTACATCGTCTGGTCGGCGATCTCGTTGACGTGCTGGACCCACTCGTCTTCGGCGGCCTGGTCGGCCTCGGCGACTTCGATGCCGTGCTCGTTGTTGTAGTCGACGAAGTCTGAGATCCACTCCACATGCTGCTCGATCGAGACCGGCATGTTGCTCAGCACCGAGGGTGAACCGGGACCGGTGATCATGAACATGTTCGGGAAGCCGGCCGTGGCCAGGCCGAGGTAGGTCAGCGGGCCGTCCGACCATTTGTCCTTCAACTCGCGGCCCTCGCGGCCGCGGATGTCCATCTTGAAGAACGTCCCGGTCATCGCGTCGTAGCCGGTGGCGAAGACGATGATGTCCACCTCATACTCCGCGCCGTCCGCGGTGCGCAGCCCGGTCGGAGTGATCTCCTCGATCGGGAAGTGGCGGATGTCGACGAGGTCGACGTTGTCGCGGTTGTAGGTGTCGAAGTAGTTGGTGTCGATCAACGCGCGCTTGGATGCGAAGGGGTGATCGCGTGGCAGCAGCTTCTCGGCCGTCTCCGGATTGTCAACGATCTCGCGAATCTTGCCACGGATGAACTCCGACGCGGTGTCGTTGGCGCGACGGTCCAGCGCGATGTCGCTGTAGGAGCCGAGCATGAAGTGGAAGCCGCCCTTTTCCCAGAGCCGCTCGTAGGTCTCCAACCGCTCCTCGTCGCTGACTTCCAGCGCGGAGGTTTCTGAGGCGTCGTAGGGGAATCCCGCCGCCGAGACCCGCGCCTCATTCAGAATCTCGCGGTAGTTGGCCTTGACTTCCTTGAGGAATGCCTGGTCGACCGTTCCATGCTGTGCCGGAATCGTGTACTGCGGGGTGCGCTGGAAGACGGTCAGGTGCTCGCACTCCCGCGCAATCACCGGGATCGACTGCACGCCGCTCGAGCCCGTGCCGATCACGGCCACGCGCTTGCCGCCGAACTCCACGCCCTCGTGCGGCCAGGCACCGGTGTGGTGCCACTCGCCCTCGAACGAGTCGAGCCCGTCGATCTTCGGAATCTGACCCGTCGAAATGCAGCCGATCGCGGTGATCAGATACTTGGCCGAGACGCGGTCGCCCTGGTCCGTCTCGACCAGCCAGCGGCCATCGTCGTCCTGGTAGTGGGCCGACGTCACGCGGGTGTTGAAGCTGATCCCGCTCTTCAGGTCGAAGCGGTCGGCGACGTGGTTCAGGTACTGCAGGATCTCCGGCTGCTCGGGATACTTGCCGCTCCAGTTCCACTCCTGCAGCAGGTCGTCGTCGAAACTGAAGCAGTAGACGTAACTCTCCGAATCGCAGCGCGCGCCCGGATAGCGGTTCCAGTACCAGGTGCCGCCGACGCCGTCGCCGGCCTCGAAGACCCGGCTGGTCATGCCGAGCTCATCGCGCAGCCGCTTCAGCATGTACAGGCCGGAGAATCCAGCCCCGACGACGACGGCATCGACGCGTTCGGTGGTGGTGTCAGACATGGTCAGTCCTCTCGCGCGAATGGGAGCGCACTACTTCTCAGAACACGCATGACAGTCTAGTACTTCGCAAGCGTGAACTTCATCCCGCACGCGATCCTGCCTGAGATTGCGGAGGGAGCGGCCAGCTACCTGACCTGTTGCAGCAGCGCTCGCAGGTGGTTGATCTCGCCAGCGTGGTAGACGTCGTGGACCGCGATCGCGTCCAGGATCCGCCTCGTCTCCCATTGCGCGCCAAAATACGTCGGACGTTTCACCAACAGCTCCTCATCGTCGCTCAGCAACCCCACCATCTGGATCACCTCGTAGTGAGAGTCGTAGAGCCATTCCATCAATTCCTCATACGAGGCCTCGCCAACCGGTTCCTCATTGGGCCAAGTGCTCCAGAAGGTGGCGCTGCCGTCGCCGAAGGCATGGTTGGCGTGCATCCACTTGACCGCGGCGCAGTGGACGAGCAGATCGCGCATCGTCCGACCTCCGCCGGGCACGACGGTGTCCAAATCGTCGGTCGTGACGGAAGACAGGTTGGCGACCAGTGAATGTTCGGTCTTGTCGCGAAACGATTGGTTGAGGCTCCAGATGAGATGTTCGAGCACGTCCCGCGACATGGCGCCACCAACCTCGATTCCTGGCGTTCGGCCGTCTAGACCGCGCTAGACCACGCTGATCAGCTCGTCGGCGCCGGCCCGCTTCTTCGCAATCAGATCGCCCAGCTTCAGCTCGCAGAGCTGTGCCGCGTGTTCCATCCCGCAGACGTTGCAGCCGTCGCGGCAATCGGCCGTGGTCAGTTCGTTCCATGTCCGCTGCCATTCCTTGCGCAGGAAGGCTTCCGAGACGCCCGAGGCGATGTGCATCCAGGGGAACCGCTCCCAGAGGTCGCGATCGCGGTGGCAATAGAAGGCCGGATCAAGTCCCTCCTGCGCCATGGCGTCCCACCACAGACCCTCGCGGAAGTGCTCGCTCCAGGCGTCGAAGCGGGCGCCGTTGCGCCAGGCGGTCTCGATCACGGGCGCGAGGCGGCGGTCGCCGCGCGACAGCACGCCCTCGAGGATCGACTCCTGCGGATCATTCCAGCTCAGATCCAGCCGCGCCCTGCGCGTCATCTGTTTGAGCAGCTGATGCTTGGGCTCAAGCTCGGCCGGTGTCTCTTGCCGCGCCCATTGGAACGGAGCGTGCGCTTTGGGTACGTGATTGGAGGTGGAGACTCGCACGCGCGCGCGGCTGCCGACAATCTGTCGGCCGATCTGTTTCACCTGCGCCGCCCAGTCGACGATGCCCTCAACGTCCGACATGGTTTCAGTCGGCAGGCCGACCATGAAGTAGAGCTTGATGGACGTCCAGCCCTGCTCGAAGGCGTTGCGCGCAGCGTCGAGCAGGTCTTGTTCATCGACGACCTTGCTGACCGCATTGCGCAGACGCTGCGAGCCGGCTTCCGGGGCAAACGTCATTGAGTGTTTCTTGCGTGGCGAGCAGAGCAGCGCCACATCAACCGAGAAGCTGTCAACTCGCGTGGATGGCAGCGAAATGCCGATGTCATCACCAAACTCCGAGCGCAGCGCGCGCACGATGCCCTTGATCTGCGAGTGATCGGTCGAGGACAGCGAGACCAGCGAGAGGTCGTCGAACCCCGTGTTCTGGAAGAGTTCCTTCGCCCCCGCGACGACTTCCTCCGGCGTGCGTTCTCGGAGCGGGCGATAGATCATCCCCGCCTGGCAAAATCGGCAGCCCTGCGTGCAGCCCCGCTGAATCTCGATGCCCGCACGATCATGCACCGTCTGCAGATATGGGACGATCGGCGTGGTCAGGATCGGCGGCAACCCCTGCAGGAAGCGCTTGACGACGGGAATCGAGGCCGCGTCGTCGGTGGTCACGATCTCCGCCGGCGTACCGTCGGCGGCGTAGCGCCAGTCGTAGAAGCGCGGCACGTACACGCCTGGCGTACGCGCCAGCGCACGCAGCAGATCGAGCCGCGACGCGCCCTGCGTGCGCCGCTCGTGCAGCAGCTGGTTGATCTCCAGGATCACGTCCTCCGCCTCGCCGAGCACAAAGGCGTCGATGAATGGCGCAAGCGGCTCCGGTACAAGCGCTCCAGAGCCGCCGGCGAGGATGATCGGATCATCATCCTCGCGGTCGAGGCTGCGGATCGCGATGCCTGAGAGATCGAGCATCTCCAGGATGTTGGTGTAGGTCAGCTCGTAGGACAGCGAGAACCCGAGCGCGTCAAAGTCGCGCAGGCTGCGCCGGTTCTCGAGCGAGAACAGCGGCTGGCCGTGCGCGCGCAGGCTGTCGGCCATGTCTGGCCAGGGGGTGTAGCAACGCTCGGCCAGCGTGTCGGGCGTGCGGTTCAGCAGGTCGTAGAGGATGGCCAGTCCGCCGTTCGACTGGCCGATGTCGTAGAGGTCCGGGTAGATCAGCGCCCAGCGCACCGAGCGCTCGCGCCAGTCGTGCTCGATCACGTTCCACTCGCCACCGACGTAGCGGGCGGGTTTGGAGACGCCTTGCAGGAGCGGGTCGAGGTCGACAGTGGGCATGATGCAGGCTCCCGATCGCCCATTCACGCTATCAGAGGATGTTGGCGCGGTCCGCGCCGCGAACGTCAATCATGCCGGTTTCGCCAGTCCTGTATCGTTCTGCCATGGCAGCCTCCTCCGAATCTTCCCAGCGGGACTTTCCATCGGCCTTCCAGCTTTTACCGGCGGTCAGCCCGGAGTCGCCTGATTGGGGCGGGCGCTTTACTCGCGAGATGCCAGCGATGGATCCCCCCTACTTCGGGGTGAATGTGGCAGATGTGCGCCGCGAGAACTACGACGCCATGTTTGAGAACATCCAACAGCAGGTGCAGGGCGCCGAGTTGCTGTTGGGCGGCCGGTTACACCTGTTCTCGGCGACGGACTACGGCGAGCTGCGGCGGGTGATCTTCATCCTTTCCTTCGAGACCTTCCCTGACGCCGAGACCTTGCGCGACACGCTCGGCGGGCTCGGAGCCGACCTGCCCGGTGACGCGAACGAGTTTCCCGACATCTGGACCGGGTCCGAGTTGTGGACCGACTTCGTGCGCCTGGCCGAGGGCTACACGTGGTGGGTGATGCCTGCGCTGCCAACGACCGAGGTGCCGCAGGTCTCTCAATAGACGTCTCTGTGCGTGAGTTGCCGACAGCAGCGGGAGACGCGAGGAGGATCGATCTTGTATGCTGGTGATGCGCAGCGATGCGCCTGGATTTATCGGGCGGCTGACCGCTCCGGACTCATTGGCGGCCGCATGGCCGCCAACTTCGTTAAGAGAGTGTCGCAGTGGAGGCGGTACGTCGCCTGATGGGCTGGACGTTGCGGCCGCTGGAGTGGCTGCGGGCCGGCATCTTGCATTCGGTCTCGACGCTCGAGATTCTGCTCGGCGGTTTCGGCCTGGTCGCTGCGCTCGTCACGGCCGCGCTGCTCTCCCCCGTACTCGGCTCGCTGCCCGGAGCCGCTGGCGACTTTGCCCCGATCGGCGTCGCGATCCTGCTCGCGCCGATTGGCATCGGCGTCGCGTTGAGCCGACGGGCCGAAGTGGAGCGCTTCATCAACACCGTACGCGGGCGGGCCGACGAGGTCGCCGTGTCGGTCGTCGGCTCCACCGACGCGCGCACCGCAGCACCGACAGCGCCCGCGGAAGTGATCCTCGACACCTCCGCGATCATCGACGGACGCATCGTGGAAGTCGCCAACAGCGGATTCTTGCTCGCCGACATCATCGTTCCCCGCTTCGTCCTGGATGAACTGCGCCGAGTCGCCGACAGCTCCAACAAGCTGCGCCGCGGACGCGGACGCGCCGGACTGGAGCTGCTCTCGAGGCTGCAGGGCCTCGAGCACGTGCACGTCGAGATCGTCGACGACAGCGCGGACGACGCGCTCGACGTCGATGCCCGCCTCGTCCGACTGGCGTTGGAGCGTCGCGCCGCGCTCGCCCTGACCGATGCCAACCTCGCTCGCGTCGCCGAGTTGGAGGGCGTACGGACGCTCAACCTCAACGTCCTGGCCAACGCGGTCAAGACCAACGTCCTGCCCGGCGAACCCCTTCAGATCGAGCTGGTCGAACCGGGCCGATCAGCGGATCAAGCCGTCGGCTACCTGTCCGACGGCACGATGGTGGTCGTCGAAGCGGGCGCTGATGCAATTGGCGAGCGGCGCGACCTCACCGTCAAGCGGGTCATCCAGACACAGGCCGGCCGGATGGTCTTCGCCGCGCTGAACACCCACGACGGGGCGGCGGACGATGGAGACGCCGCATGAGCGGCCGCGTCGGCGCGATCGTCCTGGCCGCCGGCAGCAGCCGTCGCATGGGCGGCGGAGACAAACTGCTCGCCGAGCTGTCGGGCAAGGCGGTCCTGCGTTGGTCGCTGGAGGCGCTCGAAGACTGCGTAGACGTGGATGACGTCGTCGTGGTGACCTCGTCGTCCAACCGCGCAGACGTCGCGGGCATCTGCCGCGGTCTGGGCAAGGTCCGCGCGCTGACGCTCGGCGGGCGCGAGCGCCAGGACTCCGTCCGCGCCGGCCTCACGGTTCTGCGACGGTCCGCGATCATTGCCGTCCACGACGGGGCGCGCCCGCTGATCACTGCGGAGGCGGTCTCGTCCTGCATTGGCCGCGTCCGCGAGGGACACGCCGGCGTGATCGCGGGAGGTCCGGTCGCCGACACGATCAAGGTCGTTGACGCATCCGAGGCGATCGCTGCGACGCCAGATCGCGCCAGCCTGCGGGCCGCCGCGACGCCGCAGGTGTTCACCGCCGAGGTCCTGCGCAGAGCACACGACTCCGCCCGGCGCGACGGCGTGATCGCCACCGACGACGCCGCGCTCGTCGAACGGCTCGGGGAACGCGTCATCGTCCAGGACATCGGCGCGCCCAACCCGAAAATCACCACACCCTCGGATTTGGCTGTCGCCGCGGCGTTGCTGGGCGCGCGCGTCGAACTGCGCACTGGCATCGGCATTGATACGCACCGCTTGGTCGACGGACGCCGGCTGGTGCTCGGCGGCGTCGAGATCGCCCACGAACAGGGACTCGCCGGTCACTCCGACGCCGATGCCCTGACTCATGCCATCATCGACGCCCTCTTGGGCGCTGCAGGGCTCGGGGACATCGGTGCCGTCTTTGGCGCGAATGATCCGGCCTGGGCCGGGGCCAACTCGCTGGACATGCTGCACGTCGTCCTCGAACAACTGCATACCCGCGGTGCTTATCCGCAGTCCGTCGATGCCACGGTGATCGCCGAGCGGCCGCGGCTGCGGGCGCACATCGATGCCATCCGCGCAAGCCTGGCAGAAGCGTTGGAGCTCGAACGCTCCGCTGTCAATGTCGCCGCCACGACCGCGGAAGGCATGGGCGCGTTAGGACGCGCAGAGGGCATCACGGTCCACGCTGTCGCGACGCTAACGGTGCGCCGGCCCGCAGGCCGATAGGCTGCAGTTATGCCCTTCCTGCGCGCGATCGCCGATTGGTACATGTCGTTCGTCGACGACACCTGGTCCGACATCCAGTTCACGCTCGAGCGCGATCCGGCCGCGACGCTCTGGCTGGAAGTGCTGCTGGCCTATCCGGGCATCCACGCGCTGATGCTGCATCGAGTCTCCTCCGCACTGATGCGGCTGGGCGTCCCTGTGCTGCCGCGAACGCTGTCGCACGCGGGACGTTGGCTGACGGGCATCGAGATCCATCCCGGCGCACGGATTGCCACGCCCTGCCTGATTGACCACGGCATGGGCGTCGTGATCGGCGAAACCGCCCGAATTGGCAGGCGCTGCCATCTGCATCAGGGCGTCACGCTGGGTGGGACGTCCACGATGCGCACGCAGCGGCATCCGATGTTTGGCGAGGAGGTCCTGGTCGGCGCGGGCGCCTCGATCATCGGCGCGATCACCGTCGGGGCCGGCGCCAGGATCGGCGCAGGCGCCGTGGTGGTTTCCAACGTGCCGCCTCACGCAACCGTCGTGGGCGTGCCGGGACACGTCGTCGCCTACTACGACCCCGGCGACGACACCATCCTGCGTCTGCCAGACCCCGAGCACGACCGGATCGAATCGCTCGAGCTGCAGGTGACGGAACTGCGCAGCGAAATCCAACAACTGCGCGCCGCGGTCAACTCGGACGACGTGCCGGCCCCGGCCGCGTCGAGCGAAACCGCAGCGGGCTAAGCCCGTCCCAATCCGCGCACGACGTATGATCCGATTGTGTGCGGAACGTTCCCCCTGATCCCGAGAGGCAGAGTTCGTGGAGCTGTACAACACGCTGACTCGGCGCAAGCAGCCGTTTGAGCCGGCCGACGACCCGATCTCGATGTACGTCTGTGGGATCACCCCCTACGACGACGCCCATCTGGGCCACGCGATGTCGATCATCATCTTCGACACCCTGCGCCGCTACCTCGAGTGGAGCGGACGACGGGTTCGGCTCGTCTACAACTTCACCGACGTCGACGACAAGCTGATTGCCCGCGCCGCTGACGAAGGCACGACCGTCGCCGAACTGGCAGAGCGGCAGATTTCCTCGTTCATGGCCGAGTGGCGCGAGCTGGGCATCGCTCCCGCCGACGTCCATCCCCGCGCGACCGAAGAGATCCCCAGCATGATCGACCTGATCGCCGGTCTGATCGAGAAGGGCAAGGCCTATCCAGCCGGCGGCGATGTGTACTTCCGCGTCCGTCAGATGCCTGGCTACGGCAAGCTCTCGGGCCGCTCGCTGGACGACATGATCTCGGCCGAACCGACCGACATCGGCGTCGAAAAAGAACACCCGATGGACTTCACCCTGTGGAAGGGCGCCAAGCCCGGCGAGCCGCAGTGGGAGAGTCCCTGGGGACCAGGACGGCCCGGCTGGCACATTGAATGTTCGGCCATGTCTAGCCGATATCTGGGCGAGCAGATCGACCTGCACGGCGGCGGCATGGACCTGATCTTCCCCCACCACGAGAACGAGATCGCGCAGTCCGAAGGCCACTCAGGGATCGAGCCGTTCGTCCGCCACTGGATGCACAACGCCATGATGCAGGTCGGCGGCGAGAAGATGTCCAAATCGACCGGCAAGATCGTCCGCCTGCGCGAGGGCCTCGACCGCTACGGCGCTGACGGTCTGCGTATGTTCGTGCTCGGCGGGCACTATCGCTCGCCGCTGACCTATTCCCAGGTATCGCTGGATGCCGCGGCGCGCGGCGCGGAGCGTCTCCGCACTGCCGCCACGCTCCCGCTCGTGGACGGCGCGGGTGACATCGACGCCGCTGCTGCGCGTGAGCGGTTCATTGCCGCCCTGGAGGACGATCTCAACACGCCGCAAGCGTTGGCCGTGCTGTTCGATTTGGCGCGCGAGATCAATCGCGCCCGCGCCGACGGTCAGGCCGCTGGCGATGCCCGCGACGCGCTGCTCGAACTGGGCGGTGTGTTGGGTCTGGGATTCGCCGGCGTCTCTGCATCGGGCGAGTCCGATGCCGGGCCGTTCATCGACCTGCTCGTCGAGCTGCGCCAACAACTGCGCGGCGCGAAGCAATACGACCTGGCCGACGGCGTCCGCGATCGACTCACCGAACTCGGCGTCGCGCTCGAAGACACGCGCGATGGCACTCGCTGGAAGCGCGTCCAGCCCGAGCTCGAGCCAGAAGAAGCAGTGCCGACCGCTGACTCGTTGGTCGAGAGCGCGCTCAGGTTCTAGTCGCGCGGATCGTCATGGCGTACTCGGCGCTCTGCCGTGATCGTGGCAGCGCGTCGACCGACGGCCAGGCCGCCCGCAACGAGCGCCGCCACTGCGGCAATCGCGTACCACAGACCGTTCGAACCGCTCGTGTCGGCCAAGCCGCCGCTGCCGGTGTTGGCGTACAGCGTGGGCTCCGGCCTGTCGCCGTCCTCGGCCTCCATCATCGAGTCAGCCGCAGGCGCGCATTCGACCACCTCGACGCCGGCCGGCAGCGAGACGCCAAACTGCTCCATCAATGCCAGCCCCTCCTCGCCGCTGTAGTTCGAGCCCAGCACCTGGATGCCGCGAACCACGCCGCCTGCGCCGACGTCAATCACAATCGGCTGGCTCTGCCCGCTCACATTGACCGTTGCCTCATGCGTCCCGGGTTCCAGGTTGACGCAGACGTGGGCAGCCGACTCTTCCATCATCGACTCTCCGTCGCCGCCGCATACACCGACGCTGACGCCCTCGGGCAGCTCATAGGCGTCGGGACCGGTGAAGATGTCGAGCATGGAGACCGGGGGAATTACCTGTCCGCCCGGCTCGGTGAACGATGTCACGACACCCTGCTCGTCGACCGAGACGCCGAAGCTGACCTGGCCCTCACGATCGCGCGCGTCGGCGGTCAACGTGTGGTCACCGGCTGAAAGCCCGGTCACGCAGATGGGCGGGCCGCCTTGTTGGGCGGACGCCGTCGGCTGGAGCGATGAGATTCCGATGCCGGCAGCAACGATCAGCGCAGCCGCCAGAGTCAAAAGGGATCGGGACATGGGCGGTATCTTTCCAAGCGCCGGGACTGTGGACGCGGCGCAAGCCACAGGATACGAGGCTGATTGTTTGCGTCAAGTGACGTAAACTCCCCGACCCGGCGCGGCAATCCTTGTAGGATCGAACTCTGCCCAGGTGGCGCAATTGGCAGCGCAGCCGATTTGTAATCGGCAGGTTGGGGGTTCGAATCCCCCCTTGGGCTCCACACGACTAGTTCAGGTCTCCTGCTCCCTGCAGCTTGCGGCCGTTCTTCTGACTGCTGGTGCACACAACGGTTGCGATTCCCGCCCGCTCAGTCGCGACAGCGCCGTGCTGGGCGTCCTGAGGCATATGCGCTGACCGCGCGGATCGGGCTAAGATGATCGATGTGTCGGGGTGGGTGAGTGGCTAATACCACCGGTCTGTAAAACCGGCGCCGAAAGGCTTCGCAGGTTCGAATCCTGCCCCCGGCACCACGAAATCAGTACCGACCGCCGCGGCTCCATCGAGTCGACGGCGGTATCTGCAATGGAACCGAACGATCCAGCGCGGATCCCGCCCGCATAGCTCAGTCGGTAGAGCGCGTTCTTGGTAAGAACGAGGTCTCCAGTTCAAATCTGGATGCGGGCTCCATCCGCCGACGCCGAACAGAGATGCATGGAGAGGCAGCACGATGGCGCGACAGGTGTATGAGCGAACGAAGCCGCACGTGAACGTGGGCACGATTGGCCATGTGGATCACGGCAAGACGACGCTGACGGCGGCGATTACGAAGGTGCTGTCGTTGGCGGACGAGAGCACGTCATTTTCGAGTTTCGACTCGATTGACAACGCGCCGGAGGAGCGAGCGCGGGGGATCACGATTGCGATTGCGCACGTGGAGTACGAGACGGAGGCGCGGCATTACGCGCACATCGACGCGCCGGGTCACGCGGACTACATCAAGAACATGATTACGGGCGCCGCCCAGATGGACGGCGCGATCCTGGTCGTCGCCGCCCCTGACGGTCCGATGCCGCAGACGCGGGAGCACATTTTGCTCGCCCGCCAGGTGGGTGTGCCACGGATGGTGGTGTACCTGAACAAGGTTGATCAGATGGACGACGAGGAGCTGCTGGACCTGGTGGAGCTGGAGG
>JAJEBU010000102.1 GCA_022822375.1 Dehalococcoidia bacterium
TGCGATCATCTTCACCGGCGCAGGACGGGCGTTCTCCTCGGGCTACAACATCTCGGGCGGAGGGATCGACAGCGAGGTCGGTGGCCCGACCCAGCCGGTCTCGGAGCACCTGGAGCGCTGGTTCCGATTCTCGTCGCGCAACCCCGACATGATGATGCACCTGATGACGCTCGAGACGCCGATCATCGCGGCGGTCAACGGCTGGTGCATCGGCGGCGGCTTCTGGTACTCGCTCGCGGCTGATATCACGCTGGCCTCCGACCGCGCGGTCTTCGCACAGCCGGAAGTGCGGATGATCTCCAACAGCTCCGTCCTTTTCGCCGCGCTCGCCGGCTGGAAGGCGGCGCACCGATACGCTCTGACCGGTGACCACTTCGACGCCCAGGAAGCCCTGCGATTGGGCGTGATCAACGAGATCGTGCCGGCCGAGGACCTGCTGGATCGAGCCGATGCGCTCGCCCGACGCCTCGCCCTCGTGCCCTCCCACTCTGTTCGCTACAACAAGCTGATCACATCCAGGGGCCTCGAGGCGATGGGCCTCAGAAACGCCCTCAACGTCGGATCAATGCTCTCGACCATGGTCGAGGCGTCGGCGGACGGCCCAGAGGTCGCGCACCTCGACGACGCGAGAGCGCAAGGTGGATTCGGAGCGTTCCTGAAGGCACGCGACGAGCCGTTCCGCCCCGAGCCGTTCGGTCCGCGCAGCGAACGATCTTGATCGTTAGTCCAGCGCGACAATGATCGCGACCGCCAGTCCAACGATGACGATCATGCCGAACATGATCCGATTGAACCAGCGGGCAAACATCTCGTCCAGCATCAGCTGCATCTCCCGCCGACCCGGATAGTCAGCCATGGCATCGGCAAACTCGTCAGCCTGACTCTCGTTCGCCCCGATCGAGCGCATGACCTTCCGCAATCTCAGGACAGGAGTCATTAGGGACATGCCGAAGCTCCTCTGCTACCTTGAGTCCATCCTACCAGCCTGACATTCCTGCGGTGAGTACATCTATGGCCCGTAGCACTGGCACCTACGACATTGAGGCGGTGCGCAGCGAATGGCTCGGCCGCACGACCGAGGTCGTGCGCGGGCGCTATCCCGTCGAGTACGACAGCATCCGCCGCCACTGCCACATGGTCGAAGACACCAACCCGCTGTTCCTCGATCCTGAGTACGGTGAGTCGTCCGTGCATGGGGCGGTCATCGCACCTCCGGTCATGACGCGTTACTTCGCTGGCGCTGGTGTCTGGCCGCCAACGACTGACAATCCCATGAACATCGTCCGCGAAGTCCCGACGCGCGGCGAACGAATGATCAACCTCAACACTGAGTGGGAGTATGTGCTGCCCGCCAGGGTCGGCGACCATCTGTCGCAGCAGACCGAAGTGACGGACATCTTCGAGAAATCGATCAAACTCGACCCGCGCAGCGTGTGGATTGTCACGGAAACACGCATCACCAATCAACACAGCGAGCTGGTCGCGATCGGCACCAACACGCTGTGTACGCACCGCACACCCGAACAAGTCGAAGCAGAAGAAGGCGAGCGACCGCTATGACCACCCGCAGCGCACCCAACTCCATCGCCACGGAACAGACCTACTGGGAGGACGTCCGTGTCGGCGACGCAATCGACGGCTACGACCTGTCGCTGACCTGGACCAAAATGGCCGAGCAAGTCTCGGGATCGCAGGATTTCTATCCCGTCCACCACGACCCCGAGTTCGCCGCTGAAGCAGGCCACCCAGCCATCTTCTACAACACCGGCTGGACGCAAGCAGCGCTCTGCCGAGTCGTCACTGACTGGGCTGGACCCTCGGGTTGGATGTCCAAGTTCCGCTTTGAGATGCGACGCATGAACATCCCCGACGATCAAGTACACGCGCGGGGCAAGGTGGTCGGCAAGTCGAACCTCGACGACGCTCATGGGGTTGTTGACCTGGAAGTGTGGCTCGAAAACGACCGCCTGGGCGTGACCACGCCGGGTTGGGCCACGGTCCGCTTGCCCAAGCGGAGCTGACATGAGCACCATCGGCATCATCGGCGCGGGCGCCATTGGCGGCGTTGTGGGCTGCATGCTCACTCGCGCCGGATTTGACGTCACGCTCTTCGACCACTGGACCGAGCACATCGACGCAATGAAACGGGACGGTCTTCGTCTCAGCGGACCACTGCTCGGGGATTTCCGCGTGCCCGTCAAGGCGCTCCACTTGTACGAAGCGCAAGGACTCTCTGAACAGTTCGACATCGGCATCGTGGCGGTCAAGAGTTATGACACTGAGTGGGCCGCATCGTTCATATCCCCGCTCGTCAAAGATGACGGAGCGGTCGTCGACTTCCAGAACGGCATCAACGACGAACGCGTGGCCGCAGTCGTCGGCCGCGAGCGCACGCTGGGATGCGTCATTACGATCGGCGCGGGTATGTACGAGCCGGCCCATTGCATGAGGACGGATACGAGGACGCTCGGCTTCAAAGTGGGTGAACTCGACGGCGCCGACACTGATCGCGCACGCGACATCGCCGCCATGATGAATCATGTTGCAGGCTCCGAAGCCACGACAAACTTATGGGGCGAACGCTGGGGCAAGCTCGCGGTCAACTGCATGGCCAATCCGATCGCTGGCCTCACCGGTTACGGCTCGGGCGAGGTACGCAGCCGCGACGACACGCGCTGGCTCTGCATCCGCATTGCGGCTGAAGTGATCGAGGTCGGCCGCGCGCACGGCCACAACATCGAGGGCGTCTGGGGGATCGACGCGCAGCGCTTCGTCGATGTCGCCAACGGCGGAGACTCCACGCAGCTCGACGCTGAGCTGATCGCCGGCGCGCAGGCACTGGGA
>JAJEBU010000104.1 GCA_022822375.1 Dehalococcoidia bacterium
GACCTCGCCGCTTCCGACAGCACGCTGACCAACTGGTCCGCCACCTGTGCCGGGCCGCCGCGCAGGGCGAAGGCGTCGGCATGGGCATCGCTGAGGAAATCCACCGCGCGGCCTGCGTTGAGCAGGTCAGGGTCGTGATGGAAATCTGGCCAGACGTCGCGATCACGCTTGAGCAGCTCGGGATCCGGACCGTCCCAGCGCAGTCCGGACGGCTCAAAGAGCATCGGCGAGTACTCGTAGTAGCCCGCCGCCATGGCTTTCGCCATGAGCAGCGCCTCCTGCGGCTCGTCGACCAAGACGGTGTGGAAGATGATGCCGAGCGGTACCGAGAGCGGATCGCGACCTGCCGACTCCGCGCCTTGGCGAATGCGCGACACGGTCGCCGCAATCGTCTGGGGATGCGTGCCGACTCGCATGAAAACGCCATCCGCGAGCCGACCGCCCATTTCGAGCGTGCGCGGTCCGCCGGCGGTCAACCAGACCGGCACTGGTCGGTGGAACGGCAGAACGGCAGGACGTTCGGCGCCCACCTCGATCTGCTCGCCAGCCAGGAGTCCGCGCATCAGGACGATGGCGTCTTCCATCTCGGCCACGCGGGCTGGCTTCAGACCGCTCAACCGCACGGCCGTGTCGCCCGCGCCGAAGCCGAGCGCGACGCGGCCCGGCGCAAGCTCGTCGATTGTGGAGATCGACGACGCCGTCACCGATGGATGGCGCGTGATCGGATTGACCAGCAGGGTGCCCAGCCCGATCGACTCCGTCGCCTGCGCCGCTGCGGCCAGGAGCACGTACGTGTCGCGGCGGCGCAACTGCGAGTCGGGCAACCAGAGACAGTCCCAGCCCAACGCCTCGATCCGGCGGGCGTCCTCCGCGAATCGGGCCGGGGACTCAGCATCCTGGCGGTTGATGCCGAAGCGTGGAATGCGCATCGTTAGACCGAGGTCAGGACCTGGCCCGTCGTGACGCCGGTCGGCTCGCCGTCTCGCATGGTGATCCCGCCATTGACGATCGACATCCGGTAGCCATCGGCCTTTTGGACGAGTCGGCGCTGGCCAGCAGGGAGGTCGTGTTCGACCGTCGGTCGCCGCGGACCGACCGTGTCGAGGTCGAAGATGATCACGTCAGCCTTGTAGCCGCGGCGCAGCAGACCACGGTCGGGCAGTTCCCACGCCGTGGCCATGTCCCAGGTGAGCATCTTGACGGCTTGCTCGATGCTCAGCTCGCCGACACCGCGAACCCAGTGCGCCAAGACGTGCGTCTGCAGCGACGAGTCCATGATCTGGGAGACGTGCGCGCCACCGTCGGAGAAGGTGACGAGCGAACGCGGTTCGCGCATGATCTCCAGCACCGTGTCCTGATGCTCATTGGCCAGCGGGACCATGTAGAGCGTCTCGAGGGCCTGCTCAACGCCGACATCGATCATCGTCTTGACTAGGTCTTCCTCGCGTTCCCGCGCGACCTCACCGAGCCGCCGGTTGGGCGTGCCGTCGACGTGGTCGAGAATGAACACCCAATCCCAGTCCGATGGCTTGCGCGCCTGCGCAGGCATGACCGTGGAGAAGTCCTCTTCCTCCGTGTTGGCGATCTGCACGAGCTGCGCGACGACGTCGGGATCCTGCAGCAGCGCCAGTTGCTCGTCGAGCGGCTTGCTGCGCAGATCGCGCCACATCGAGAGCCGGTCGAAGGGCATCTCGGTGCGCCAGGACCAGTTGGTCGCCAGCTGGCGCGAATGGGCCTGTCCGAACATTCGCCCGCCTTCACCAGCGGCCTCCTGAGCGCGATCGAAGAACCGCCTCCAGGTATCGGGCGCTGCGCGCCGACTGTGCAGCGCCGGGAAGAACATCGGACGGCCGGACTCGATGGCCAGGTCTCGGAAGCGGCGCTCGTAGTGATTGGGGTCGTTGGGGTCCTGGCCCATGGTGGGCTCGCCTGAAATCTCCACCGCGCCGCGGTTGATCTCGCCGAGCGCGAGGACGAGTCGGCGCACTTCTTCCCAGCTGGCCAGGCGCGACGGTACCGGCGCACCCTCGCTGGTCTTGTGCGCGGGCGAGCGCGTCGTGGACAGGCCCATCCCGCCGGCCATCACGCCTTCCTGCAGGATTCGTGCCATTTCGTCGATCTCGTCGTCCGTGGCAGGATCGGTAAACGCCCGCTCGCGCATCACGTAGGTGCGCAGCGCGCTGTGGCCGACGTAGCCGCCGTAGTTCAGACCCTTGGGCTTGTCCTGCAAGAATTGCATGAATTCCGGGAAGGTCTGCCAGGTCCAGTCGACGCCGGCGCGCTGTGCCTCGGCGGGGATGTCCTCGACCGCCTCAAGCGTCCGCATCAGGATGTCCTGGTCGTCGGGATGGCAGGGCGCGAGCGTGAAACCGCAGTTGCCCATGATCACGGAAGTCACGCCGTGATAGCAGGACGATGTGCCATACGGGTCCCACGAGATTTGAGCGTCGAAGTGGGTGTGGCCGTCAATGAAGCCCGGCGAGACCATCAGCCCGAGCGCATCGACCTCTTCCCTGCCCTGTTCAGGGATGCGCCCGATCGAGGCGATGCGGTCGCCGGCGATGGCGATGTCGGCCTGATAGCGAGGCGACCCGGATCCATCCACGATGGTCCCGCCGCGAATCACGATGTCGTAGGTCATGCTCAATCTCGATCCAGTTCCAAGTCAGTCGTCGTCTGTGCGCAGGCTAGCGTTTGGCCGACAGGGCGTGCTGTTCGTGCGGGGTGACCATGATCTTGCAGTGCTCTTCCGGATCGCCCAGGGTCTGGAATGCCTCGGCAACACCGTCGAGCCCGACACGGCCGGTGATGATGGGATCGGAGTCGATACTGCCGTCTGTGATGTTGGCGAGCGTCTCAGCGAACTCTTCTGGCGTGTAGCCGAGCACGAATTTGAGCTGGATTTCCTTCTCGATCCCGGCCATCGGCACGATCGTGTCCTCCTGCATGCAGACACCGACGATGACGCAGCGAGCACCGCGTTGAGGCGCCTCCCGCATCAGCATCGAGATCGTGCCTCGGACGCCGATGGCGTCGAACAGCACCACGTCTTGTCCAGGTTGGTAGCCCTGCTCCTGCAGGGCGGCAATCGGCGGCGTCTCGCGCGGATCGACGACGACGTCAGCGCCCAGAATGCCCGCCAGCTCGCGACGGCGCGGCGAGAAGTCGGAGGCGATGATCGTGCCAGCGCCTTCGTTGCGCAGACTCGCGATCGTGGCCAACCCAACGGGTCCACAGCCGTACACCACCGTCGGCTCGCCTGCGGTGAGCCTGGCCGCTCGGACCGCGTGCAGACCGACGGCCATCGGCTCGGTCGTGGCGGCGTGCTCAGTCGGCACGCTGTCTTGGACGGGCAGCAGCATCCCGGCGTCGAGCACCATGTACTCGCTGTATCCGCCGGGATACGTGTTGCTATAGGCGCCGCGGCTGGGGACGGACGTGATGCGATCGCCGATGCCGACCGGTCCCGTTGTGTTGGGGCCATAGGCGACGACCTCGCAGCAGAACTCGTGCCCCATGATGATGTCCCTGCTGAAGTCCGGGGCGAACTGGGCGTTGCCCGACTCTCGCGAGGCGCGCATCATCTCCTCTCCAAACTGCATGAAGTGCAGGTCCGAGCCGCAGATGCCGCAGGCCAACACGCGCACCAGCGCCTCACCCTCGACCGGTTCGGGGCGGTCAACATCGACCAGTCGCAACTCTCCGCTTCGGGCGGCCACGGCGCGCATGAGCAAAATCCTCTCCAGTGCTCAGTCTCCTGAGTGTGCAGGCTAACCGTTAGCCTGCGCAGAAGTTGGGCAGCCGAGGGAAGGCAGGCGCCATGGCCGAGTTCAACGCCCTCCAACGGGCCTACCGCGCGACGGACGGCTGGGTCCACCTCGTGATCAGGACCGATGTCGAGTGGCGCCGCCTGCGCGACATGCTGGGCGAGGCGGCGCTCGCCGATCACATGTGGGACCACCACGAGCGGCACCCAGCGGACGGCGAGGCCTACCTACCCGAGTTCCAGCTGCACATCACGGACGACCCGCGCTTCGAGACCGCTGAGTCACGGTTGGCGCACGCGTCAGAGCTGTCCAGCGTGATCAGCGCGGCATTCCGCAATCGCACCCAACGCGAGTGGGCCGATCTGCTCGAGGCCCGCGGGGTACCGTATGAGATCAGGGCGCCGGCTCACCGTTGAGTCATTCGCCGCTCGGCGGCGGCTCTCGCTGAACCACGTCGAACGTTGCGGTATTCCCGGTCACTCGACAGCGAAGATACACCCTCGCTCTTGTCAGGTTCGTACCGCTCGACTGCATAGTACGCTCGCACCAGATTGTGTGAATGTCAGGGTGTTGCATCGCTTTCTGCTGAACCTCATGCGCCAGATACGTCTTCAAGAGATCCGGGCTGCCTGCCCATCCCAGACGCGCGATCTCTGCCTCAAACTCAGTCGTGAAGCTGATATCGAGCATCTGCTCACTCATTTGACCAGATTACACCATCGAGGGGGATGCCCGAGCGCTAAACTCACATGGAGGGAGAGTTCAAGATGACCGACCACACCTCGCGATTTGACAGTCCAAAACTTGACGAACTTGTGCTCTATATCTCTGAGCGAAACGTCTGCGACGATCATTTTGGTAAGACGAAACTGCACAAACAACTTTGGATGAGCGACTTTCGTCATTATGAGCTGCGCGGCCATGCCATCACAGGCGCCACTTACGTTCACAAGAAGTTCGGGCCGTTTTGCTCTCAGCTCGATGCGTCGCTGCGCAGGCTCGAAGATTCTGGCGGGCTCACCATTCGGTTGCGTGAGCGTTTCGGCTATGTGCAGCAGCGACCGATCGCTCAGCGACGCGCGAACTTCGATCACTTCAGCGCCTGGGAGATCGCCACCGTCGAGGACATCCTCTGGGAGACCCGCGAAATGTCGGCGCTGCAGCTGACAAACCGCTCGCACTTGCATCCTGGTTGGTCGCTGACTCAGGAAGGTGAAGAAATCAGCTACGAGTTCGCCCGGATTCCTGTGAACGAGCCGCTCGAAGAGCCACTGATGTCCGCTGTCCCGGCGCCGCAGGCGCTGACTGACTAGCCAGTTCGGCGCGGCGCACCGCAGCGTGGGCGGCATAGGCAGTATCGGCGGCAGGGACTCCCAGATCGCCGATCGAGCATGCAGCAATGAGGCAGCAGAGAGGGCGATGAGATGAGCCGCGACACATACGCGAGCGGAATGGACTTGGATAAGTTCGCTGAGCTCCTGCTCTACATCTGCGAGCGGCAGATCACCAACCGCACCTTCAGCCTCTCGAAGCTCAATCTGCTGCTCTGCCTGAGCGACATGCTGCACTATCGCCGCCACCGGACCTCGATCACTGGTTGCGAGTACGTGCGCGGCGAGTACGGACCCTGGACCGTCTCCCTGGCCGAACAGGTCGCCGCGATGGAAGCTGAAGGACGCTTGACGGTGGTCGACCAGCCCGTTGGCGGATTCCTGCAGCGGCGGCCGTTGGCGCTGGCCAGCGCAGACCTCTTCGATTTCAACGGCGCGGAGATCGCCTCGGTCGAGCAGATTCTGCGCGCGGCCGACGGGCAATCGGCGTATCAGATGGCCGAACTGGCCGACGACGTGTTCGCGTGGCGCGAGCTCGAACTCGGCGACTCAATCACCTACGAATCAGCGCGGTCCGACTAGTCGGCCTGTTCGTTGAGCCAGGACATCATCCCGCGCAGCTCAGCGCCGACCTCTTCCGACTCGTGCCGCGCGGCTCGGGCGCGGAGCTTGTCGAAGCCCGGCCGGCCGGTCTGATTCTCCATGATCCATTCGCGCGCGAACGTGCCGTCCTGGATGTCGGAGAGGATCTGCTTCATCCGCTGCTTGACCGAATCGTCGATGATCTTCGGGCCGCGGGTCAGATCGCCGTACTCGGCAGTGTCCGAGATGGAGTAGCGCATGTTGGCGAAGCCGCCTTCGTAGATCAAATCGACGATCAGCTTGACCTCGTGGATCGTCTCGAAGTACGCCGACTCCGGCTGGTAACCCGCCTCGACGAGCGTCTCGAAACCGGCCTGCATCAGTGCGGTGATGCCGCCGCAGAGCACGGACTGCTCGCCGAAGAGGTCGGTCTCGGTTTCCTCGAGGAACGTGGTCTCGAGCACGCCGGCTCGAGTGCCGCCGATCCCCTTCGCGTAGGCCAGCGCGACCTCCTTGGCGGTCTCCGAGGCATCCTGGTGGATCGCCAGCAGCGCGGGTACGCCGCCGCCTTCCTCGAACACGCGACGGACGAGGTGGCCGGGTCCCTTGGGCGCAATCATCGTGACGTCGACCTCGGGCGGCGGCATGACCTGGTTGAAGTGGATCGCGAAGCCGTGCGCGAACATCAGCATCTTGCCCTCAGTCATTGAGGGCGCGACGTGCTGGTCGTAGATTTGCTTCTGGACATGGTCGGGGGTGAGCATCATGACGATGTCAGCCGCTGCGGCGGCGCCGGCGACGGTGTCGACGGCGAGGCCAGATTCCTCAACCTTGTTCCAGGAGCGTGAGCCCGGGTACAGCCCCACGATCACGTTGCAGCCAGAGTCTTTCAGATTCAGCGCGTGTGCGTGGCCCTGCGATCCGAATCCGATCACGGCGATCTTCTTGTCGGCGATCAGGTCGAGGTCGGCGTCGGCGTCGTAGTACATCAATGCGGGCATGGCGGCTCCTGTTGATCTGCGGTAGCTCGGTGAATCTCTCGGTGAGTGTATGCGCGGCAGGCGGATCAGTCGCTGGCGAAGGGCAGCGCTCCCTCGGGTCGGCGGCCGAGCATGGCTCGAATCGCCGCTGCGGCCTGTTGGGAGTCTGAGATGGCGGGCGGCTTGGTCGTCTGCGGACCGCGGCGCATCGCGACGCGGCCGGTGCGGACCATCTCGAGGATGCCGAACTGCTCGAACATCTTCTCCGCCGCGCTGACCTTGCCCTCGTCGCCGAGCACCTGCACGATCAACGCATCCGCATGGACATCGACCACATCGGCACGGAAGACCTCGACCACGTCGAGCACTTCGCGGCGGTTGAAGTTTGAGGCCGAGACCTTGATCAACGCCAGTTCGCGATCGACCATCGGTGTGTAGGTGATGTCCTCGACCGACACGACATCAATCAGCTTGAAGAGCTGGCGGCAGACCTGGTCGACCTGGTGATCGTCGCCGTCGACGACGATCGTCATCCGGCTCAAGCCGGGCTCTTCGCAGTGACCGACGGTCAACGATTCGATGTTGAATCCGCGCCGGCGGAACAGCGATGCGACGCGGGCCAGCACGCCGGGGCGGTCCTCAACGTGGGCCACGATGGTGTTACGGGAAGCCATGTCGCGTTACTCCTTTGCTCCTCGCCTCTGCTACTCGTCTCTGCTACTCGTCTCTGCTACTCGAATGCCAGGCAGCGTGGGACGGCCGCCGAGCGGCTAGACCTCCTCGGCCGACTCGATGGTCTCGCTCAGCGCGGCGCCGGCTGGCACCATCGGCCAGACATTTTCCTCGCGCTCGAGTTGGAAGTCGATCACGACTGGGCCGTCGTAACCCTCAATGTCGCGGAAGACTTGTATCGCCTCAGCGCGCGTGGTTGCACGGACGCCGCGCACGCCGTAGGCCTCGGCCAGTTTGACGAAGTCGGGCTGGCCCAGGTCGACGGAATGGTAGTTGTGCTCGTAGAAGAGCTCTTGCCACTGGCGCACCATGCCCAGGAATCCGTTGTTGAAGATGGCGAAGCGGACGGGCAGGTTGTGGTCGGCGACGGTCTGCAGCTCTTGCGAGGTCATCTGAAAACCGCCGTCACCGCAGAGCGACCAGATCGGCTCTTGCTGCGCGAACTGGGCGCCCATGGCCGCCGGCACTTCGTAGCCCATCGTGCCCAGACCGCCCGAGGTCACCCATTGCCGAGCGCGCGTGTACGGGTAGTATTGTGCGCCCCACATCTGGTGCTGTCCGACCCCGGTGACGATTGTCGCCTGGCCCTGCGTGTACTCCGCGAGCGCCTTGACCAGCCATGGACCGCCAAGCCCCGTGCCCTCCTCGATGTAGTCGGTCGGATGATCGGCCATGATCTGATCGATCTCGCCGCGCCACTCGGGGTGCGTTTGCTGTTCGATCTGCGGCAGCAACCGCGACAGCGTTTCCTTCACGTCGCCGTTGACCGGCGCGTGGGTGACGAAGTTCTTGCCGATTTCGGCCGGATCGATGTCGATGTGCACAATCTTCGCGGACGGGTTGAAGTCCGAGAAGCGGCCCATCGCGCGGTCGTCGAACCGCATGCCAATACCGATCACGACATCGGCCTGGTCGGCAGCCATGTTCGCGTAGTAGTGCCCGTGCATCCCCAGGAAGCCGTATGAGAGCTCATGATCCTCGGGCATGCCCGAGATACCGAGCAGCGTGGTCAGCACGGGACTATCGGCCCGCTCTGCGAACTGGATCAGCTCGTCCTGCGCTTCCGACTGCACGACGCCGTGTCCGGCGATGATGATCGGTCGTTTGGCGGCGTTGATGGTTGCGGCTGCGTGATCCACCTCGTCATCGCGGGGCACGTCCATGATCGGATAGCCGCGCAGCGACACGCCCTGCGGGTACCCATCCCATTCCGCTTCTTCGACGAACACATCCTTGGGGATGTCGACCAGCACCGGCCCCTTGCGGCCGGTCGAGGCGATGTGGAAGGCTTCCTTGACGGCGGGCGCAATCTCGGACGCGCGCATCAACAGGTAGTTGTGCTTGGTGATCGGCAGCGTGATGCCGGTGATGTCGGCTTCCTGAAATCCGTCGCGGCCGATCAAATCGCGCGCGACGTTGCCGGTCAACACGACCATCGGCACCGAGTCCATGTAGGCGGTGGTGATACCGGTGACCAGGTTGGTCGCGCCCGGCCCCGACGTGGCCAGGCAGACACCCGTTCGGCCGGCGACGCGCGCGTAGCCATCGGCGGCGTGCGCCGCCGCCTGCTCGTGGCGGACGAGCACGTGCTTGATGTCCGGGTACTCGCCCAGCGTGTTGTAGAGCGGCAGGACGACGCCGCCGGGATAGCCGAAGAAGACGTCAACGCCTTCGGCTCGCAAGCATTCCATCAGGATTCGGGCGCCTGTCAGACGCATGGTGCTCTCCTCAACCGTGACGCGGCTTCGTGGCCGCGCCTGTGCTGCGGACCGATGTATCGCAGCTGTGGTGAATCGGCGATAGCGGGGCGGGCGGCGCTGGTTCCGATGGTCTCGTCTGAGCGCCGATCACTCAGCCGCGAAACACGTGGCCGCCGGGTACAGCGACCACGACCCAAACGGCGGGCTGTTCTTGGACGGCGACGATGACCAGCTCAGCAGTCATATTGTCTCGATGCTACAAGCTGGCGCGCGCCGCGTCTGTTACCTCGATGATCTGATCGATGTCCAGGCCGCGCTCAGGCGCTGGCGGCGGCCTTGGCGGCCGCGATCACCTGAATCTCATACGCCTGCTCGAGCTCCGGGTAGTCCCAGTAGCGTTCACGCAGCAGCTTGTTCATGTCGCGCGGCTGGAAGAAGCGGCGGGTCCACTCGGACTCGAGGTCCGCATCGTCAGGCGCGCCCGCCTCGGCCGACACAATGATCTCGTAGCGAGTCGCCTTCGGCGCAACCTCGTCCTGCAGCTCCCGCGCGACCATCTGCACCCGAGTGTGCTGCGACCAGCGCTCAATCGGCACATGCCAGGTCTCCGAGACCACCGAGTTGATCGTCTGCGTCAACGCGGCGCGGCGCGCGTCCTGGTCGAGTTCCGGGTCCAACGGCTCGACTTGTGGGGTGATGTCGAACTCGAGGATCGGCAGCACCCACGGCTCATGCCGATCACCGTGACGCACCGCCAGCCAGCGTCCGCCGCGGTGCACGACGAGGAAGATGCGCTCGATCAGCGCCGGCTCGGGCAGATCGTCAGTCTGATCGCGGTACTGCAGGTAGACATCGTCGACCAGCTTCTCCTGCCGCCATTGCTTTCGGCGCGGCTTGGGGAGCTGTTTCATCACCTCCGCAGCATCCATCGCCATCGGATCGCCCATTGGGTGTTCGCCGAAGACCATCAGTTCGCTCTTTCGCTCAGTCTGTTTTCAGTCTGTTGATGCCGCGGTCGTGTCGGCCACGCCGTGCGGAGTCTCATCGGCCCAGATGCTGCGGCCGCGCTCGCCGGCGCTCAGCCGTCCGACGCCTGGGAACGGGTTGTGCACGGCCACCAGCAACGACTGGTTCGCAATCGCGTCCGCGATCAGCCGCTTCTTGGTCTCCAGGTTAACCAGCGGCAGCACGTCGAACGATGACAGCCAAGCCACGCGCTCCAGCTGCACCTGGTGTTGAATCATATCGCCGAGATAGATCGCCGACTCGCCGCCGTTGGCGATCACCACCGAGGCATGGTCCGCCGTATGGCCCGGCGTTTCGATCACGGTGATATCCGATGTGACCTGCGTCTCGCTGTCGATGAACTCGATCTGTCCCGCCGCCTCGACGGGTGTCAGATTCTGCGGCAGATACGTCGCGCGAGTTCGCTCGTTGGGATGCATCGCCTCTTCCCACTCGCCGCGCTGGATGTAGTAGCGGGCGTTGGGAAACGTGACGCTCAGCTCACCATCGTTTCCGGCCACCGTGTTCCAGCCGGTGTGATCGTTGTGCAAGTGTGTGTTGATCACGATGTCGACGTCTGACGGCTGCACCCCATTGCGGGCGAGCTCGTCGATCAGCAGTCCGTGGTCGACCGGGCCGCCACGCCGACGGGTCTGCTCAAAGTCCTTGTTGCCCTGACCAGTCTCGATCAACACGGTCTTGCCGTCGGACTCCAGCAGGAGACAGTTGAGCGCCAGGGGAATCTGGTTCAGCTCATTCGTCTCGCCGGTCACGCGCGACCACATGATCTTGGGCACCAGCCCGAAGACGGCGCCGGCGTCGAGCCAGATCACGCCGTCGGAGAGCACGCGCACCTCGCGCGATCCCACGCGATAGATTGGCGTAGCGCCCAGGCCGTGAGCGGGGCGTTGACTCATGTCCTGACGGTATCACGGAGGCAGGGCTGACCCGATGCCAGCACGCGAAGAACGCCGAGACCTGGACCTCGAGTACTTCCGCGCCCGGATGCGCGGTCTGCTGCCCGAACATCTCGGCATCCGCCTGACGTCTGCGGCGACCGATCTGATGGTGGGCGAGATTGACGTGACCAGGAACCTGTGTACGTCGCCCGGTCTGATGCATGGCGGCGCGCTGATGGCCTTCGCCGACACGTTGGGCGCGCTCGGCACGATGGCCAATCTCGACGACGAGTCGGGCACCACCACGATTGAGTCGAAGACCAACTTCTACCGCGGCGGTCAGGAAGGCCAGACGCTGCGCGGCGAGTCGCGGCCGATGCATCGCGGCCGACGCACGCAAGTCTGGCAGACCAACATCCTCGACCCGGACGGCCGGCTCGTCGCCCAGGTGACGCAGACCCAGATGGTGCTGTGACGCTGCACAATCGGGCAGGCGGCCATACGCTCGCTGGACGGCTGACTGAAACAGAAGGGAATCCGCATGCGATATCGACGGTTGGGACAAACCGGACTGCGAGTCTCAGAAATCTGCCTGGGCACGATGACCTTCGGCTCGCGCACGGACCAGGATGAAGCACACCGCATCCTGAACACGGCGTTCGACGCCGGCGTGACCTTCCTGGACAGCTCCGACGCCTACCCCGCCGGCAGCGAGGAGATTGGCGTCACCGAGTCAATCATTGGCAGCTGGCTGGCGGGTCAACCGCGCGATCAGGTGATCGTTGCCACGAAGTGCTTCGTGCCCACCGGCCCGAAGCCGCATCAGCGCGGCAATTCGCGCCAGCACATCCTCTCCGCGGTCGACGAGTCGCTGCGGCGGTTGGGCACGGACTACATCGACCTCTACCAGCTGCACGGCCCGGACCCGCACACGCCGATCGCAGAAACGATGCAGGCGCTCGACGACCTCGTCCGCTGGGGCAAGGTGCGCTATGTGGGCGCATCCAACTTCCGCGCCTGGCAGCTCGCGATGGCGCTGCGCGCCTCCGATGTCGCCGGGATCACGCGCTTTGTCTGCGATCAGCCCCGGTACAACATCCTCTGGCGCGACATCGAGGACGACCTGTTGCCGCTCTGCCGCGACCAGGGTGTCGGCCTGATCTGTTTCAACCCGCTCGCCGGAGGATTCCTCACCGGCCGCTACCGAAACAGCGAGGAACTGCAAGGGGAGAACTGGTTCACCAACCGTCTGACCTCGCGGCTCTACCAGGGCCGCTACTGGGATGACATCCAGCACGAGCAGGTGGCGCGCCTGCAGGACTACTTCGCCGAACGCGATCAAAGCATCACGCACGCGGCCATCGCCTGGGTGCTTGCGCAGGAGGGCGTCACCTCAGCCATCGTCGGAGCGTCGAGGGCGGAGCAGATCAAGGATTCACTGAGATATGCGGAGATAGAGTTGACCGAGGCAGACCTCGAGTTCTGTGACCAGCCCTGGTACCAGATCCCGCGTCCAACCGATCCAGCCGTCGCGATGCGCTGAGCTCTCACGCTCATCCGACCGCCTCGCGTGTATCGTGAAGAAAATCCAGCCGCAGGAGGAGCGCGCGATGTCCGGCACCGAGATGGCCTACCTGCACGGCCAGATTCAGCCCTTGGCCGATGCCAAGATCAGCATCATGACCCATGCCTTGCACTACGGCACCGCCGTATTCGAGGGCATCCGCGCCAACTGGAACGCCGACCATGAGGAGCTCTACCTCTTCCGCATGCGCGAGCACTACGAGCGCCTGCGCAAGTCGGCCCGCGCGTTGATGATGGACCTGCCGCTCTCCGATGACGAGCTGTGCGAGATCACTCTGGATCTCGTGCGCCAGAGCGGGTTCAAGCAGGATGTGTACATCCGTCCGATGGTCTACAAGTCGGCCCAGCAGCTCGGCGTCCGACTGCACGGCATCGATGACGATTTCCTCTGCTTCCTCATCCCGTGGGGCGCCTACCTCGATGCCACCGGCGGCGTGCACGTGGTCACGTCGTCCTGGCGTCGAACCGAGGACCAGTCGATTCCCGTCCGGGCCAAGGTGACCGGGGCGTACATCAACTCCGCGCTGGCCAAGACCGAGGCGGAGACCGCCGGCTTCGACGAGGCGATCATGCTCAACGAGGACGGCCACGTCTCCGAGGGCTCGGGCGAGAACATCTTCATCGTCAACGACGGCGTGATCTACACGCCGCCGAGTTCGGACAACATCCTGGTCGGGATCACGCGGAACACCGTGATGGAACTGGCTCAGCAGGAGCTGGGCATCCCCACGGTGGAGCGCACGCTCGACCGTTCGGAGTTGTGGCTGGCCGATGAGGTCTTCATGACCGGCACCGCGGCGCACGTCACGCCGATCGCATCGGTCGACCGACGCGTGATCAACGGCGGCGAGACGGGTCCGATCACCGCGCAACTCGAGCGCCTGTACTTCGACGCGATCATTGGAGATCGCGACGCCTACTCGCACTGGCTGACGCCGGTCTACGCGTCCGACTAGGCGCGTCGCAGTGTCCGAGGCGGTCACGCTCGTCGTTGCCTACCTGCTGGGCTCGATTCCGATTGCCTGGCTCGTCTTTCGCTGGCGCACTGGACAAGACCTGCGCGAGGTCGGCGATCGGAACGTCGGCGCGGCGAATGCGGCCCGCGAGGGAGCTGGCCATTTCCTCGGCGCGGTGATCATCGTCCTGGATATCGGCAAGGGCCTGCTTGCCGTCTCCATCGCGCGCGTCTGGGACGTGGAGATGGGCTGGTGGATCGCCGCGGGCGGATTGGTGATGGTCGGACACATGTGGCCGATCTTCCTGCGCTTCAACGGCGGACGCGCCGCAGCGGCAGGCTTGGGCGCCGCCGGAGCGTTCATTCCCTGGCAGTTCGGCGTGACCTTCGTCGTCGGAGGGCTGACCTATCTGATCACTCGCAAGGCGGAGCTGGGCATCCTGCTCGTGGCGGCGCCGCTGCCGTTTCTGGCGATCGCCTTCGGCGAGCCGATCGAGTCGATCGCCTTCTGCTTTGCCGCGCCCATCGCGGCAGGAGCCAAGACACTCTGGGACAGGGCCGGGACACCATGGCGCAGCGCTGGGACGCCATAGTCATCGGGGCGGGGCCAGGCGGATCGGCGGCCGCCTACGACTTGGCCGCCGCGGGTGCACGTGTGCTGCTGCTGGACCGCGCCCGCTTCCCGCGCGACAAACCCTGCGGCGGCGGCGTCCTGCTCTCGGCCGTGCGATTGCTTCCCTACTCGCTCGATCCGGTCACCGAACAGACCATCACGACCTTCCGAGTCCGCTATCAGCGCCGATGGCAGTTCGAGCATCGCTACCACGAACCGCTCGCCATCATGACCCAACGCTCGAGGCTCGACGCCTTCATGGCCGAGCAAGCTGCGGGCGTCGGTGCGGAGTTTCGCGACGCATCACCAGTGCGGCAGATCGATGGCACGACGATCACGCTCGCCAGCGGCGACGTGCACGAGGCGGAAGCGATCATTGCCGCCGACGGCGCCAACGGCGTCGTGCGTCGCGCGCTCGGCCTGCCGCGACTTCGGGCGGCCGTCGCCCTGGAGGGCAACGCCCCGCGCGACAGACAATCGGCCGCACAGCGATGGACGGACGCCGTGGGACTCGAGCTCGGCACCATGCCGAGCGGGTACGGCTGGGTCTTCCCCAAGGGCGACCACTGCAACGTGGGACTGGGTGGCGCGCCGGCCGCAGGTCCGACGCTGCGCCATGAGCTGGCCGACTATGCGGATTGCGAGTCGTTCGCGTCGGACGCCCTGACCGATCTGCGTGGACACCACTTGCCGCTGCGCGATTCGGACAGCGCCCTGTTCCACGATCGCACGGCGTTCGTCGGAGACGCCGCGGGCTTGATCGATCCGCTGTCGGGCGAGGGCATCGGCAACGCCATTCGCAGCGGTCAGCTGGCGGCGGAGGCAGCAGGCAGCGTGCTTGCCGGACGCGCCGACGATCTGTCCGGCTACCGCAGCGCGGTCTTGCGTGAGATTGAACCGGACTTGCACGTCGCGCGCCAGCTACAGGCGTTGTTCCACCTGACGCCCTGGCCCTACGTGCAGCTGCTACGGCGTTCCAATCGCTTTTGGACGGCGTTCTGCCGGATCGTGCGTGGCGAGTCCAGCTACAGCCGCCTGCAAGCTCAGATTGGTCCAGGCAAGTACCTCGTCGAGGCAGCAGCCAATCTCGCCGATCGACGGCTGCGCCGCTCGGCGCGCTGGCAGACGGACTAGGACTCGATTTCCCGCGCCGTCTCCAACGCCTCTGTCCACGTTGTGCGATCTCGGATCATGGATTGATAGCGCCGGAGCATCCTGGGCCAGCTGACGCTGACGACGCCGGTCAGGTAGCCGCGCAGCCCGTAGAGGGCGGTGAAGCGGTTGTCCTTCAGGCTGCCGTGCACCAGCTGATACTGGTCGCGCGGACTGGTCAGGCCGGACGCCATGATGCTCAGCCCGTGCTGGTCGGACCAGAAGTAGGGCACCGGCGAGAATGGCTCCAACGGCTGGCCGCGCGACTCCAGCAGCAGGTTGCGAGCAGCCGCCATGCCTTGCTCGACGGCGTTCGTCCAGTGCTCGATCCGCATCGTTCGTTGCGGATCGGCGTAGGCGAATGGTCCAAACAGGCCGTTCGGCCAACGCGCCACGTCGCCGGCGGCGAAGACGCCCGGCGCCGCGCGGCAGTATTGATCGCAGATCACGCCGTCGCCGATCGTCAGGCCAGAGTCAGCCAGCCACTCCACATTGGGCCGCACGCCGATCCCCACCACCACAGAGTCAGCTGCGAGCCGCGTGCCGTCGGACAGCTCGACACTCTCGACCCGCGTCCCGCCGAGCAGCGCAGACACTGAGGTGTCGAAGCGCATGTCCACCCCAGCGTCCGCGTGCAGCCCGCGCGCCCATTCCGACAGCTCGCTGCCGAGCGGTCCGAGCATCGGACCTGACTGCGCCTCGACCATCGTGACATCGAGCCCGCGTGCCGTGGCCGAAGAGGCGACCTCCGCGCCGATGAAGCCCGCGCCGATCACGACGAGCGGGCCGCCGCGGGCGACGTCGTCGCGGATGCGGCCCGCGTCTGAGATCGAGCGCAGCGTGTGCACTCCCTCCAGATCACGACCGAACGGCAGCGACAGCGCTCGCGCGCCCGTCGCGATGATCAGGCCGTCAAACGGGGTCGACTCTCCGTCATCCAGACGAACCAGCTTCGCATCGAGGTCCAGCGCCTGAGCGGCCGTCCCGGTTCGAAACGCCAGGTTCAGAGCCGCTAGCTCGTCGTCGGGACGGAGCGGTAACCGCTCGAGATCCCATTCACCCGTCAGCAGCTGCTTGGAGAGCGGTGGTCGGTCGTAGGGCAGATTCGGTTCGTCGCCGATGATCTCAATGTCGCCGTCAAAGCCCTCAGCCCGTAGCGTTTCCGCGGCGTTGAGGCCTGCGAGCGACGCTCCGACGATGACGATTCGCTCCATGTGGAGAGCCTAACGGGGCGTCAATGCGGACCTTCGGTATGATGCATGCATTGATACGGAATTCACGCACCAGAAGGAGCTCGACATGGGCAAGATGGACGGCCAGGTAGCAATCGTGACCGGCGCGAGCCGCGGCATTGGGGCGGCGATCGCCGAGTGTTTCGCGGCCGAAGGCGCGAAGGTCATCGCCACCGCGCGCACCCTGCAGGAAGGCACGCACCCGCTGCCGGGCTCGCTCGAGATGACGATTCAGAACATCAAGGACGCCGGCGGCGAGGCCACTGCAGTCGCCGGCAACGTCTCGGAGTACGACGAGTGCGAAGGCATTGTGCAGGCCTGCATTGACACCTACGGCCAGCCGGACGTGCTCGTCAACAACGCCGCGCTCACCTACTTCATCCCCGTCAAGGACTTTCCCGTCAACCGCTGGCTGCGCTCGACCGCGGTCAACTTTCACGGCCCCTTCTACATGAGCCAGCTGTGCCTGAACATGGGCGGCATGATCGAGCGCGGCTCGGGCGCGATCGTCAACGTGTCCTCCGCCGCGGCGATCGGCCCCGGCCGCGGACCATACGACGGCGACGGCGGCGGCGGCACGCTCTACGGCGCGGAAAAGGCCGCACTCGAGCGCTTCACACAGGGCCTCGCTTCGGAAGTGCACCAATACGGCGTGTCCGTCACCTGCTACAGCCCATCCCAGATTGTGCCTACGCCGGGCGTCGTCCACCATCGTCTGATGGAAGGCCGCGACCCGAACGACGCCGAGTCGGTCGAGATCATGGCGCAGGCCGCACTGCTGCTCGCGACCGAACCGATCGACAAGGTCTCGGGCCGCGTCACGTACTCCCAGGAAATCCTGAAGGAGTTCGGCTGGGACATGGGTGAGAAGGTTGCGGCCGGCACCGGCGTCACGACGCCTGGCTCTGGCTACTCTCAGATCTAACGATTCCGATTGCCCTCGGCGGCCGAGCAGAGTCTCGCCGCTCGCTAGAGAGTGCTGCCGTGGCCAGCCCTGACCTCGAGCGCGTTGAGCGCTGGTTCCGCGACGGCGATCTGCTGCATCCCTGCCAGGGCAACGCTCCGCCGTCGACGGTCGACCTGGCCCGCGCGATCGCGTCGATCGGTGGTGCGCCCCTCTCCGACGATGAAGAGCGCGCGGCAGAGCTCGCCGAGCTGATCGGACATGACAAACCGCTGCTGTTCGTCCTCGTGGACGGGCTCGGCTGCGTCTTCGATCATCACTACGATCCCGACGGCCTGATGGCGAGCGCCGAACATCTGCAGCTGCGTTCGGTCTTTCCATCGACGACGGCAGCGGCTCTAACGACGATCGCCACGGCCGAGTGGCCCGCGCGGCACGGCGTCCCCGCCTGGAACACACATCTGCACCGGCACAACGTCACTGCGACCATCTTGCCGTTCATTGAACGAGACTCCGAGCGCCGCCTGCAGGAGTTCGGGATCGGCCCGGAGGACGCGTTCGACCATCCATCGCGGATGGCGAGCATCGGCGATGCGCTGCGAACGTATCATCCGCGCAGCATCTCCCAGAGCGAGTTCACCACCTACCAGCGCGGCTCCGGCCAGACCGATCCATACGACCATCTGCGCAATGCCGTCGAGGCGGTCGTGACACGCCTCGGCGAGCAGAGCGAAGGCGGCATTCACTATCTCTACCTGCCCATGGTGGACGCGGCTGCGCATCGGGACGGTCCCGAAGCGCCCGCCACACTTCGCGCCGTCGCAGCCGTCGATCATGCGATCACGCAGATCGCCGAGCGGCTGGACGGTCGTGCGCGCATCGCGATCAGCGCAGACCACGGCGAACTCACGGTGCGGGCGTCGGAAAAGGCGCTGTTTCTGCCCGACGACCCGATCCTCGACGACCTGCACACGCCACCGTACGGCGAACCGCGTGTGCCGATGTTCTGCGTCCGCTCGGGCCGAGAAGACGTCTTCGCTGCGGAGTTCCGCGAGCGCTGGGGCCGCCATTGGGCGATGCTCACGCGCGACGAAGCGGAAGAGCTGCAGCTCTTCGGACCCGACCCGTTGAGCGAACTAGCCGCTGAGCGGATTGGCAGCCACATCGCCGTCGCAGCAAGTCGCAACGTGCTGATCTACGGCGAGGCAGGCAACAAGGTGTCCGCCCTGCACGGATATCACGCCGGCTTGCGCGCGGAGGAGATGGAGATTCCGCTCCTGCTGGCCTGACCAGCTCGCGACGCCGTTCGACTAGTCGTTGAAGTCCATGATCGCGCGGCCGAAGATCTCTCCGTGTTCGAGCGCCGTCGTGGCCTCGTTGATCTGGCCGATGGTGAAGCGCTCCGTGACCATCGCGTCGAGGTCGAGCGCGCCGTCCTCAGCCCAGGCGAGGAACATCGGGAAGTCACGGTCGGGACGGCAGCTGCCGCCGATCGAGCCGATGTACTTCTTCTCGTTGATCAGCATGCCGCGCATGTCGGTCTCGCTGAAGCTCACGCCCGATTGTGGCACGCCCACGAGCACGGCGGTTCCGCCTGTCTCCGCGCCGAGTACGCCGGGCCGGACCGCCTGCAGAATCTGGTTCATCGTGATCTCACGGCCGATGCAGTCGAAGGCGAAATCGACGCCCGAGACCGCCTCGCCGAAGCTGGTCACGAGGCCGGACTGGGTCAGCGCGTGAATCTGCTCGATGGCGTCGCCGCTGGAGGCGTTGACGCCGACCGTCGCGCCGAAGCGCTTGGCAAACTCGAGCTTCTCCTCGTCGAGGTCGACCGCGATGATTGGGTCCGCGCCGACGACTGACGCAGCGACGACTGCTGACAGTCCCACGCCGCCCACGCCAAAGACGGCGACGCTCTGACCCGCGCGCACGGCGGCCGTGTTGTAGACCGCGCCGGAGCCGGTCAACACGGCGCAGCCGATGATCGACGTGACATCGCGGCGCGTGTCCTGCGGCACTTTGACGATGTACTTTTCGTCCGCGATCGTCGTGTCTGCCCAGGTGAAGACGTTGCGCGTGGTGGCGGTCCGCCCGTTCGGCCGCTCGACGACAATCGGGTCGACCTCGCGGGTCGCCGTTTCGGCGTTTCTCGGCACCCAGGTGACGAAGACCATATCGCCGACCGCCACGTTGGTGACCTGTGCGCCGACCTTGATCACCTCACCCGTCGCCTCGTGGCCCAGAATCTGGTCGCCGTTGCGCGGATTGTGCATCTGGTGCAGCTGTGAGTGGCAGATGCCCGACGCATATTGGCGCACGACCACCTGGAAGTCGGACGGATCGGGCAGATTGACGTGTTCCACGGCCAGCGGCTCATCGGCCTCCGGCAGAAACACCACGCGCGCGGGAGTTGGCATTGGTTCGTTGCTCTCTCTACGAGTCGACGACTCGGTGTATGGCAGATTCTAGTCTGTGGGCGTGGAGATCATCACGCGGCGCGGCGCAGAGCAGATGGACGCGACAGCGTTCCGCGCCGTGCGGGCGCAGTACTCGTCGACGCTGGTCGATCTCGGCACGGGCGACGGAGCGTGGCCGCGTCGGTTCGCGCGCGAGCATCCGCAGCTGCTTGCAGTGGGGATTGATGCCGATCGAGGGTCGTTGCGCGAAGCCGCGCGCATGGCAGAGCGCAAGCCCGCGCGCGGCGGCGCTCCGAACGCGCTGTTCGTCGCCGCCACGGCCGAGTCATTGCCGGACGAGCTATCCGGCGCGGCCGACTGGCTGACGATCTACTTCCCGTGGTCGGCGCTGTTGGCCCTCCTCCTGCGCGGTGACCCGCAGGTCAGCGAGATGCTGATGCACACGGCGGCAGCTCGCGCCAGGCTCAGCATCGTGCTCAACGCCGAAGCCGCGCCCGAGGGATTCGACCTGCCCACGCCCGAGTCGCTGCGGCGCTCGCTCGCAGATCCGCTCGACGCGGCCGGCTTCCGCATCACCAGCTGCGACTGGACCAGCCAGCCACCGCCCACCACATGGTCGGGCCGTCTGGTCAAGGGCAGCGGCCGTCAAACAATCGGGCTGGATGCGTTGCGGTAGAGTTCGCGGCAAGAGAGCGCGTCATGAGCAGCAGAACCTCGGGCGATTGGTCGGCGAGCGGATCGATGTCTGCACGCTTGGTGTCCGCCTTGTCAGGCGCATCGCGCAGCCGTCTCAGCGCGTGGCGTCGCTCCGGAATCGTCAGCGCCACCGCTCTTCCTCCGAAGCGAGGCTATCCCTGCGCTTATCGCTGGGATGAGTATCGACGAGCGCGAATCGCCTCGCTCCTCCTCAGCCACGGGCTGAAGGCACATCGACTCCGCGATGTACTCGACGAATACTGTCGGGTAATCCCGCCCCACATAGACTTGCCGACGACAGTAGCGGGGCAGCGAGCGATTGTGAGACGGCCAAACGGCGTTGGACACACCGCTGAACGGTCGCCACAGGATGTGGTGCTCGATTTCGTGGCTCAGGCAACAATCGACAAGGAGCGAAGCAACCAGCACGTCGCCGACGCTTTGCCCGACGGCACGGCTGCGACAGAGGTCTATGACGAGTTCGCGACTAGTTGGCCGCTCGGACAGCTGCACGAGTACGCAGATCTGATTGACGTGAGGCCTGAAGTACTCGGTGGCTCGCCAACGCTCAAGGGAAGACGGCTGGAGACCGCAGCTATCTCCTCTATGCACGATGCGGGCGACTCGCCAATGGTCATCGCCAGCGCGTATGACCTGCGTCTCGAAACGGTGGAACGAGTCATTG
>JAJEBU010000096.1 GCA_022822375.1 Dehalococcoidia bacterium
CGATGCCAACGCGCGTCCAGCATCCGGCTCCGCCTGATTACGGTACGCGACATCGTGATAGAGCTGATTCCAGTCGTCGAACTCGGCAAACTTGGGATGCGGACACATCGTCGCGTAGTCGGCGTCGCGCACGCCGAGCCATCCGCCCGGCCTCAGCACGCGCCGCATTTCGACAAGCGCCGCAACCGGATCGGTCAGATGCTGCAACAGTTGGTTGGCGTAGACCACATCGAACGACCCGTCTGGGAAATCCAGGGCGTACACGTCGCCGGAGACGAACTCGAGGTTGCGGACGCCTTCCGAGGAGGCATGTTCGCGCGCGTGTTCCAACACCGATTCGGCTGCATCGAGGCCGATCACCGATCCCTCAGCCACGGCTCTCGCCAAACCCGTCGTGATCGTGCCCGGTCCACAGCCAACATCCAGCAAGCGCATGTCCGGCGCCAGACGCGGCAGCAAGAACCAGGCTTCCACCTCCGCTCGCCGCCGCGCATGCGATTGGACCACCGATTGGTGGTGGCCGTGCGTGTAACGGTCGCCGCGCTGCTCCAGACTCAGACGCTCGTCAGTCATTCGCGAACCCATCCACCAGACGGCTCAACGTCTCGACGGCGTGCTCCGAAAGCGGCAGCGTCAGTGCCTCGGCCTGCGCCGCCGCAGACATCTTGCGCCACGTCCGACCCAGCGCGCGCCGCTGCTGAGCGTCATCGAGATCAGCCAAGAGCGCATCAAGCTGCGTTTCGAGGAAGACCAGCGCGAGCGCGTCCTCCAGCGTCTGCGCATCCGCGTCGCCATCACGGAGCAGGTCTGCCTTCTGGACCAGCGCCGCCGTGCGCTCGACCGCGCGCCGCGGATAGCCGCAGTCCTCGAGGATGGCGGCGGTCAACTCGGCGTGGACGCCGTGCAGCGCACGGCGCCAGCGCAAATAGCCGGACCTCCCAGCGGGAAAATCAGAGCGCGGGATCACCCAGCGTCGGATGTGATGCGCCCGCGCCGCCAAGAGCAGCTCCTCCGACGCTGAGGGATCCAAGCGCCGCACCCAGCGCGTGGCCATCTCGGCGTGCGTCTGCTCCTTGGGACGCTCGACGCCATCAACAACCAACGTGAACGGATCGTCCGAGTTGGCCGCATCAATCGCCGCAATCGCCCGCGCAAACCGCTCCGAGTCCGCATCAACCATCGTCGCCAACCACTCCTCACGCGCTAAAGCGAGCCTAGCATTCGAGCGAGTCGCTCCAGCTCCGAGTGCGCCTCGGCCTCGCTGCTGAACACAAACGCGACCTCGTGGGTGGCGTCGCAAGTGCCCTGGGGCGGAAACTCGAATTGCGCCTCGCCCACCCGCAGCGTTCGTGTGTCCTCCGGAGAGGCCTCAAGCCTGAGCTGAAACTCTTCAGTGTTTCGAGGCACCCGCAGCCAGGTGGCGTAGCTAGGCGTATCCGCCCGTGAACGTTCCTGGAGCAGCCTGGGTAACGCGTGTTTCCCAACTGATAGCGTGGCCAACGGCCCAACAGTACGTTGCACATTCACTGTGTGCACGACCACTTCATAGCTCACCGGCGGAATGATCAGGAACTTGTCTTCTACATGAGTGCTACTTGTTCCTGGTGTCAACACAACCGCATTGCCGCTGAGCGGCTGCCGGATGTCGCGTCCCTCGTCTGCCCACACCGTGATTGGACGGTCATTCCCAGGCACGAGCAGTTCCCATCCTCCGTACTTCGCGCGCGTATGGGTGGTCCAGCGGCCATCGGTCGCAAACATATAGATCGGAGGGGGGTAAGCCACATAGCCACAGCGATATCGACGATCTACAATGTTATTGCTCCCGTACAACATCCTCGCCGATGACTCCGATTGCCCGACGTCCAATGTCACCCGGAACGGGGCTCTCCGAGGATCTGGATTGATACTCACGCCTTCTACTGGAATGCCTGCAACGGTGAACGTGTATCGCTCGTGTGCTGGCGAGAGGAAGAAGAACGGCTTCCGCCAGGCGGACCCCCACTTTTCTACCCCTTTTGTCTGACAATCGACCAGCTCGCCTACCTCATACATGCAGATTTCAGTGCCAATCAACGGATCCTGCCCGAACAGTGTGACCCGGTCGATGTGACCGATGATGAAGATCGGCTCCGGATCGTGATAGTAACCCGTATCGAGCGCGATTTCCTGCCGACCTTCCGCAATTGCGCCAATGTATTGTTCGCGAGGAACATGAAAGCCGTCTAGGTACAGGTGATAATCGAGGCCGAGGTTGTATTGGATGGAGAGGCTCCATGAGCCATCGTCAAACGTATGTCCAAGCTCAGCGATCTCAGGAAGTTCCTTGGGCCCGTAGCCGACAAAGATGGCGGTTCCCGGTGGTGCTGGCTCCCAGTTGAGCGTCAGCGATCCGGGACCGCCGTACACCCGGAAGCGGTCAACCGATCCTGAAGTCGATGTCACCCCGATCGCCGCAGCAGCGATGAGCAGCATCAACACAATGATCGCCGCAGACTTGAGCATTGAACATCCCCCCCCCTCACCTATAGAGACGCTCAAGCGGCACCCAATGTTCCCCGGTCGGCGTAGAGATCGTCAGTCAGGCTGCGGGACGTTGCGCACAGGCCGCGCCGATGCCCACTCAGCCGCGAACTCGTCGCAGACGTCGACTGCCCGCGCGAACTGCACGCCGCTTTTGGACTGCATGTACGCAATCAATCGCTCGAGCATCGCCAATCGTCCTGGCCGACCGATGATGTATGGGTGCATCGTCAGCGTGAAGACGCCGCCGCGACGACGAATCTCGTCGAAGGCGTCGCGCCACGTCGACTCGACGTGCTCAGGCGCGGCCTGCAACCGCCGACCGTCCGTCGGCGCGAAGACGAAGTAC
>JAJEBU010000032.1 GCA_022822375.1 Dehalococcoidia bacterium
GTCAGCGGGGCGGACGCGTCCCGCTCGGCTCCCAGTCGCTGCTTCCCGCAGGGACCCGCTCTGTCTTCCCCGATGGGCCGCCCAACTACGTGTCCCCGTGCCCCTTCACGGGGACCGTGCCCCGGCACGGGGACTCCGCCATGGAGCAGGGGATGTAAGAGGGGCGCAAGCGACCCGCTCGGACTCCCCAGTCCCTGCTTCACGCAGGGACCCGCTCGGTGCCCCGCAAGCCGAGCTGACCCCTGCATGAAGCAGGGGATGGAAGAGAGAGGGACAGGGAACCGCTCGGCACCGCAAGCCGAGCTGACCCCTGCATGAAGCAGGGGATGGAAGAGAGAGGGGCTGGGAACCGCTCGGCACTCCGCAGGCCGAGCTGACCCCTGCATGAAGCAGGGGATGGATGGGAGAGGCGCAAGAACCCGCTTGGCTCCACCAGTTGCCTCACCCGCACTCAGCGTTTAGCCTTCGCCTAACCAATCGATGTGTCCGTGCCCCAAGGAGGTTGTGGATGACCACACAGACTGACACTCACACCCAGCTCGCGGCCGAAGTCGCCGGACTCAAGGTAAACGCTCTGCAAGACGGCAGCGGCCCCAACATCGTCGTTTTCCACCACTCCACCGGCTCGCCCGGTTGGATTCCCTTCTACGACCTGCTCGCCCAACACCACACCGTCACCGCAATCGACATGCCCGGCTACGGGCAGTCTGAACGGCCCAGCTGGGCGCGTCACCCGCGTGACATCGCGATCATGCTGCACAGCGCCATTCACAAGATGGGCATCGACAGCGACGCGCACCTGGTCGGACTCGGCTTCGGCGGCTGGGTCGCCGCCGAGCTCGCCACCATGCATCTGCACGGACTCGACTCCCTCACCCTCGTTGGCGCCGCCGGCGTCCAACCCGAAGAGGGCGAAATCGCCGATGTCATCTTCTACGAGTTCGAAGAGTACGTGAAACTCGGCTTCTCCTCCGACGACGCCTACGCCGAAGTCTTTGGCGACCAAGCCGCGCCCGAGCTGAAGGAACTCTGGGACTTCTCCCGCGAGATGACCGCTCGCCTCACCTGGAAGCCCTGGATGTTCAACCGTCAGCTGCCCCCGCTGCTCCAAGAGCTCGACACCCCCACCCTGCTCCTCTGGGGTGAGCACGACCGCGTCACGCCGATCGGCGTTGCCGAGGTCTACGACGCCAACCTGCCCAACAGCACGCTGAAGGTCATCGAAGGCGCTGGACATCTCGTCGAGTTGGAAAATCCCCAGGCAGCCGCCGACTACATCGCCGCGCACATCGGCGCCTAGCCATCAACGATCAGGCAGCAGCCCGTTCGCTGTCGCCTATCATTGCCCACAACCAAGCATCGACACGGCAACACCGCTGAGTCGGGAGAACAGGAACCAGAATGTTCATTGGCTACTTCACCGAACGCCCCTATCAAGACTTCGACTCTGGCTGGGTCGGCGCCACCGGTCGCGAGATCGAAGACCTCGGCATGACCAACGGGGATTACGACCCCAAGGTCGGCGCCGAGCTCTACAACCGCTACCTCGACGAGAAGGTGTACGCCGAGGAAATGGGATTCGACGGCTTGATGCTCAATGAGCATCACTCCACGCCGTTCTGCATGGGCGGCGTCATGAACGTCGAGGCCGCCATCCTCGCCCGTATCACCAAGCGCGCCAAGATCGTCCTGCTCGGCAACGTCCTCCCCATCTGGGAAGACCCGCTGTGGCTCGCCGAAGAGCTCGCTGAGATCGACATGATCTCGCGTGGCCGTCTCGTCACCGGCTGGGTACGCGGCACCGGCCGCGAGTCAGTCGCCCACAACTCCCAGGCGCCCTTCAACTGGGAACGCTTCCAGGAAGCGCACGACTTCGTCGTCAAAGCCTGGTCCACCCCAGGACCCTTCCGCTGGGAAGGCGAGCACTACCAGTACCGCTACGTCAACCCTTGGGCCCGCCCCTACCAGGACCCCCACCCGCAAATCTGGATCCCCGGCGTGATGTCGCGCAACACCGTCAAGTGGTGCGCCGAGCATCGCTATCCGTACGTCATGCTCGCCACCGAAATCGAGCCGACCAAGCAGTCGTTCAAGTACTACGACGAAGTCGCCCAGGAGAACGGCTACGAAGCCTCCACCGAGCACCACGGCTACCTCTTCAAGGTTCACGTCGACGAGACCGAAGAGCTCGCCGAGGAAGCCGGTCGCAAGTACATCAGCGGCCCCGCCAACCCCTTCCTCGAAGGTAACCAGGGCACCGTCCGCAGCAACCTGCAGAATCTGCCGGGGCTAACATCTCGCACTCAGCTCCTGCCGACCGTCTCCACGTTCGCCGCCGCCGCCCGCGGTCGCCAGGACGCCCAACAGGCCGCCCTCGCAGAGAAGGATGCCGAGGTCGACAAGCAGGACTCCGACGCCTTCGGCACCTACGAAGAGCAGGTCAACAAGTACTCGATTATCACTGGCACCCCCAAGACGGTCATCCCGAAGATCCGCCACGTCCTCGAAGAGCTGCGCCCCGGCAACATCTTCTTCTGGGACGGCGACGGCGCCATGAACCACGACGACGCCATGCGCTCCCTCCGCCTCTTCGGCGAGGAAGTCATCCCCGCCGTCCGTGAAATGGGCAAGGAACTCGACCTCAAGGGCGCCTTCGAGGTCAACACCGGCTCCGGAGCCGCCTTCCCCGGCGACTAACCAGTCCAACTCCCTCTCCCTCTAGGAGAGGGCCAGGGCGAAGCCCCCGTCAGTCCTACCCCCTCTCCCTCTGGGAGAGGGCCGGGGTGAGGCCCCCCGCAGTCCAACCCCCTCTCCCGCTGGGAGAGGGCCGGGGTGAGGGTCCCTTCAACCCAATAATGCGCCCCAAACTCCTCATCATCCTCCTCACCGTCGCTTCAGTGCTCAGCGCATGCGACGGGCAACGCCAATACCAATCCCTCCCCGACGGTGTGGGCGCCGCCGTCGCCTGGAACGGCGATCGTGAGCGCTGGCACATCGGCGCATTCATCGAGGGTGATCGTCCAGAGTCCTTGTTGCGAGTTCTCTGCATCACCGAAGCTGACGCGACCTCGCAGTTCGACCACGACCACCTGCTCCCAGGTATCAACATTGATGTCTCAATAGCGAAAGACGAGGGTCACGGGTCGCTTGAGGGCGAATGGGTGATCGATGAGCGGAAGTGGGACGGTGTTCGCTGGCCGCGATCCCACGGGACGGTTCCGCCAAGCTTCGAAGCACCGTCTGAGCAAGGCGCTGACGCGTTGTATCAGGCACTCCGCGACGCGCGCACTGCCACCTTCACGTCCCTCGCCTCGATCGATGACTCACCGCTCATCACAACTACCTTCGATCTGACCAGCTTGTTCGTCCCGTCGTTCGACTTCGCGTTCGACAACTGCAATGCCGAGACCATCAACCAACGCTTGCCGTCACCAGGTCGAATCGATGCCTGCTGGCTCCCTGAACAGCAGGCTCACTTCTATTCGACGACAGAGCCGGCTCTACGCGGACAGTCGCTGGCCTACCTCATCTGCGCCCCCGCGAGCCTCTACGACGAGTTTCCCGCCTGGCTTGACGAGGACGCGGAAGACATCGCCCTGATTGCCGGCTTGATTCTCGACACGGAGCAAGAAGCTGCACAGGTCGTGTGGAGCTCCAACGTCGTCGGACGCCATGCCGCAAGGTGGCAGAATACCGACGGCCTACTGACTGCTGGCTCGCACCATGAGAACCTCAAGTTCTACGACGCGCTTCGACGCTCCGATGTGCTTGATCTGACCGTTGAGATCGACGATCTGCCGCCCGTTGAGATTCAGCTGCACGGAGCAGCCACATTCGCAATGCCGCTCGCCAACCAACTCCACGGCTGCGTCCAGGACTACGCTGACATCTATGGCGAACACCTCCGATAGTCAGGCCGCGAGCCGCCTCGACAGTCAGTCGCACACCGTCATCGTGATCGGCGGCGGACCCGGCGGCTCCGCCGCCGCCACCCTGCTCGCCCGTCAGGGCTTCGACGTCACACTCTTCGAACGCGAGGTCTTCCCCCGCGAACACGTCGGCGAGTCCTTGCTCCCCGCCTCGATCCCCATCCTCGAAACCCTCGGCGTGATCGACGAGATCGAAGCCGCCGGCTTCACGCCCAAGTTCGGCGCCACGATGGTCTGGGGACGAGATCCCCAGCCCTGGTCGTGGCACTTTGCCGAAACCAATGCCACCTACCCCAACGCCTACCAGGTCTGGCGCCCGACCTTCGACCACATCCTCCTGCGCAACGCCGCGACACACGGCGTCACCGTCCGTGAGGGCTGCCGCGTCACCGACGTCTCCTTCGACACCGACGGACCAGCCGCCGTCACCATTGAGTCCGAGTCAAACGCTGAAGTCCACCACGCCGACTGGATCGTCGACGCCAGCGGACAGAGCGGATTCCTCGCCCGCCAGCTCGACCTCCGCACGCACGACGACTTCTTCCGCAACCTCGCCGTATACAGCTACTTCCGAGGCGCGAAGCGGCTACCCGAGCCCGACGCCGGCAACATCTTCATCGAAGCCTTCGAGCACGGCTGGTCGTGGGCCATTCCGCTGCCCGACGACGTCATGTCCGTCGGCGTCGTCGTTGACGCACAATGGGGCGGCGACCAGCTCCGCACGATCAGCACTGATCAGTTCTTCCACGACCAGCTCGCTCAGACCGGCCGCACCACAGCGATGCTCGCCGACGCCGAGCGACTCGATCCGCCGCGCATCATCCGCGATTGGTCCTACACCGCGCAACGGCTCGTCGGAGACCGCTTCATCCTCGTCGGCGACGCCGCCTGCTTCATCGACCCACTCTTCTCATCCGGCGTCCACCTCGCGCTCTCCTCAGCCGTGCTCGCCTCCGCCTACGTCACCTCAGCCCTGCGCCATCCCGACCTGCGCCATCCCGCCGCCGAGGTCTACACCCAGCTGTACATGCAGCAGTACCACCAGTTCCGCGAAATGGCCGCCCTCTTCTACGCATCCAACCGCACGTCCGACTCCTACTTCTGGGAAGCCCGCCGAATCACCCAGACCACCGACGACGTCTCGCCCCGCGAAGCCTTCATCGCCGCCGTCGCCGGACAGCCCCCGCAAGGCTACGAGCGCGTCGTGCTCGAACGCGGCGAAGCACCCGCTGACTTCGTCGAGGGCGTCGCCGAGGTCGAAGCCGAGCGCCAGCGCCGTGACACCGAAATGGCCCGCCTGATCGACAACGCCTGGCCCAACCGCAGTCCAATGCTCGACGCCGTGCCAACGCTGGCCGACGGCGTCGACGTCGCCCGCAAACCAGTCGTCGGCGACGGACAGTTCGAATGGGGCGCCGTGATCTCCTCCGCCACCAGACCGCAAGGCGCGCCCGTCTCAACCCTCGTCGCCACGCTCGTCCTGCGCATCGACGGACAGCGCAGCGTGCGCCATCTGCTTGACGATCTGCTCGACGGTTTGCCAGAACAGCAGACCGCTCAGCTCTTGCCCGGACTGCTCACCGCCCTGCGCATCCTCTACGTCGATGGCATCATCGCGCACTGGCGATCTGCCTAGACTGATCGCCAACCACAGCGAGGAGGCGCGGCCATGACCGACTTCGGCAATGAACGACCAACCCACAGCGGACGAATCGAGCAGCTCAACGTGTCAGCCGGCGGTGTGCCCAAGCGCGCCGTCGCCGAGGCCGTCGTCAACGAGTTCGGCCTGACCCGCGACCGTCAGCGAGATCGCCGCCATCACGGCGGTACCGAGCGCGCCGTCTGCCTGTTCTCCGCCGAAATCCTCGACAGCCTGCGCGCCGACGGCCACCCGATCAACCCCGGCGCGACCGGGGAAAATGTCACCGTGCGCGGACTCGACTGGAAGAAAGTCGTGCCAGGCGCCCGCATCCATCTCGGCGAGCAGGTGATCGTCGAAATCACCTCCTACACGACCCCCTGCCGCATCATCGCCCACTGCTTCCGCGACGGCGACTTCAACCGCATCAACCAGGCCACCCATCCCGGCCGCTCCCGCGTCTACTCCCGCGTCGTCCGCCAGGGGATCATGTATCCCGGCGACGACGTCACCATTGAACAAGACTCCGCCGCCGACCGTGGCGCCCGCCTGCAGCCCAAGACCACGCGTTGGCGTCCCCCGTCGAGCTGACCGCCGCGCCTGCGCGAATGCTCGCAGGCGCATACCATAAGACGACACAGCAACGCGCCCACGACGGGCCGCAAGACGGGAACTCCACGATGACCACCGATGCGTCCGCCCGCCAAGCCGCCCTCATCGCTCGGCGCTACCCCAGCCGAGCCACCCTGCGTGGCGGCAAGGAAATCGACATGCGCCTCATGGGCGACGAGGACAAGAGCCGCTTCCTCAGCTTCGCCCGCTCGCTCGCAACCGACGATCTCCTCTACCTGCCCTGGGACATCACTAGCGAGCACATCGTCGACCGCTGGCTGGAGAACATCGCCCAGCACCGAACCACGACCGTGCTCGCCATCGACAACGGCGACATCATCGGCGAAGCCTCGCTCGTCCACAACGAGGCCGGCTGGACCGACCACATCGGTGAAATCAGGGTCACCGTCAACAGCCGCATCCGAGGACAGGGGCTCGGCCGCTTCCTGGCCGAAGAAATCTTCGCCATCGCCGACTCAATCGGGCTCGAGCGAATCTCCGCCCGGATGACCCACGACCAGAACAGCGCCCGCGCCGTGTTCGAGTCGCTCGGCTTCCACACCGTCGCCACCCTGCCCGGCTGGGTCATGGACCGCAGCGGACGCCTCCGCGACCTGGTCGTCATGGCCTACGACCTCCGAGCCAGAGGCGCCCCAACCTCCGCCCAACGCTAACCCCCAGTCCCTGCTTCACGCAGGGACCCGCTCGGCTCCCAGTCCCTGCTTCACGCAGGGACCCGCTCGGCCTTCCCCGCTGGGCCGCCCAACTACGTGTCCCCGTGCCCCGACACGGGGACTCCGCCATGAAGCAGGGGATGGAAGAGAGAGGGCAAGCGACCCGCTCGGCTCCCAGTCCCTGCTTCACGCAGGGACCCGCTCGGTCGCCCAACTACGTGTCCCCGTGCCCCGACACGGGGACCGTGCCCCGACACGGGGACTCCGCCATGAAGCAGGGGATGGAAGAGAGAGGGTCAGGGATCCGCTCGGCCTTCCCCTCACGCTCGCGCAACAACGCCTATCCTGACAGCACCGCGCAGAGCATGACAGGAACACGCATGACCACGCCAACTCAGGCTGAGCTCCGACAGCAATCGCTCGAACATCTCTGGATTCCCACGCAGTCCCACGCCGACCTCGCAGCCGACGACGGCCTGCTCGTCATCCAGAAGGGCGACGGCATCTACCTGCACGACGACCAGGGCCGCGAATACATCGACGCCATGTCCGGCCTCTGGCTCAACGCTGTCGGACACGGTCGCACCGAGCTGGCCGACATCGCCCACGAGCAAATGTCTAAGCTCGCCTACCAAAACACCTTCGCCTACGCCTCAGAACCGGCCGTCAACCTGGCCGCCAAGCTCCACGACATCACGCCTTCCACGATTCGCAAGGCCGTCTTTGTCAACGGCGGCTCCGAGGCGGTCGAGAACGCGCTCAAGATTGCCAAACACTACCACCACATCCGTGGCAACAGCGGCAAGTTCAAGACCATCTCCCGAATCGGCTCTTATCACGGCCAGACCGCCGGCGCCCTCTCGGTCAACGCCGCCGCTTACTCCATGCGCACCCCCTACGAACCGCTGGTGCCCGGCTCGATCCACGTCCCCAACGTCAACTGCGACCGCTGCCCCTACGAGAAGACCTACCCGGAATGTGATGTCTTCTGCGCGCGCACGATCGAAGACACCGTCATGGCCGCCGGCCCCGATACCATCGCCGCCATGATCGCCGAGCCGATCTCCACCGCCAACGGCAGCTACCTGCCCGACCCCAAGTACTGGCGCACCCTGCGCGAAATCTGTGACAAGCACGACATCGTGCTCATCGCCGACGAAGTGATCAACGGCTTCGGCCGCACCGGCAAGTGGTTCGGCATGGACCACTTCGACGTCGAGCCTGACATCATGACCACCGCCAAGCAGATCTCCTCCGGCTACTCCCCAATCGCCGCCACGCTGGTCAACGACAAGATCGCCACCACGTTCGAAGAGGCCGGCCGCGACGGCACCATCGGCGGCATCACCTGGGGCGCCAACCCCGTCAGCTGCGCCGTCGCGCTCGCCAACATCGAGATCATCGAGCGCGAAGGGCTCGTCGAAAACGCCGCACGCGTCGGCGAGCACGTGCGCTCACGCCTCGTCCAGCTGCGCGAGGAGCATCGAACCATCCATCACACTCGCGGCGTCGGCTTGATGCACGTCGTTGAGCTGAAAAAGGACCCCGCGACCGGCGAGGACTTCGACGAAGCCGACAACGTCGCCGCCCGAGTGACCCAGAATCTGCGCGACGAAGGCGTGCTCGCCCGCGGCGGCGCGGCAATCCCTGTCGCTCCGCCGCTGACCACCAACCTCGAAGAGGCCGACGAGCTCGTCAACCGCATCTCGCGCGCCATCGCCAAGCTGGAGTCCGACCTCGGCCTCTAGCCCCTCTAACTCTGCCGTCCGCGTGAAGCGCGCCAACACAGCGGGCCGCCGATTCGGCGGCCTGCTGATCGTCTGGCTATGTTTCAGCGATATGAATTCTGGAGTGATCCGGAGCGACGCCACCGGCGCCGTCAACGCCACGCCCGCATCGGACGCTGCGTGATTGCCATCGGCCCAGCAGAGTGAGCGATCCAGCAGAGTGAGCGGCGCGGCTCAGCCCTGAGACGCTTAGAACGTGCCCAACGCCGACGGTCGGTCGTCGTGAATCGGGATAATGTCCGCAAAGCCGGAGAACTTGAAGACTTCCTGGATGTGGTCTTGGACCGCGCACAGCGCCAGTTGGCCGCCCGCCTGGCTCGACCGCTTGGCCGCCATCAGCAGGACCCGCAGGCCCGCCGACGAGATGTAGTTGATGCCTTCGAAATTCATCAGGATGTTGCTGTCCCCAGCATCGATCCGTCCCAACATCGCCTCTTCAAAGGCCTTCGCGTTCGTGCCGTCGATCCGCCCCAGCGGATTTAGCACCAGCACGGCGTCGTCGTATTCCGGGTACAGGTCAACCATTGTGCCCATCTCCTCGTGGCGGCCACTCGTTCGAACTACAGTCTAATCCACATCGTCCGTGACCGCTTGGCGACGCTGCGTCAGCGTCGTCACATTGCGATCCTCGACACGTTCATACGTCGTACCGTCGAACGTCGCCGCAATCAGCTGCAAGCCCAAGCCGCCGATTGGGCGCTCGTCCAGCCCCAGCTCCGTGTCCTGCTCGACCGCCTGCAAGGTGTCAAACGGCGGACCGTTGTCCTCGTAGCGCACCACCACCATCTCCCCCTCCCGTCGGATCGCGACCGAGATGTCCGCATCCTGTGGACGGCCCGGGAACCCGTGCTCAATCGTGTTCGTCAACAGCTCGTCCAGCGCGAGGTTGATCCGGTACACCACCGCATCATCAATCTCCTGCGCCGCCGCAAACCGCTCCACAAACGCCGCCACTCGCGGCAGCGACGTCTCCAGCTGCGGCTGCACCACCATCCGCCGCCAGCCCGACGCCAAGTGCGTGTTGTCCCGGCCGGGAATGTACGATTCCTCCACCAGCCCGCCCACAAACTGCACGGCCATGCAGGTCAAGTCATCAAACTGCTTGGCATCGCCAGCGAACCCGCGTACATCGTCCAGGATTCCGTTCATCAGCTGGTGCGGTTCCAGTTGCTCGCGCTCGAGCAACTGCCGTTCCAGTCGATCTCGACCGTATTGCTGCCCGCTGGAGTTCTCCGCCTCCGTCACGCCGTCGGTGTAGAGGTACAGCGTGTTGCCCGGATCCAGGGGAATCGTCGTCTCCGTGTAGTTCAGGTCCGGCAGCACCCCGAGCGCAATCCCCCCCGTCATTGGAATCATCACCGGCGTATCGCCGGCCGACCGGATCAGATACGGAGGATCGTGGCCCGCGTTCACGTACGTCAGCGTGCCCAGGTCGAGATCGATCACCCCAAAGAAGCAGGTGATGAACAGCTCCTTGGGATTCATCGTGCACAGCTGATCATTGGTCGAGGCAATCGCGTTCGATGGATCGGCGTACAGGTTCGCCGCGCTGCGCAGCAGCGATCGCCCCACCGCCATCATCAAGGCTGACGCCACTCCCTTCCCCGAGACGTCCGCAATCGCAAACGCCAGCCGACCGTCCTCGGTGATGAACGCGTCGTAGAAGTCTCCGCCGACATCCAGCGCCGGCGTCATGTAGGCCGCAACGCTGGCCCGCGGATCCTCCGGCAAGTCGGACGGCACCAGCGCCGCCTGGACCGAGTGTGCCATCTCCAGATCGTTGCGAATCTCCCGCTGTGCATCTTCCAGCAGCGTGTTCTTCTCCGATAGCTCGACCGTGCGCTCCTCCACCAGCGCGTTCAACTGCACCTCCCGCTGCCCGACCTCGCGCGCCATATCCAGGAAGACCCCAGAGAGCTCCCCATACTCGTCCCGCGTCAGCGACGTGTTGCGCAGCGCCGCGGCGACCGCCGGCGGCGGCTGCTTGCCGTCCTCCACCGCGTGCGCCGCCTGAACCATCAGACCGATCGGCCGCGCCAGCCGACGCGCCATAAACCAACTCCCCGTCACGAGCGCCACCAACAGCACAACCACCCCGATCAGATACTCCCACCGGTACGTCTCGAAGTGCGTCCGCACGTTCGAGCTCTCAAACTCGATCCGCACAGTCCCAATCACGCTGCCGTCCGCAGCCCGAATCGGCGCCGTACCCGCATAGAAGCCCGCCGGCAGCGATTCCACCACCGTCGATCCGGCGTCCTCTGCGGCCTGCCGCGCCGGACGAATCTCATCCCTCGTGATCGGCCGCTCCGGATCCGTCGATGCAATCGGCCGCGCCCGTTCGTCCAGGACGCCGATGTAGGACAGCTGGCCCAACTCGTCCTCGCCGAGGTCGACGCTCGCTGATTCCACAATCAGCAGATCGCGCAGCAGCGCCGTGTCCACAGCCGACGCGTCAACCCGCGCCAACGACAACGCAATCGACTCGGCAAACACGTGCGCCGCTCGGTGCCCCGTTTCCTCCTCCGACTCAAACGCCAACAGCAACAGCACCCCCGCGGACACGATCACACCCGCCACGGTCAGAACCGAAATCATGCCGACAATGCGACCAGCCATACCAACAGACTAAAGCTTGGCGACGCCTCAGGATCGGCCTAGCCGCGATTGATCAGGCTTGCCGCTGCGCTCGATCCGTACGCGCCTCGCCGATCTCCCAGGACCGCCTGCGCCGTCGCCACCCCGTCGGCCGCGCCACGCGTCACGACCCGCAGATAGTGCCACGCTCCGACCGGCGCGCGATGCAGCAGCATCGTGATGTCCGCGTTGACATAACCGCTGCGCCCCGGCTGCATATTCGCAAACGGCGACACGAAATCCGCAATGCTCGCCGCCGACACCGACGGCGACAGCGGCGCATCCTCCAACACCGGCGCATCCGTCCGAATCCACACCACCGGCGGTTCCCCGTGACCCGGCGGCGTCACATGACGCATCTCCAGCGTGCCTGGGTATGACACCCATCGGGCCCCATCACGCTCCACGCGGTTGGCGATCGCCTGCTCGGGCGGCACCGGGCCAGACGCGCCATAGTCGCTTCCGACCGCGCCAAGCTCAGGGTCGGAGAGCAGGCACAGCGTCGTGGCCTGCGTCAGCAACCGTCCCTCGCAGATCAGCCGCGTCTGATAGACCGCAATGCGTCGACCCTCACGAATCGGTTCGACATCCACCTGCAGCCGCCCGTATGGAACCGGCCGGAACAGATCAATCGTTTGCCGCGCGATCCGCAGGCCGCTCGACCGGTTCAGCCGTTCCTCGACCGCAAATGCGATCAGCGCCGCAACCGGACTCCCGTGCAACGCATCTGGTGACCACGGACCCCGAGCGCGATCGGTTGGCACGTAGCAACTGCCCTCTCGCCTGAAGAGGGCGCCGGTCGGAATCTCAAGCGGCTCCGTGTCGCTGCGCTCCACCGTGGCAGTGCTACTGGATCGGCGAGCGCGGCGTGGCCTCGAGCCGTCGCACCGAAATGCTGTCCCGGCTCATCATCTCCCCAACCTGCGGAGCGATCTCATTCTTCCAGTGATCCGAGTTGTACACCGCGTCGTACAGACGCTCCCGCTCCGACTCGGACTGGAAGCGTCGAATCCAGACGTACGTGTTCTCGTCCTCTTCGGAAACGAACGAACCCAGAATCGTCATCCCCTGCTGAGTCTGGAAGGGTATGATCTGCTCTTCCATCAGCCGCACGAACTCTTCGCGACGGCCGTCGTTGATCGAGTACTGGCGAAGTTCAAACAGCATGGCGCGTGCGCCCTTTCATGAACTGGGAAACATCGCTCCGCAGGCCAGCGTCCAATGCCAGCCTACGGAGTCATCGACGCGTCAGCGCCGCTAGTTGCGAGGCTAGTTGCGAGGCGCGAAGGTCCGCGTCGACGTCACGACCGGAGGCGTCGACGGCGTCGCGGCGCCCGCAGCCGCCGGCGCCGCGGGCGGCGAAGCCGCCGCTGCGCTCGGCGCTCCGATCAGCTGCCAGCGGTTGCGACCCTTGTTCTCGATCTCGCCCAGCTCCTTCATCCGTTGCAGCGTCGACTGCAGCGTGGGGAGCGGCTTCGCAGACAGTGGCGCCGCGTCGTTGTCTTCCAGAAACTTCAGAATCTGCGTCGCGTGGACCGGGCCGCTCTGCTGGTGCAGGTACTCCCGAACCTTGTTCGTGATCATCCCGCGCGGACGCCGTGCCTGTTTGGCCCGAGGGCCGCGACGCGCCGGCGCCGGACGCGCCCCTGCCTTCGGTGCCGACGATGCCGCCGCACTCGGCTTCGCTGCTTTGCCCGTTTCCGTCTGCAGCAGTTGCGAAATCAAATTCCGCTTCTCGTTCAAGCGATCAATCTCGCCCTGGATCCCATCCAACTCAGACTGCAGTTGTTCAGCAAACGACTTCGCCATTAGGCGTTCCCCTCAAGTGCAACGATGCGTGCGCAATATTGCGCGCGCAGTGATGCGTGTGGTGTGTGCGTACTGAGTATATGCACTGTTCCCACAGTTGCGTCAAGCCCCGCCGCCCAATGAGAGTCCAGCTGGCGTCAGTTGTATCAAGCCGTCGGATATCAATGAACGCTCGGCCAGGATCACCCGCGACCGCTTCACATGCGCCATTCGCGCCGCCTGCGCTATCAAGTCATCCCGATCGATCGGACCGTCGGACGTCCGCAAGTACGACATGATCAATCCGCGCAATTCCCGCTGCGATCCCTTGAACCGCCCCTGCGCCCGCACCGCGGACGCCTGTTCGCCGCCCAGAAATCGCGGCGCCGCTGCGCATAGCGTTGCCAACGGACACGCTGCACAGCTCGGTTTCGGTCCGCAGACCGATGCGCCGAAATCCATCAACGCCGGGTTCCATCGCTTCGCCTCGCCCCTCGGCAACAGACGCTCCGTCGCCCAGCGGACATCGTGAGCGGACACCTCCAACGCCGGTTGCAACGATCCGAACAGCACCCGGCCCAACACCCGAACGATGTTCGTATCAATCGCCGCAGCATCAATGCCATGCCCAAAGTTCAGCACGATCGCCGCCGTAAACGGGCCCACGCCCGGCAGCGACTCCAACGCCGCGCGATCAGTCGGCAGCGCTCCCCCGTACTCCTCGCACACGATCTGCGCCGTCCGATGCAGATACAACGCACGGCGCGGATACCCCGCCCGATCCCAGACACGCAGCGCATCCGCATCCGACGACGCCGCCAACGATTCAATAGTCGGAAACGCCGTCATCCAGCGCTCATAGATTTCCAACACCCGCGAGATCTGGGTCTGCTGCGCCGCGACCGCTGCGACCAGCGCTGCGTATGGATTGCGCGCCTCACGCCACGGAAATGGTTGCTCGTGCTCCGCGTACCAATCGAGCAGTCGGCGGCGAATCGCGCCAAGTCGCTGCGGCGACAACCGCCGAGGCAGACTCGGCTCCTCTCCCCGCCAAGCCATCCTCAGGTCAGCCCGCACATATCGTCGTAACAATCCCGCCCGACCGGCGTGACGTACACCCGATACACCAGATCGCTGACCTGCGTCAGATCGATCAACCCATGTTCGACCAGGCTTGCCAGCACCCCTGGGTGATAACCGACATGCTTCAGCGCCGGCCGAAACACCAGACCATGCTCCCCGACTGCCTCGTCCACCACCACCGGCGGTGCCTCGGGATCATCCTGCAGCAACAGCAAATCCTCCAGCATCGCGCAGTGGTACTCATTCAATCGGACATGGCGAAACTGGATCACGTCACGCGTCGTTCACTCGTCCGATTCAGACTCCGCCAGAGAGGCCAGCCGCGTATCCACGAACTCCAACACATCGCCAGCAATCTCTAGCGCCCGTTCCGAGTCGACCGCATCATAGACGTCATGCGGCACCCCGCCGGGCAGTCCGGTCGGATAGCGCGTCGGTAGATAGTACTTGTCGAGCAGCATCGCCACCGACTTCACGACATCGAACGACGCGTCCAGCTGCATCGCATCCTCACAGAGATCGGCGAGCGCATGTCCCCACACGTGGTCCGCGCCGCGCGCGAACAGATATCCCGCGACCGCCTTCTCCCCCACCTGCTGGCACAGAAAGCACGCCAAGGCATGGAAGCCGCCCGCCGACGCATACACCGCCCCCTCCAAATCTCGGCGGGCCTGCGACATCCAGCGCGCGGACTCCGCTCGACCGCTCACACCACAATCTCCCCGCCCAGCTCGGTCGCCTCCACGATCACCCGATCCGTCTCGCAACAGTCCGCGAACTCCTGCGGCGTGTAGACCCAGAACGTCGTTCCAACTTGCGGACGCAGGTGCGTCTGAAAGAAATCCGAGCGCCGCCGATACGGCAGCTTCGTCTCGTGGACGATGATCAGCTCAAGCTCGGACTCGGGCCGCACCCTGCCCCGCGCCAGATCACCAGCCAGCCAGAAGCGCTCCGCGCCCAGCATCCGCATCGATCCCGCCATGCGCAGGAACTCAGCCTCGAGTTGCTGACGCCGATGCGTCGCAAAGCCGAAGACCATCGGCATCGCCGACTACGTTGTCGACAGCGTCGGCGCGCGCAGTTCCGCCATGATCTGATCCTCGCTGAGCGGCTCCGCGTCCTTTCGATAAATCTGGATGCGGTGGCTGCCGAAATCGCAAATGTACAGACGGCCGTCGTGATAGCGCACGCTCTGCGGGAAGCGCAGCAGCTTCTGCTCCTCCAGCGAGGTCATCTCTCGCAGCCGCAGCGTCTTCTGATTCGCGCGAATGTACTCCCGTCCCATCCGATTCAGCGTCGCCGCGCCCCCGAACGACTCCACATAGCGCCCGCGATGGTCGTACATCACCACCCGGTTCCGATCCCGCTCGCAGACGTACAGATCGCCGTCGTCATCGACCGCGATCCCGCTGGGATGCGAAACCTCGTAGCCCGGCCGCGTGCCGAAGTCCATGATGTGCGCGCCCGACGCCGTCAGCTTCTGCACCCGATCGTTGCGCCAGTCCGATACGTAGAGGTCGCCGTCCGCGTCGATCGCAATGCCCCACGGCATGTTGAACTGAGCTGGGCCGTCTCCGTGCTCGCCAAAGCCGCCGAGCAGCTCGCCCGACGCCGTGAAGTGCTGCAACCGATGGTTCTGCGTATCCACAATCCAGACGTTGCCGTCCGCGTCGAAGGCCGCACCCGAGGGACGGTCCAGCTGTCCCGGCCCCGACCCATGCTCGCCCCACGAGCCGAGCTTGTCGCCGTCCGCCGAGTACGTCGTCAGCGTGTGCGACCCCTCATCGAGGATGTGCAGGTTGCCGTCGTCAGTCCGCAGGAGGGCCACTGGCCAGACCTGGCCGGTATCCGCCATGGTGCCCATGTCCCCGTGCGTCAGGTCGTCGCCAAGCTCATCATCGGTCTTCAGCGACACCATCCGCACATTCCCGCCGACGCCCAGTTCGGTCCGCCCGATCACGTAGATGCGGTCACTGCCGACCGCAACGTCAACCGGGAACGTGGTCACACGGCGCATACCCAGCACCCGCTCATACGGGTAACCGCAGCGCAGCATCGCATGTGGAAACGTCATCAATCGTTCCTCTCCAGCCTCTGTCCGCGAGCGGCGTGCCTCCGTCGCTCCGACACGTGGCCGCTAGTTTGCCAGCATCGTCCGTTCGAACGGTTGCACCTGCTCAAAGTCGCCGACGACGATCTCCTCCGGCTCGACGCCCATCCATTGTTCGAGCATCGTGCCGTAGATGCCGCGGAAGTCAATCGTGTGCTGCAGGTCTTCGCCGTTCAGCCAATCCTTCGGATCCACCGACGGATACTCGGCGTACAGCCCGCCCTTGACATGCTCGCCAACGATGAAGGCGCCGCCGCCAGAACCGTGATCGGTGCCCGATCCGTTGTCCTTCATCCGACGTCCAAACTCGGTGAAGACGAGGATCGCCACCTCTTCGGCCGCGTCGTGCTCCCGCAGGTCGGTCATGAAGTCGTCCAACGCGCCCGTCATGTCCCGCAGCAAACCCGGATGCACCGGCGGCTGGTGCGAGTGCGTGTCGTAGCCAATGTGGTTCGTATAGAACACCCGCGCGCCGAGACCCGCCGTGTGGATCCGCGCCACGTCGCGCAACGCCCGCGCGATCGGGCTCGATCCGTACTCGACCGACGACTCATACGCACCCGGCACGGTCGACAGCATGTCGGCGCCCGCCAGCGAGTCGGTGCCGGTCTGGCGCAGATAATCCATCACCATCCCTGCACCGATCGCCGGGGTGTACATCCGCTTGAAGATCGCCAGATCGCGGTTGCGATCCTCCTCCGCCTGGATGTCCGGCATCAAGCCGTAGTTGTCGAGGTCGCCGACCGATGTCGCCGTCACCCCGGCCATCGCCATCGCCCGCGGCAAGCCGCGCCCGATGTTGACGCCCGTCAACGGATTCTCCGAATCCGGATCCAGGCGCTGGATCAGCTTCGCGACCCATCCCTCAGTCGAGATCCGGTCAGGCTCGCACGTGTGCATGATGTCCATGCCGCGGAAGTGCGACCGCGACGAGTTCGGGTAACCGACACCCTGAATCACCGCGACGTCGCCCGCGTCATACATCTGCTTCATCCGCTCCGCAGCGGGGTTGAAGCCCAGCTCGTCGCTGATCGGCATCACGTCGTCCTGCGCAATGCCCACCAGCGGCCGCGCGTCGTAGTAATGGCCGTTGTTGTACGGCACCAGCGTGTTCATGAAGTCGTTGCCGCCCGAAAGCTGCACAATGACCAGGACAGGGTCCTTTTGCTCCGAGTGTCCGTTGCCGCTCATTCGTCTGTTCCGTTCCGTTGGCTCTGTTCGTCCCCTCTCCCTCCGGGAGAAGGCGTTCCTGGTCCCCTCTCCCTGTGGAGAGGGTGCTCCTGTCCGTGTCCCCTCTCCCTCTGGGAGAGGGTTAGGGTGAGGGT